>DATEEF010000058.1:0-17941 GCA_035281265.1 Steroidobacteraceae bacterium
TCCTTCGGGTCGAAGATCTTCGTGTACGTGCGCCGCGGGTCGAGGTTCGAGACGACGACGTCGGCGTGGTATTCGGTGCCGTTCTCGGTCACGACGCCGGCGGCTCGGCCGCCCTTGACGAGCACCTGCCGCACCGGCGCGTCCACGACGATCTCGCCGCCGAAGGACTTGAGCGCGTTGGCGATCGACTTCGAGACGGCACCCATTCCGCCCCGGGCGAATCCCCAGGCGCCGATCGAGCCGTCGACGTCGCCCATGTAGTGGTGCAGCAGCACGTAGGCCGTGCCCGGCGAGTACACGCCCATCGCCGAGCCGATGATGCCGCTGCCGGACAGGTGGCACTTGATCGTGTCCGACTCGAAGTACTCGTTGAGGAAGTCGGCGATGCTCATCGAGTAGAAGCGCAGCGTGTCGTAGATGAACTGCTCGCCGAACTTGTTCAGCTCGCGGCCCAGGTAGACCATCTCCTTCAGGTCGCGCGGCTTGAACGAGGTGGGGTCGGGCGGGGAGCGCAGCAGGAGCGGGCGGATGAACTTGCACTGGCGCATGACGTCGGTCGAGTACCGGTGGTACGCGTCCGCGTCGCGCGGGTTGTGGCGCGCGAACTCGCGCCGCTGCACCTGCTCATCGGTGTAGTTGCCGAGGATGTCGCCGCTCGAGGTAATGGACACGCCGCCGCCGTAGGGCACGACCTGCAGGCCGTGGCGGGAGAGGTCGAGGTCGCGGAACAGCTCGGGGCGCAGCAGGCTGCAGACGTACGAGCAGTTCGAGTACATCCAGCCCTTCTCGATCTCGCGGCTGACGGCCGCGCCGCCGATCCAGGGATTGCGCTCGACCACGAGCACCTTGAGCCCGGAACGAGCGAGGTAGGCGGCGTTGGTCAGGCCGTTGTGGCCGGCGCCGATGACGATCGCGTCGTATTTCGCCAAAGTCGGTACTTCTTTCAGGTCGTGTATTTCGTGAAAGGCGCGTGCGCCTCGGGCTTGGCGCTGCTCACGACCTTGTCCACGGCCGTCTCGAAGCGCTCAAGCGTCTCCCCCAGGCACCGGTCGTCGTGCGCCTCGCAGATGAACCAGGGCTCACGCGAGTCGGGCTCGCAGAGCACCCCGAGGTCGTGCAGGTGCGGGGCCAGTGCTTCATAGAAAGTGTAATCGCTGGACACCCAGTCGCGGTAGTCGCGGGGCGGCTTCTCGCTGAAGAACAGGCCGCTCATGGAGGGGTGGCCGCTGAAGGAGTGCTTGATGCCGCGCTGCGACAGGATCTGGCTCATGCCCCCCCGGAGCTTCGTGCCGTATTCGGCGATCGTCGCGAGCGCGGGCGTCTCGTCGAGGATCTCGAGCGTCTTCTCCGCCGCCGCGAGGGCGATGGAGTGGCAGGTGAAGGTGCCGCCGTGCACCGTGCCCTGGCCGAAATTGCGCATGATGTCCTCGCGGCCGCAGCACACGGAGATCGGGTAGCCATTGCCCATCGCCTTGGCGAAGGTGCAGAGATCGGCTTTCACGCCGAACAGCTCCTGCACGCCGCCCCTGGCGACGCGGAAGCCCGTCTTGACCTCGTCGATGATCAGGAGGATCCCGTACTTGTCGCAGAGGGCGCGCGCCTCGCGCAGGAATTCGCGCGTCGCCGAGATCGAGCAGCAGTTACCCATGATCGGCTCGATCAGGAAGGCGGCGATGTCCTCGTGGTAGGCCTTGAAGACCGCGTCGAGGCGCTCGGTGTCGTTCATCGGCACCGAGTGGATCATGGCGCGGAGCATGTGCGGGACGCCCGCGCTGTAAGGCACCAGCTGCGGGTCGCCGTGGCCGGGCTTCCATTCCTCCACGGCGGTGGTCCACAGCGCGGCATCGAACACGCCGTGGTAGCCGCCCTCGATGACGACGTAGGAATCCTTGCGGGTATGGGCGCGGGCGACGCGCAGCGCCGCCATGACGGCCTCCGTGCCGGAATTCGAGAAGCGCACGAGCTCGGCCGCCGGCACCATCTTCGCGATCCGGTCGGCAACCGCCAGCTCGCGCTCGGTGGAGAGGGCGAACACGCCCCCCACTTCCTGGCCGGCCCGGGCCGCGGCGTCGACCCGGGCGTCGGCGTAGCCGAGGATGCAGGGGCCGTAGGCGAGTCGATAGTCGATGTACTCGTTGCCGTCGATGTCGGTCAGCCGGGCGCCGCGAGCCGATTTCACGTAGATCGTCTTGTCCTCGCCCCAGTAGCGGAAATTGGAGGAAACCCCGAGGGGGAGGCGGCGGATGGCCCTCTGGAACTGGGCATTCGATTTCGCGAGGCTTCGGATCATGGCGGCTCGCCTCCTGGGGTCCGGGACGGCTCGGTCGGGATGGCCTAGTGTCCCCTAAACGGCCCCGCCCCGTCCATTTTGAGTGAATATGTGTTCATTCATTGGATTGCCCCGGCGAACCGGGTATCATGTGGCCTCCGTGCGTGCCCGTTTATGGCTTAACTTGCTGAAAAGACAAGCTGTTTTGTGAGCGCGAAACGACAGCTCGCGGTGCTGGGGAAACGCCGTACCGCACCCCCGGAAGAGCGCCGCGAGCAGCTGATCCTGGCCACGATCCGCAGCGTCGCCGACCGTGGCCTCGCCGACACGACGATCGCGACCGTGGCCCAGGAGGCTGGCCTCAGCCAGGGCATCGTCAACCTGCATTTCCGCAGCAAGGACGGCCTCCTGACGGAGACGCTGCGCTATCTCGCCGACGAGTACCGCAATGCCGTCCAGGACGCGGCCGAGATCGGGTCGGTCTCTCCGGTCGAGGGCCTGCTCGCCATGGTCGAGCTCGATTTCCGCCGCACGATCTGCTCGCGCGAGAAGCTCGCAGTCTGGTTCGCCTTCTGGGGCGAGCGGCGCTTCCGGCCGACCTACCGTCGGATCTGTGCCGAGCGCGACCGGTCCTATGACGACATGGTGCGCGTCATCTGTGCGCGGCTGTGCGAGGAGGGCGGTTACAAGGACGTGGAGCCTGCCCTGGTCGCGGACGGGCTGTCGGCACTCACGGACGGCCTCTGGCTGGACCTCCTGGTCCGGCCGGAATCGATGAGCCGGGAACGCGCCAAGCGCGTGACGCTCTCATACCTGGCGGACGTCTTTCCCCGCCACTTCACCCAGCCCGAAGCGAAAGCGGGGAGCTGACAAGGTGGACATCGCTCTCGACGCAACTGCACGGGAATGGCGCGAACGCGCCTTCCGCTTCGCCACCGACGAGCTGATTCCCTGGGAAGTCGAGGCCGAGCTGCACGAGGGCCGCCTGCCGCCCGAGGCGGAAAAGCGGCACAAGAAGCTCGCGGTGGAGCTCGGCTTCAGCGCGATGGACGTGCCGAAGTCGCAGGGCGGGCTCGGGCTTCGCATCGTGGACCAGGTCGCCGTCTGGGAGCAGCTCGGGCGCGTCACCAACGCGCTCTGCTGGTGCTTCTCCGAGGCGCAAAGCTGGATGTTCGAGGCCTGCACGCCCGACCAGGTGCGCCGCTTCATCCTGCCGCTCATGGCCGGCGCGCGGAAGGAGTGCTACGCGATCACCGAGAGCGGCTCGGGCAGCGACGTCGCCATCGAGACGACCGCCCGGCGCGCGCAAGGCGGCTACGCGATCACCGGCGAGAAGTGGTACGTCACGAGCGCGAACCTCGCCGACTACTTCATCCTCCAGGCCCGGCTCGCGGACGGCCCGCACGCGGGATCGGACTCGCTGTTCTTCATCGAGAAGGACACGCCGGGCATCGAGGTGCTGCGCTCGCCGGCCTTCAGCCACACGTTCAGCGCCCACCACCCGACCTACCGCTTCCAGGACGTCGCCGTGCCCGAAGCGAACCGGCTCGGTCCCGAGGGCGGCGGCATGCGCTTCTCGCACGCCTGGTTCCGCCGCGAGCGGCTGATGATCGCGGCGCGCTGCTGCGGCGCCGCGGCGCGCCTGATCGAGGAGGCCTCCGCCTTTGCCGCCACGCGCATGATCGGCGGCGAGCCGCTCGCCGAGAAGCAGATGGTGCAGGCGATGCTGGCCGACAGCGTGACCGAGCTGTGGGCCGCTCGCCTCGTGACGTTCGAGGCGGCGGAGGCGCACGACCGCGGCGAGGACCTGAAGTCCCTGCACGTTCGCTGCGCGATCGCGAAGCTCTACGCCTCCGAGATGGCGAACCGCGTTGCCGACCGGGCCCTGCAGATCCTGGGCGGGCGTGGCTACATGCGCGAGAACTGCGCCGAGCGCTTCTACCGCGAGCTGCGCGTCGACCGCATCTGGGAAGGCGCGAGCGAGGTGCAGCGGCTCATCATCGCGCGCGCGCTCGCCAAGCGCGGGCTCGGGGGCCTGTGAGCGTGAAGCCCCCGCTTGCGGCGTTGCTGCTCCTCGCTCTCGCCGTTCCAGGCGCGGCCGGCGCGGCCGAAAGCAAGGTCCTCAATGTCTTCACCTGGCCCGACTACATCGCGCCGGACACGATCCGGAACTTCGAGCGCGAGACCGGCATCAAGGTCAACTACGACACCTACGACTCGACCGAGATGGCGGAGGCCCGGCTGCTCGCCGGCCGGACCGGCTACGACGTCGTCGTGCACGCGGAGCGCTACTCGGCGCGGCTGATCCCGATCGGCGTCTACCGCCCGCTCGACAAGTCGAAGCTGCCGAACCTGAAGTACCTCGATCCCTGGGTCATGCAGTCGGTGGCGGAGGACGACCCGGGCAACCGCTACGGCGTGCCCTACCTCTGGGGCACGACCGGCTTCGCCTACAACGAGCGCATGGTCCGCGAGCGCATGCCGGATGCGCCGGTGACGAGCGGGGACATGGTCTTCAAGCCCGAGGTCGTGAGGCGCTTCGCCGACTGCGGCGTCACCTTCCTCGACGAGCCGACCGACGTCATCCCGATGGCGATGCTCTACCTCGGCCACGATCCGAACAGCGTGGACCCTGACGACCTCGCCGACGTCGAGCGGCTGCTGAAGGCCGTGCGCCCTTACATCCGGTACTTCAGCTCGGCGAAGATGCTGATCGACCTGCCGAACGAGGAAGTCTGCGTCGCGATGAGCTGGTCGGGCGACTACGCGCAGGCGATGATGCGCGCCCAGCAGGTCGGGAAACCCGTGCCGCTCGCATACACGACGCAGAAGGAAGGGACGCTCGCCTGGTTCGACCTCTGGTTCATACCCTCGGACGCGCCGCACCCGGACAACGCCCATCGCTTCCTCAACTACCTGCTCCGCCCCGACGTCGCCGCCCCGATCGTGATCGAAACGCGCTACGCGACGCCGAACCTCGCCGCGATACCGCTCGTGCCGGCGGACATCCGCAACGACCCCGCGGTGTTCCCGCCGGGGTCGGTCCGGCAGTCGCTCTACAAGGGCCGGATCCACGACCCGATTTCCGAGCGCCGCCGCTCGCGCGTCTGGTCGCGCGTGAAGACAGGATTGTGAACGCCCCGAACCCTCCGGCGCTGGTCCAGGTCCGCGAGGTCACCAAGCGGTTCGGCGACACGACGGCGGTCGACCGCGTGTCGCTCGACATCCTGAAGGGCGAGCTGTTCGCGATCCTCGGCAGCTCGGGGTGCGGCAAGACCACGCTGCTCAGGATGCTCGCCGGCTTCGAGCAGCCGACGTCGGGCCGGATCCTCATCGACGGCGCCGACATGACCGACGTGCCGCCGTACGAGCGGCCGGTCAACCTGATGTTCCAGTCTTACGCGCTGTTCCCCCACATGACCGTGGAGCAGAACGTGGCCTATGGGCTGCGCAAGGAGCGCGTCCCGGACCCGCAGGTGAAGGAGCGCGTGGCCGAGATGCTCTCGCTCGTGAAGCTCGGCCCGCTCGCCGCGCGCAAGCCCGACAAGCTGTCCGGCGGCGAGAAGCAGCGCGTTGCGCTCGCACGCGCCCTGGTCAAGCGCCCGAAGCTCCTGCTGCTCGACGAGCCGCTCGCGGCGCTGGACCGCAAGCTCCGCGAGCACACGCAGTTCGAGCTGGCGAACCTGCAGTACCAGCTCGGCACGACGTTCGTGGTCGTGACCCACGACCAGGACGAGGCGATGACGCTCGCGAGCCGCATCGCCGTGATGCACGACGGGCGCATCGCGCAGGTCGGGACGCCGGGCGAGGTCTACGAGTACCCGGCGAACCGTTACGTCGCGGGGTTCGTCGGCAACATCAACCTGATCGAGGGCCGCGTCACCGGTGCGGCGAATGGCCGGGTGACCGTTCGCTCGGACGCGCTGGACGCGGAGTTCGCCGTCGCCTGCGACGACCCGTCGGGGCTCGACGGCGGCGCCTGCGTCGCCGTCCGGCCGGAGAAGATCACGATCAGCCGCGAGGCGCCGGACGGCGGCGAGCGCAACGTGGTCAAGGGCATCGTGCGCGACCTCGGCTATTTCGGCGACCAGTCGCTCTACCGCGTGCGCACGAAGAGCGGCGCGATCCTGCAGGTCAGCGCCCAGAACCTGCGCCGCTCCGCCAGGCTGACGGTGGAATGGGACGACGAGGTGTTCCTCTCCTGGGAAGTCGGCAGCACGATCCTCCTGCGCTCATGAGCAATGAAACCAACGGCGACCGCTCGCTGCGCTGGCTGAGGCGCGCGGTGGCGGTGCCGTACTTCTGGCTGCTGCTCTTCTTCCTCGCGCCGTTCCTGATCATCCTCAAGATCAGCGTCGCCGACCCGATCGTGGCCCAGCCGCCGTTCACGCCGTTCTTCGAGTGGGGCGCAGCGGGCATCGAGGGCATCCGCGCCACCCTCGCGAACTTCGCCTTCCTGTTCCAGGACGGTTACTACGGGATCATCTACGCCGCCTCGCTCAAGATGGCGGCGGTCGGGACGCTCCTGTGCCTGCTGCTCGGCTACCCGATGGCGTATTACATCGCGCGCCAGCCGCCGCAGCGCCGCCACCTGCTCCTGCTGGCGGTGATCCTGCCGTTCTGGATCTCCTTCCTGCTGCGGGTCTACGCCTGGATCGGGCTGCTCAACACCCGGGGCGTCATCAACGAGTTCCTGATCTGGACCGGCATCATCGACCGGCCGATCGCGATGCTCTACAACGACTTCGCCGTCTACCTCGGCATCGTCTATTCCTACCTGCCGTTCATGATCCTGCCGCTGTATGCGAACCTCGAGCGCATGGACCTCGACCTGCTCGACGCCGCCGCGGACCTCGGCGCGCGGCGCTGGCGGGCGTTCGTGGACGTCACCCTGCCGCTGTCGGTGCCCGGCATCATCGGCGGCTGCCTGCTGGTGTTCATCCCGGCGGTCGGCGAGTTCACGATCCCGGCGCTGCTCGGCGGCGCCGACACGCTGATGATCGGGCGCGTGCTGTGGGACGAGTTCTTCGTGAACCGCGACTGGCCGGTCGCCTCGGCCGTCTCGGTCGTGCTGCTGCTGCTCCTGATCGCGCCGATCATGTGGTTCCAGCGCCTGCAGTCGCGCGAGCACGAGGCCGCGCGATGAGGCAGCGCGCGCCCATGCTCGCCTCGGTCGTGGCCTTCGGCTACGCGCTGCTCTACGTCCCGATCGTCTCGGTCGTCATCTACTCCTTCAACGACTCGCGGCTGGTCACGCTGTGGGGCGGGTTCTCGCTGCGCTGGTACGCGAGCCTGCTCGAGGACGACAAGCTGCTCCAGGCAGCCCTGCTGTCGCTGCGCATCGCCGTGGTCAGCGCGACCTTCGCTACCGCGCTCGGCGCGATCGTGGCGCTCGCGCTGCACCGGGTCGCGAAGCTGCGCGGCCGGATGCTGCTGTCCGGCATGGTGACTGCGCCGCTCGTGATGCCGGAGATCATCACCGGACTGTCGCTGCTGTTCCTCTTCATCTCCATGGCCAACCTGGTCGGCTGGCCGATGAACCGCGGCGCGACGACCATCACGATCGCGCACATCACGTTCTCGATGGCCTACGTGGTCGTCGTCGTGCGCTCGAGGCTCGCCAACATGGACGAGTCGCTGGAGGAGGCCGCCATGGACCTGGGCGGCCGTCCGCTCGCGGTGTTCTTCGACGTGACCGTGCCCATGCTGCTGCCGGCACTGGTATCCGGCTGGCTGCTGGCCTTCACGCTTTCGCTCGACGACCTCGTTATCTCGAGCTTCGTGTCGGGCCCTGGGGCGACGACGCTGCCGATGTTCATCTTCGCCAAGGTCCGGCTCGGCGTGACGCCGGACATCAACGCCATCACCACCATCATCATCGCCCTGGTCGCCGTCGCGGTGGCCACCGCGTCCATCGTCACCAACCGCCGCCGGCCGGATGCGGCACAATGAACGGCCGGAGGAGGCCGCATGACTGACTCGCTGAGCAAGGCACTGGAAGGCTACCGGCCCGGATTCGCGCTGCCGGGCGTCGTCTACAAGGACCCGGCCGTCCACGAGCTCGAGGTCCGGCACATCGTGCTCAAGGCCTGGCACTACGTCGGCCACCAGAGCATGGTCCCCGAGCGCGGCGACTACTTCCTGTTCGAGGTCGCCGGCGAGTCCGTGATCGTCGTGCGCGACGGCGACGGCGGCATCAACGCCTTCATGAACGTCTGCCGCCATCGCGGCTCGCGCATCTGCGACGCGGCCTCGGGGCGCGAGTCGCGCTTCACCTGCCGCTACCACGGCTGGACCTACGGGCTCGACGGCTCGCTGAAGGCGGCCGCGCGCATGCCGGCCGGAACCGACCGCACGAAGCTCGGGCTCCGGCGCCTGCAGGCTCGCGTGTTCGAGGGTCTCATCTTCGTGAACTTCGACGCGGATGCGCCGGACTTCGCGCCCCTCGAGCGGGACCTCGGGCCCGCGGTAAGGCCCTACGGCCTCGCGACGGCGAAGGTCGCGCACCGCCAGAACTACCCGATCCGCAGCAACTGGAAGCTCGCGGTCGAGAACTACTGCGAGTGCTACCACTGCCAGCCCGCGCATCCGGAGTATTCCGTCGGGCACGGCCGCGCGCTGCCGGACGCGGAATGCGGCGCCATGCTGTCGGAGGTGATGGCGCGGGCGCCGCAGGTCGGGCTCACGCAGGACGTGATCCGTCGTTCCTGGCTCAAAGCGCCGTCATTTGGCGTCGAGTACGGCTTCGACCGCTACCCGTTGCTGCGCGGACAGCAGTCCGGCAGCCGCGACGGCAAGGCGGTCGCGCCGCTGCTCGGCACGATCACCGGCTTCGACGGCGGCACGACCGACCTGCACCTCGGCCCCCTGACGTTCGCGCTCGCCTACTGCGACCACGTGGTGGTCTACCGCTTCGCGCCACGCGGCCAGTTCCTCACGGACTGCGAGATCACCTGGCTGGTGCGGGGCGATGCGGTCGAGGGCCGGGACTACCGCCTCGCCGACCTGATCTGGCTGTGGGACGTCACGACGGTCGCCGACAAGACGATCATCGAGCGCAACCAGGCGGGTGTCGACTCGCGATTCTACGAGCCGGGACCGCTGTCGGAGTCCATGGAATCGTTCACCCAGGAGTTCCTCGACTGGTACGTTGCGGCCATGCGCCGCGCGACCGGCGGTGATTTGCCCGGCCGACGGCCGGTCGCTAGTATCCGGAAGACTGCGGAGGGAAGGACATGACCGATACCACTCGTGGCGGCACCCGTCCGGGACCGCAGGCACTCTCGACCGCCATCTCGGCGGTTCTCACGGTCTCGGCAAGCGCGGCGGGCGCCCAGGAGCAGGCGCCGACGGTCACCGGGCTCGAGGAGGTCATCGTCACCGCGACCAAGCGCGCGGAGCGCCTGCAGGACGTGTCGGAGTCCATCGCGGCCTTCGACGCGAACGCAATCGAGATGCGCGGCCTGAAGCAGATCGACGACATCGTCAAGTACATACCGGGCATGTCGCTGTCGCAGCGCGAGCCGGGCGGCACGACGATCGTGTTCCGCGGAGTCGCCAGCTCCGGCATCCAGTTCGGCGCCGTGTCCTCGTCCGCGCTGTACCTCGACGAGCAGCCGATCACGCAGAGCGGGCGCAGCCCCGACCCCCGGTTCATCGACATCGAGCGCGTCGAGGCGCTGCGCGGCCCGCAGGGCACGCTGTATGGCGCGAGCTCCCAGTCCGGCACGCTGCGGGTCATCACCGCGAAGCCCGACCCGTCCGGCTTCGACGCCTGGACCGAGGCCGAGCTCACGCAGGTCGAGGACGGGGACGCCGGCTACGACGTCAGCGCCATGCTGAACCTCCCCCTCGCCGAGGACCGCGTATCGCTGCGCCTCGTCGGCTTCGCGGCCGAGGACGCGGGCTTCATCGACAACGTCCTGACGACGAGCAAGGGACAGACCTTCGACAACGCCGACGTCGTCGACGAAGACGTCAATACCGTTAACACCGTGGGCGGACGTGCCGCGCTGCGCTTCGACATCAGCGAGGGCGTGGATCTCACCTTCTCCGGCCTCTACCAGGACATCTCCGCGGACGGGCATGGCGACATCACGCCGGCTTCGACCGATGGCTTCGGCTATGCGGGCGTCGGCGACCTGGAGCAGGTGCGCTTCTCCGAGGAGAGCCTGGACGACTCGTGGTACCAGCTCGGGCTGACCCTGAATGCAGCGACGCCCATCGGCGACCTCGTCATCGCCGCGTCGTACTTCGACCGGGATTTCCACTACGAGGCGGACGCCACGGACTACGAGTGGAATTTCAATTGTCCGCGCTTCGACAGCCTGGGCAACGAGAACCCACCGCCGCCCTTCTGCCAGCCGAACTATACGCTGTACGATTTCGGCGGGGACCCGCGCGGCTTTGCCCAGAACGACGAGCAGACGGAGATCACGACGTTCGAAGCGCGCCTTCAGTCGAAGGCGGACGAGGAAAGCCGCTGGTCCTGGCTCGTGGGCGCCTTCTACAGCAAGGAGACGGGCCACACGCAGTTCGACAGCTTCGTGAACAACTATGCCGACACGCCGGCGTTCGAGTACTTCGCGTACCTGCAGTACGCCTATTACGGCGGAACGCTCGCGCCTACTGACCAGTGGTGGATCGGCATCTACGACACCGACCTCGAGCAGCGCGCGATGTTCGGCGAAGTCAGCTTCGACGTGACGGAGAACTTCACGATCACTGCCGGCGGGCGCTGGTTCGAGTACGACCGGAAGTTCCAGCTCCACCAGGAGGCCCCGGTCGGCTTCACCGGCTTCTCGCTGACCGATGCGACCGCGGACACGGACGACAGCGGTTCCGTCATGAAGCTCAACATGAGCTATCGCATCGACGACGACCGCATGGTGTATGCGACGTATTCGGAGGGCTTCAGGAACGGCGGCAGCAACCCGGTGCGGCCCGCCTCGATCCTGCCCCGCGATTTCACCTCGGACGAGCTCAAGAACTACGAGGTCGGCGCGAAGACCGAGTGGCTGGACAGCCGGCTGCGGTTCAACATCGCGATCTACTCGATGCAATGGGACGATTTCGCGGTCCAGGTCGAGGACCCGCAACCGAGCGTCTTCCAGCTGGGCTACGTCAACCTGCCGAGCGCGGAGATCACGGGCTTCGAGTCGGAATTCCTCTTCGCGGTCAACGATGCCTGGCAGATCGATGCCTCGCTCGGCTACAACGACGGGGAGGTGTCCGAGGCCACCGAGCTGGTGCTGGACCCGGCATTCGATCCGATCCCGGTGACCAAGGGCGCGCGGCTGCCGCTCACGCCGGACTGGACGGCGACGCTCGGCATCGAGTTCCGCCCGCGCGGCAATCTGCTGAACGCGCAGCCCTTCGCGCGCGTGGATCTCGCCTACGTCGGCGAATCCGTCAACAACCTCGAGGGCATCGAGTCGGTCGTGGCCGCCGGCGGCGTCCAGGTCCAGGAGGCCTACCAGACCGGTGACTTCCGCGTCGGCCTCGAGGGCGAACGCTGGACCGCGGCGTTCTTCGTCGACAACTTCTGGGACGAGCGCGCCAACCTGTTCCTCAGCAACCGCTGGGCGGAGCAGCGCCAGTCCGTCAACCGGCCGCGAACGTACGGGCTCAGTTTCCGCTACGACTGGTAGCCGGCGTGGACATCGGCGACCCGATCCGCAACTTCGGCCAGGTGGACATGGCGGCGCTCGGCGCCGCCATCCTGGCCCAGGACGAGGCCGCGTGGAACGAGAACGTGCAGCGGCAGAAGGACTACGAGGTCCACGAGCAGACTCGGTCGATCGTGCTGCTGTTCGCGAACCTCGAGGACTGGCCGGCGATCGAGGTGCTGAAGCAGCCGGGCTGGGACCGGCTTGCGGCCGTGGCAGTGCCGGTGATGCACGACATCATCGGCAGGTTCTATCCGCCGGGCGGGACCATCATCCGCGCGATGGCCGCAAAGCTTCTGGCGGGCGGGCGCATCATGCCGCACCGGGACTCCCACCCGTCGTTCGGCATCGGCCACCGCATCCACGTGCCGATCGTCACCAACCCGCGCGTGCGTTTCATGATCGACGGGCGGCCGTACCAGCTGCAGGTGGGCGAGGCCTACGAGATCAACAACCAGAAGGTCCACAGCGTCATGAACAAGGGCGCCGAGGATCGCATCAACTTCATCTTCGACTACGTGCCGCCGGGAGCCATCCCGGGCAGGGCGAAACCGCCGGCGCAGGAAGCCGCTCAGCTGCGCTCGTAGCGACGGTAGCGATCGCGGATCGGCGCGATGACGTCGATCAGCTCCCCCAGCTGCCCCTCGTAATGTTTCCAGTGCCCGACGGAGCGGTCGTAGATCGGCTGGCGGACCTGCTCCGCTGACGGCGTCCGCACCGGTCGCTCGCTCTCGTAGAAGCGCAGGCAGGCGTCCTGCCAGGGCAGGCCGCAAAACGCGAGCAGCCGCCGCACCTGCGGCTCGAAGTCGCCGACCACGTCCTCGTACTGCACGGTGAGCACCCGGCCCGGCAGGACGTCGTGCCAGTGGTCCATCATCCGCTGGTATTCGAGGTAGTACTCGCCGATCTCGGTGAGGTCGTAGGTGAAATTCTGCCCCTTGGCGAACAGCTGCCGGTAGTTCGACAGGCAGGCGTCGAGCGGGTGGCGCCGCGCGTCGATGATCTTCGCGTTCGGCAGCACCAGCGCGATGAGGCCGACGTTGGGAAAATTGTTCGGCATCTTGTCGATGAAACGGCTCGCGCCGGAGCGCCGGTGCATGCGCGCGCGCGCCAGGTAGTCGCGGCCCAGCGCGGCCAGGTTCGAAGGAGCCAGCTCGCGCATCGCCTCGGGGTAATTGACGCCGTCCGGGCGGTTGAGGTTGAGCGATGTCGCGAGGCGGCCGACGTAGGGCAACTCGCTCGTTCCCTCGACGTCCGTGTGCGTCGCCAGGATCTGCTCGAGCAGCGTCGAGCCGGACCGCGGCAGCCCGAGGATGAAGATCGGCGACGGATCCGGATCGCCGGCGCCGCGCAGCTTCTCGATCAGTGCGGAGTCGAAAGCGGCCAGGATGCGGTCGTTCATCACCGCCGTCTGCACGGGGTCGTACTTCACCTGCGCCCGCTGGGTTTCGTTGCCGCGCCGGTAATGATCCCAGGCCCGCTCGTAGTCGCCCCGGTCCTCATAGGCCTTGCCGAGGGCGAACTGGAAATTCACGACCGACTGTTCGTTGGCGCCGGAGGCGCCGGCGCGCATCTCCATCTCCGCAACCGTGGCGTCGTCGAACCGGTAGGTCTTGAGGTTGGCGAGGCTCCAGTACGTCTCGCCGAAGTCCGGCGCCTCACGCATGCAGGCCTGGTACGAGGCAACCGCCGCGTCATAGTCGCCCACGGCCTTCAGGACGTGGCCGAGCCCGAGCAGGGCGCCGACATGGCCCGGGCGGACCGCAAGGCAGCTCCGGTAGGCATCGATCGACTCGTGGGTGAACGAAGCCCGCGCGAGCGTCGCCGCGCGCAGGAAATGCGCCTGTGGCTGCGAAGGCTCGAGCGCGATCACCCGATCGAAGCACTCGAGGGCCTCTTCGTAACGGTCCTGCTCCTTGCGCAGGCGGCCGAGGTCGAGGAGCGCCAGCAGGAAGTCCGGAGCAATCTCGATGGCACGCTGGAGGAGCGACTCGGCGTCGTCCTGCCGGTCGACCCGCAGCGCGAGCAGCGCCAGAAGCCGCAATGCATCGACATTGTCCGGATTCTTCCGCAGCACCCGGCGGTAGATGCGCTCCGCTTCCTCGATGCGGCCCTCTTTCTGGTGTTCGGCCGCGTGCGCCATCAGGCGCCGCTCCGGCGAGAGCTCGAAACTCTTCTCGAATGCCGCATCGGCATCCTTGCCGCGCCCGAGCAACGCGAGGGCCTTGCCGAGACTGAACCAGGCGCGCTCGAGGGAGGGGTCGAGGTGCGTCGCGCGCTCGAGGATCGGCAGCGCGTCCCCGGCGCGGTTGGCGCGCAGCAACAGGTAACCGAGGTCCTCCAACGGCTTCGCGAAGGAAGGCGCCGCCTCGATCGTTGCGCGGAGCATCGCCTCGGCCTCGTCGAGCCTGTCCATCTTCACCAGCAGGGCCCCGAGCAGCGCCTGCATGTTGACGTCGCGGGGAAACTTGACCAGCGAAGCGCGGCAACGGGTTTCAGCGTCGGCAAGGCGCCCGGCCTGGATCAGGCCGATCGCCTCGTTGAAGAGAGACTTGGGTACTCCGGCGCCCTGCATGGCGGGCCTAGTAGCCGTAGTCGACCACGAGCAGGCGTTTCGCGAGCGTGCGCAGCAGCGCCGCGTGCGCGCCGACGCGTTGCGCGAGCGGCAGCGCCGCGGCCGGCGTTTCGAGCACGACCACCGTCCTGGCGCCCGGGCCGGGACGTCGCTCACCGCCCACCAGGACTTCGCGCGCGCTCATCAGCTCGTCGACCGAGCTGTCGGTGACAGGCCCGATGACCCCGCGCTCGATCGGCTCGTCGAAGCGCGTCGTCCCGCCCATCTTGATGGGCACGCCCTGGTCGCGCAGCACGGCAACCGCGACCTTCGCCTGCTCGTCCGCCGCGCCGGCCGCGCCCTGGGAATAGACGTAGCCCTCGTCGATCAGGTTGTCCTCGTGCAGGTCGAGGCTGATCAGGGCCGGATAGTCCGCCTGCCGGGCCAGGATCCAGGCCGTGATCGCGCCGGCCTCCGGGCTGGACGCGGCCGCTGCGCGCGGCTTCGCCGGGTCCTTCGTGGAAGGCAGGAGATGCGACGAGTCGCCGACGCTCTGTCCGTCGACCGACTCGGAGTAGGTCGCGGTGTTGAGGTAGCGCCAGTTGCGCGCATAGCCGTGCGGGTTGAGGAGCGGCATCAGCACGACCGCGCGATGCTCGCCGAGCAGCGCGATATCGTCGATCGCCGCCGCCACCGCGTTCGGCCCCGCGGGCTCCTCGCCGTGGATGCCGGCCAGGATCCACACCGCGGGCCCGGGCTTCGGCGAGCGCAGCGCGATGACAGGCAGTCCCGTCGTCGTGCCCGGCGGCGACGAGGTCACGACCACCTCGGCGGTCCAGCCCTTTTCCACGAGACCGAGGCTCGCGCGATAGAGCGACTCGATCGGCGCACGACCGTCGCCATGCGTCACGATGCCCGGCGGGATGACGACGACGTCGGCGGCCGCCGCGGCAGCGCGCAGGCAAGCAAGGACGGAAAGGATCGCGGCGGCGCGGAAAGGCATGGCGGGCATCGTCGCATCCGCGCGGCGGGCTGTCATCCCGCCGGCGTTGCACGGCCTGGCGAGCGCGGCGCACGGACCGGCGCATTGCGATTGATGCGCCGCGCAGGCATGGCCTAGCGTCCGGGGCAGCCAATCGGGAGAGCCGCCATGCTGCGCACCGCGATCGCCATCGTCCTCGCCGCTGCCGCCACGGTCGCCGCCGCGGCCAACACGGAAACCCGCGCCGAGCTGTCCCAGACCCAGGCGCGCGCCGTGCTCGACCGCGCGGTCGAGGCGAACGGCGGCGCCGAGGCACTGCGCGAGATCGAGGTCGTGCGCCTGCACCTCGAGGGCCAGACGTTTCCGCGCTTGCAGATGACCACGCCGGCGCCTCCGTTCGAGGGCGGCAGCTTCGACGAGACGCTCCTGATCGACCTCGAGAAGAACCGCATGCGACTCGACCAGAAGGCGAGCGGCTTCGGATTCGATGCCGACAACACGGTCACGATCGTGGATGGCAGCGGCGGCACGTACGACAACCGCGCGCGCACGGTCACGCCCATCCCGGCGGAGCAGGCGACCCAGCAGCAGTTCGTCCAGTACCACCGGCGACTGCCGAACCTCCTGCTGCGGCAGGCGCTCGACCGCACCAACTCGCTGCGCTACCTCGGCGAGGACCAGTTCGACGGCCGGCGCCACGAGGTCATCACCTTCGTCATGCCGGACACGCAGCAGATCGCGCTCTACGTGGACGCGGCCACCGGGCTCGTCTCCAAGTACGAGCTGCTGTTCGTGGACTCGCTCGAGGGCGTGGAGGCCTCGGAGATCATCTTCGGCGACTACCAGAAGCTCGGGAACTACCAGGTGCCGCGCCGCTGGACCAACCGGCAGCTCGGCGAAGACCAGACGCGCTACACGGTGAAGGCGGAGTTCAACCCGCCGGTGACGGACGATTCGTTCCGGGTCCAGGCTGCGGGCTACACCGAGGTGAAGCCGGTGCCGACCAATCTCGAGGAGAAGGTCGACAAGCTCGCAGACGGCGTGTTCGTGATCCAGAACGTCGCCGGCCAGAACCAGAACACGCTCGCGGTCGGATTCGCCGACCATGTCGTCGCGGTCGAGGCGCCCGGCTCGAGCGACGGCGCCGACGCCGTGATCAAGCGCATCCACGAGCTGTTCCCGGGCAAGCCGATCCGCTATGTCGCCATGACCCACCATCACGGCGACCACATCGGCGGCATGCGCAGCTTCATCGCCGAGGGCGCCACCGTCATCACCACGGCGACTAACAGGCCCGTGATCGAGGCGATGGCGGCGTCGCAGCAGAACGACCGCCTCGGCAAGAGCCCGCGCAAGCCCGAGTTCCTGCTGCTGGAGAACGGCAAGCGCGTGCTGAAGGACGGCTCGCGCAGCCTGGAGCTGATCGACATCGGCCCGAACCCGCACGCCAAGGAGATGGTCATCGCCTGGCTGCCCGCCGAGAAGGTCGTGTTCCAGGGCGACCTGTTCTTCGTCCCGAACAACGATGCGCCCTTCGGCCCGCCGCAGACCTCGACCGCCTCGTTCGCGAAGAAGCTGCGAGAGCTCCGGCTGCCGGCCGAGAAGATCGCGTCGGTGCACGGGAATACGGCCACGATCGCGCAGTTCCGCGAGGCGACCGCCTCGGTCAACTGAGGTAGAGTCCGCGGGGCATGGGCGCTCCGCGATTCCTCCGGGACCTCGCCGCCATGATCGGGGCGGGTGCCGCCGCCGATTCGTTCGCGGCGGCGGCACCGTCGCCATTTCCGCCGATCGTGCTCGGCGGCTGCGGACGTTCGGGCACCACGGTCCTCCGGATGATGCTCGACTCGCACCGCCGCATCTGCTGCGGGCCGGAATCCAGCCTGTTCCGCCGGCGGGCCGTCGACACGCGCTGGCTCGCCGATCGCTTCGGCTTCGACCCGGCCGAGGTGCGCGCGCTCTTCGATGCGGCCGCATCGCGCCCCGCCTTCATCGAGGCCTTCGCCGCGCTCTGCATGCGCAAGGCCGGCAAAGCCCGTTGGGCGGAGAAGACGCCGCGCAACATCAGTCGCATCGCCGAGATTTTCCGTTGCTTCCCGGAAGCGCGCTTCGTGCACGTGCTGCGCGACGGGCGCGACGTCGCCTGCTCGCTGCGGACCCACCCGCGGCACAAGGTCGTGGATGGCAAGCTCGTCCCGACCGGCATCCGCAGGCCGATCGCGGGCTGCGCCCGGCGCTGGGTACGGGACATCGAGGGTTCGCGCCGCTGGTGGGGCGACCCGCGCTTCCTGACCGTCCGCTACGAGGACCTCGTCCTGGATCCGCGTCCGGTGCTCGAGCGCGTGATGGCGCTGGTCGGGGAGGACTGGGACGAGGCGATGCTGGCGCATGCGTCCGCCGCCTCGCCCTTTCGCGACGCGACCCGGTTCGCCCAGAACCCGGAGGCGCTCGGCGCCGTCAACACGTCC
>DATEEF010000059.1:0-33492 GCA_035281265.1 Steroidobacteraceae bacterium
AGAAGCAGCCGCCGGCCAGCACTGCGCGTTCCGTGGTCATCGCTTGTCTCCTACCTGGTTGAGGTATGCCCCGTAACCTTCCTTCTCCATGTCGTCCCGATGTATGAAGCGGAGCGACGCCGAATTGATGCAATAGCGCAGTCCCCCGCGATCCCGGGGACCGTCGGTGAATACGTGGCCGAGGTGGCTGTCGGCATTGGCGGAGCGCACTTCCGTCCGCACCATGCCGTGCGACTCGTCCGCGAGCTCCCTGACATTCGCGGACTCTAGCGGCTTCGTGAAGCTCGGCCAGCCGGAGCCCGAGTCGTACTTGTCGGTCGATGCGAACAGCGGCTCGCCCGATACGACGTCGACGTAGATGCCCGGCTCCTTGTTGTGCAGCAGGGCGCCGGTCCCCGGCATTTCGGTGCCGCAGAGCTGGGTGACGCGGTGCTGCTCCGGGGTGAGCTTAGCGATCGCTTCTGGATTCCTGGCGAATCGGGTCATGCGCTGGCCTCCGGCCCTTTTCCGGGCCTTCCCGGGATCAGACCACGGGAGGGGTGCGAAGTGCACCATGGGGTCCCATCGGGCAGTTGCAACCGCCGGAGAGTGCTATTTCGCTGCCGCGGTCTCCGCAGCGGGCTTCGCGCCGTGATGCTCGCAGCTCACCGCCGGGTTCAGCGGGTAGAACACGCCGGCAGGATTCTCCCGGTAGACCCAGACGTGGCGGTCGAAATGCGGCTCGAAGTTGTGCGCCTCGTCGGGCGCCGTCGCCGGGTCGTCCTGCATGTTGTCGTAGGGGACGCCATGGAAGGTCGGCGGCGAGCTGTGGCCGGCGGCCGCCCAGGACGCCTGGAACACGAGGTTCTCGACCGCCACGAGTTGCATGGAGCCATCGGCCTGCGGCTCGTAGATCAGGATCGCGGGTGCGCGGAAATCCGTGTGCGTGCCGTTGCCGTTCACGCGCGGATTGGGCGGCGCGGTGATGCCCAGCATGTCCGGACGGAAGTAATGCACGCCCATCGCGCCCTCGGACGCCGGCCGTCCCATCATGTCGGCCGTCTCGCACATGTCGGCG
The DNA here is from genome assembly GCA_035281265.1 of Steroidobacteraceae bacterium. GTDB lineage: Bacteria > Pseudomonadota > Gammaproteobacteria > Steroidobacterales > Steroidobacteraceae > SCUD01. Next base: position 1,058 of record DATEEF010000059.1, read on the forward strand.
GGGTCGCGGATGTAGCCTTCCGCCAGTGCGACGTTGACGTCCTGATATTTTTCGGTGACCGCGCGCACTTCGGCCAGCGTCGGCTCGCCCGGACCGGGCGATTCCGCGACGGAAAGACCGGTTACGCCAAAGGACAGGGCCGTCGCAACGACGACCGCATGGATCGTGGTTTTCATGATCACCTCCCCCGGAACGGTGACATAACTTGACACAAAAACTTCACATTTCCGGCGCCGCGAGCAATTTCAGCGGCTTGTGAAGCACAGCTCAATATGTCCCGAGTCTTTAACCTGCCCTTAACATCCGGCTGGCCTACTGCGCGCGTGTCAGGCGACCGCAGGAAGCACCATGCTGGCACCGGTTGAGGAGTTTCATCGCTACCGGACGATCTGGCTCTCGGACATCCACCTGGGAACGCCCGGGTGCCAGGCCTTCTATCTCCTCGATTTCCTGCGCACGCACCAGGCCGACACGCTCTACCTCGTGGGCGACATCCTCGACGGGTGGCAGCTCAGGAGAGGCTGGTACTGGCCGCAGGCGCACAACGACGTCGTGCAGAAGATCCTGCGCGCGGCGCGCAAGGGAACGAAGGTCATCTACATCCCGGGCAACCACGACGAGCACCTGCGACAGTTCGTCGGCCTGCAGCTCGGCGGCATCACCGTGGCCGAGGATGCCGTCCACGTCACCGCGGACGGCCGGCGTCTCTGGGTGGTCCACGGCGACCTCTTCGACGGCGTAATCCGGCATGCGCGCTGGCTCGCGCACCTCGGCGACCACACCTACGTCCTGCTGCTGAAGCTCAACCGCTGGCTCAACGCGATCCGCCAGAAGCTCGGCCTGCCGTACTGGTCGCTGTCGCAGTACCTGAAGCACCAGGTCAAGAACGCGGTCAACTTCATCTCGGATTTCCAGCAGGTCATGGCCGAACAAGCCCGGCGCCGCGGCTGCGACGGCGTCGTCTGCGGCCACAAGGCCGAGGTCAGCGACGTCGGCGGCATCCTCTACTGCAACGACGGCGACTGGGTGGAGAGCATGACGGCGCTCGCCGAGACCTACGACGGCGAGCTGAAGCTCATCGAGTGGCGCAACCGCCTCGAGGCACCGTTGAACCTGGGCCGCATCATCGACGAGATCTCCGCGGCCGCAGCGCTGCCAGCCTGACCCCGGGAGGATTCATGAAGATCGCCCTCGTGACCGACGCCTGGGAGCCGCAGGTCAACGGCGTCGTGCGCACGCTCAAGAACACGGCGCGCGAACTGGAGGCCATGGGCCACACGGTCGAGTTCATCACGCCGCTCGAGTTCAGGACGGTCCCCTGCCCGACCTACCCGGACATCCGGCTGTCGCTGTTCCCGCGCCGCCAGGTCGCGCGGCGCCTCGCCCAGTTCGACCCGGAAGCGATCCACTTGTCGACCGAGGGACCGCTCGGGCTCGCGGCCAGGCACTTCGCGATGGCGACCGACACGCCGTTCACGACCGCGTATCACACGCGCTTTCCCGAATACATTCATGCGCGCGTCGGCATGCCGCTGTCGTGGAGCTATGCCTTCCTGCGCTGGTTCCACGGCCCGTCGTGCGCGGTCATGGCGCCGACGCACGCGGTCAAGCGCGACCTCGAGGCCTGGGGCTTCAGGAACGTGGTGCTGTGGTCGCGGGGCGTCGACCTCGACATCTTCCGCCCCATGAAGGTCAACCGCCTGAAGACCGAGCCGCCGATCTTCCTGTACGTCGGCCGCGTCGCGGTAGAGAAGAACATCGAAGCCTTCCTGGCGCTGGACCTGCCCGGCTCGAAGTGGGTCGCGGGCGAGGGACCCGCGCTCGCCGGCATCCGCTCGCGCTATCCGGGCGTCAACTTCCTCGGCGTGCTCAAACAGGAGGAGCTGGCCGAGGTCTACGCCTCGGCGGACGTCTTCGTGTTCCCCAGCAGGACCGATACCTTCGGCCTGGTGCTGCTGGAAGCCATGGCCTGCGGCCTGCCGGTCGCCGCCTACCCGGTGACCGGCCCGCTCGACGTGCTCGGTGATTCCAGGGCGGGCGTCATGCACGAGGACCTCAAGATCGCCTGCCTCCGGGCGCTCGACGTCAAGCGCGAGGATGCCGCCGCCCACGCGCGGAAGTTCTCCTGGCGCGCGGCCACGGAGCAGTTCGTGGCCCACCTCTACCCCCGGTCGCGCCGGTCCGGCCTGCAGGCGCGCCTCGCGACATCGGACCGGGCCACCGAGCGGACCTGATGGAGCCCGTGAGCGCCGACTATTCCACCGAGGACAATCCCCACAAGGGCAATCGTGCGCGCTCATGTGGATCACCCTCGGCTGGCGACTGCTCACCGAAACCTGAAGGGGTCAGACCCCTTCACCAATATGAAGGGGTCTGACCCCTTCATCAGTGTGACGCCTTTCCACGACGTCGGACGTCACACGGCGGCAATCAGGCAGCGCTATGCTGGTGGCGTCACTGGAGGCGCCCCCATGCAGACCACCGAACACGCAGGACAGGCCCAGCCCGCCCCGCGGCTGCCTGGCATGGACCCGGCGACCGCGACGCGCGCACCGCTCGAAGACCGGGCGGACCGTTCCGCTGCACGGCCGTCGGAAAACTTCAGGCAGGACCGGGCAGATCGTACGGTTGCAGCCCCGACGTCGCCCAAGCCAGTGCGATACGGCGCCGGATTCTGATCGGCAGCCGGTTCAACCGCTGAGCGGAGTCATTCCTCGGCGTCGGTGTCCGTGTCGGTCCCGGCATCGGCGTCAGCGTCTTCATCCGCCAGCGGCGCATTGAGCAGGGACATCTGCCGCTCCCGGCCCGCGGCCCGCTGCAGCTTGTCGACGTCGACCAGGTAGTCGGCGATGTCGCGGTTCGGCACGACACGCTGCGCCCCGAGCCGCACGTCCGGGCCCAGCTCCACGCGCCGCACGTCGCTCTGGTCCACGCCGATCACGACGGCCCACAGCAGGGCGCAGATCACCGCCGTCGCGGCGCCCGCGAGCGCAAGCGCGATGCGCCGCCCGTAGCTGGTCGCCTCGCGCAGGTGCAGGTATAGCGATCCCAGCGCCGCGGCGCCCACCACCACGACCCCGACCTGCGCGAGCAGCGACCACTGCGCCGCGAACGCGACGACGCCCGCGAGCCAGTAGCCCCAGGCGCAGACCGCGGCGGCGATGGAAGCGATCGTCAGGTGGACGCGTATCTGCCAGCTCCCCAGGTTCAACTTCGTCGTCAGCGCCCAGACGCCGGTCCAGAGGGCCAGCGCGCCGAGCGCGATCAGCACCGCCACCGTGACGCTCCGCAGCATCGACGTCGGCGCGTTGAGCCACTGGAAGAAGCCCGCATAGGCGACGCAGGCCGCGACGCCGGCGGCCGCGAGCGGCGTGCGGTGGCGGCGCACGAACTCGCGCCGGAAAATGCGCTCCTGGCCGATCGGCGTATGCCGCGTGCGCACGAGCAGGCGGGTCCGGCCGACGATCAGCTCGGCCTGCTCGATCACCGCGCCGACGTCGGCGGGGACCTTCTGTCCGTCGACGCGCGTGCCGTTCTTCGTGCCGAGGTCCTGCACGCGGACGCGGCCGTCGTCGAGCAGCGTCAGGAGCGCATGCTGCGCGGCCGCGTAGTCGTCCTCCAGCACGATGTCGCAGCCGAGGTCGCGCCCGATGCGGCATTCCGCACCGGCGCCCGCGAAGCGCTGGCGCACGACGGCCTGGCCGTGCGCACCGGTCTGCTCGACCAGCATCACGGCTTCCATTGCAGGCCCTCCAGGAAACGCTGCAGCACGCGCTCGCCGGAATCGAATGCGACACCCTGGAGCGCAACACGGCTCACCAGTGCCTGCTCCCGGTCGTCGATGCTGACGACGGTCATGTCGAGATCGTAGAGGCCCGCGAACAGCCGGTACTGCCGCACGCAGGTCGAGACGCGCGCGTCGAAGCCGTCCAGCGACACCAGGGCGTCGTCGCAGGCGAAGGGCGCGACGTGGGCCGACTGCCCGGTGCGCGACTGCGACGCCGCGAGCTTGTTGACCTGCCGCTCGAACTGCAGGGGATGCAGCCCTTGCGACCGCAGGATCCGGTGCTGGATCGAGAATCCCGCCACGTACACGCCGCCCAGGACGACGAGCCGCGACGGGATCCGGCAGCTCACCGTTTCCACACGCACGCGGATATGCGGGCTCAGCTCGTCGACCGTGCTGCACTCGAGGTGGCGCGTCATCTTCGTCGGGAGCACGAAACCGCGCAGTTGCTGCGACCCGCCCGACTCCGGCCGGGCCTCCAGGACCTCTGCCTCGTAGGCGAGCACCTGGCCCGTGATCCGCTGGCGCAGCTGCAACGCGCTCATCGACTTCGCGAGCGGCTCCTTCGCGTGGGCCAGCAGGCTCGGGATGTGCTTGGCCGGCACGACGAAGCCGACGAGCTGGCGGCCGATGGCGACGGACACGTTGACCCCGTACACGCGGCCCCGACGGTCAAGCGCCGGCCCGCCCGACATGCCGACGTTGATCGCGCCGGTGTAGTGGATGCGCTGCTCGATGCTGTTCTCGACGAGCCCGTTCGCGACGCCCTCGGTGATCGTGAGGCCGAGGTTCAGCGGGAAGCCGATCGACCAGGCGCGCTCGCCCTGCGCGGGGATCTCGGTGCGGATCCTGAGCGGCGGCAACTCGAGGTCGTCGGCGGCTGCGACGATGGCGAGGTCGTTGCGCACGTCGAAGGCGAGCACCTGCAGGGGTCCCTGGCGCCCGTCGCTCGCGAGGTACTCCAGCCGGTACTGGCGCGGGTAGAGTACGGCCTGCGCGACGACGTGGTAGTTCGTCACGATCCGGCGACCCTCGTCCACGGCGAAGCCGCTGCCGTGGAAGGCGCTCGACGACGAGTTGTCGAAGAACCCGCGGATCTGCACCACGGAGTCGCGCGCGGCATCGAGCCGGATCATGGCGTCGTCCGACAGCTCCTGGGCCGCGATGTCCGCATCGACGGCTGCCGCATCCACGGCGGCGCCATCCACGACCTCGCCCTCGGCTCCGGCCTCCGCTCCGGCTTCCGGCGCCTGTTCCTGGGGCGCGGCTTGCCCGGGCTGCTCGGCCGGCGCCTGCGCGGGTGCCGGGGGCTCTTCCTGTGCCTGCTGCGGTTGTTGCGCTTGCTGCGGTATGGCGCTGCCGGCCGCGAAGCCGGCCAGCCACAAGGCAAGGAGGAATCGGGCGAACTTCAAATCGGCTTCCGTACGGCGGTCGAGCGGGTGCCGGGAGTTTAGCGGGCATGGCGCGCCAGGCGTACGGTTTCGACCGCTGCCCGCTATCATTCGTTGCAGCCGCGTCCCGCGAAATCCTTGCCAGGTGCAATCATGCCCAAGCTCGTCCTCACCTACTTCGACTTCGACGGCAGCCGCGGCGAGGTGCCGCGGCTCGCGCTGCACCTCGCGGGCATACCGTTCGAGGACCGGCGCATTGCGCGCAAGGACTGGGCCGGGCTGCGGGACACGATGCCCTTCCAGGCCTTGCCGGTACTGGAAGCCGACGGCCAGGTCATCACGCAGTCCAACACCATCAACCGTTATGTCGGGAAGCTCACGGGCCATTACCCGAAGGACGACTGGCAGGCGGCGCGCGTGGACGAGGTGATGGACGCGATCGAGGACATCTCCCACAAGATCAGCGGCACCTTCGCGCTCGAGGGCGAAGCCAAGCAGAAGGCGCGCGAGGCGCTGGCGGCGGGGCCCATCGCACGTTTCCTCCAGCAGCTCGACGCGCGGCTCAAGGCGGGTGGCGGGGAGTGGTTCGTCGAGAACCGCCTGACGGTCGCCGATCTCAAATGCTTCCTGTGGGTGCGCTGGCTCAAGTCCGGGGCGCTCGACCACATACCCGCCGACATCGTGGACCGGCACGCACCGCTGCTCGCGAAGCACCTGGAACGGGTCAGGAGTGAACCGAAGATTTCGGCGTACTATGCCGCGCGGGGGAAATGAACAGACCGGGGGGAGCAGGGCCATGGCACATTCCCGCGCCGCGGAGCGCCGTTTCTACCTCGGCTTCGTGCTCGTCATCTTCGCCGCCGTCCTGCTCGGGTTCGGGCGCACGTTCTTCCTGCGCCCGTGGTTCCCGGAATGGGTCGAGCTGCACGCGCCGAAGGAGCCGTACTTCCTGCTCCATGGCGTGTTCGCGGCGGCCTGGTTCGTCGCGCTGATCGCGCAGTCCTCGCTCATCACGGCGGCCCGCGTCGACCTGCACCGGCGGCTCGGCGCGATGTCCATCGGACTCGCCTCCGCGGTCGTCGCGACCGGGGTCGCCGCCGCCGTGATCGCCGCGCGCCGCCCGACCGGATTCATCGACATCGAGGCGCCGCCGCAGGTCTTCCTGGCGATACCACTGCTCGGGCTCCTGCAGTATGTGGCCTTCGTCGCGCTTGCCTATGCCTATCGCCGCAGCGCGCAGGCGCACAAGCGGCTGATGCTCCTCGCCTCGATCAGCATCATCGGCGCCGCAGTCATCCGCTGGCCTTTCGACGCGATGTTCCTGCCATCGCCCGTGCCGGGTTACGCGGTCTTCGACCTCGCGGCGCTCGCATTCCTGCTGCCGCTGCTCGCCTGGGACCTGGCGACGCTCAAGCGTGTCCATCCCGCGACGCTGTACGGCGGCCTCGCGCTCGTCGCGATGGTGCCGATCATCGGCTTGGTCTCCCAGACGGGCGCTTGGTACGCGTTCGGGGACTGGGTCGTCGGCGGCTGAGCGCGGGGGCCGCTACGGCAGGTCGAAGACGAGCACCTCGGCGCCGGCGCCCTTCCAGAGCGTCAGCAGGCCCGCCTCGGCCAGCTTGAGCGCATCGCCGGCCAGCAGAGCGACGCCGTTCGCCGTGATCGCGCCTCGCGCCACGTGGACATAGGCACGCCGCCCGGGTTCCAGGACGAGCTCGGCACTTTCGTCGCCGTCGAAGAGGCCGGCGTAGACGCGCGCGTCCTGGTGGATCAGCACCGAGCCTTCCGCACGATCCGGCGAGGCGATGAGCCGCAGGCGGCCGCGCTTCTCTTCCGCGGAGAAGTGCTTCTCCTCGTAGCTTGGCGGGATGCCGCGCACGTTCGGCTGGATCCAGACCTGCAGGAAGTGCACGCCCGCCTTCGGTGACGGGTTGAACTCGCTGTGCTGCACGCCGCGGCCGGCGCTCATGCGTTGCACGTCGCCTGGACGGATCGTGGACGAGCTGCCGGTCGAGTCCTTGTGCGCCAGCTCGCCCTCGAGGACGTAGCTGATGATCTCCATGTCACGGTGGGCGTGCGTGCCGAAGCCCTGCCCCGCCGCGACGCGGTCCTCGTTGATGACGCGGAGCGCCCCGAATTCCACGTGCTCGGGATCGAAATAGTCCGCGAAGGAGAAGCTGTGGAAGGACTTGAGCCAGCCGTGGTCGGCATAGCCCCTGTCCCCGGCGCGTCGGGTTTCCTGCATGGCGATACCTCACCGGCGATGATGCGCGGTCATCGGCCCGTGGACAATCATCGCGGGAACATCGCGCAGGGTCCCGGCCTCAGGTGCATCCTCGCAGCAGGAAGATCAGGAACAGCACGGGGATCGGTATCCCCAGCAGCCACAATAGAATGTATCCGGCCTTGCCGCCCTGGGCTTTCGGGGTCTTGTGGTTTCGGGTTCTCATGGCCCATCTGTGCACCCCGGGCCGATTGGACTCAACGTGCCCCGCACCCCTTCCGTTGTCGGACGCATCCGACCGGACCCCCACCAGGCGAGGCCAACGGTCCCCACGTGTGAATAATCTGTGACCGCCGTCCAACCTTTCGCCGGCCCGCAGGATCAAAGTGATCGACAGCGATTTTCCAAGGAGGGCGGGTCATGTACAGCAGGATGTTCGGAGCCCATGGAACGATCGGCGCCGTCGTCGCGGTGGCGATCCTCGCCATCAGCGCGCTCGTGCTCGACCGCGGTTATCTCTTCTCGGCGCCCAGCGGCGTCATCGAGATCAAGCAGCTCACGCCGGTCACGGCGCTCGACGAAGTCGTCGTCGCGGTCGATCGCTAGCCAGCTCCGCCGCGGGGGCGGATGTTCTTGTTGTGGTGGAAGACGTTGTCGGGGTCGTACTCGGCCTTGACCGCGGCCAGTCGCCGGTAGATGCGCTCGCCATAGGCCTCCCGGACGCGGCTGCTGTCGTCGTCGGCATCCAGGAAGTTCACATAGACGCCGTCCGCGCGGTGCGGCCGAAGGGCGTCGAAGTACCGCCGCACCCATGCGGTCTCGGCTGCCGCATGCTCGCCGGCCTCACCCGGTAGCCACACCCCGTCGATGACGATGTTGTGGGCCACGTCGCGGCCCGCGTAGGCGGTCTCGTCGCGTGGCACGCGCGCGACGGCGCCACCCAGGTGAAACATTGCCACGTACGAACGGGGTGAGCGCGCGGAGTAAGCCTGATCGGCGATCAAGGCAATGGCGTCGTCGGGCAGGCCGACGAGATCCGACGCCTTCCAGTAGTAATGCCAGCCGTGTGGGACCGTATTGTCGAGCGCGCCTTGAAATGCGGCATAAGGCACGGGTGCGAGCAGATCCACGAGCGGCGTCCCGAACCGGCGCAGCTCCCGCACCGCACGCTCGCCGTCTTCGATCGCGCCGGCGTAGCAGCAGGCGACGGCGATCGCCGGCTGCCAGTGCAATTCCTCCGGGATGACCGGCAACGGTGGGATCGTACCGAGCCTGACGACGGTGCCGAGCTCGCCGGGCGCTGCGGCGGCGAAGTCCCTGTAGAAGCGCAGCACGTCGACAGTGTCGTCGGCCCGCCAGAAGACCGGCCCGGCCAGCACGGCCGGACCGACAGGGTGCAGGGCAAACTGGAACGTGCTGACCACGCCGAAGTTGCCGCCGCCGCCTCGAAGCGCCCAGAACAGGTCGGGATTTTCATCGGCGGATGCCCGGACGATGCTGCCGTCGGCGGTGATGACCTCGGCGGCCATGAGGTTGTCGATTGCGAGCCCGTGCTTGCGCATCAGGAAGCCGAGGCCCCCGCCGAGAGTGAGCCCACCGACACCGGTGTGGCTGACGATGCCGCCGGTGGTGGCGAGACCGTGGGCCTGCGTCTCACGATCCACGTCGCCCCACAGAGCGCCACCCTGCACCCGCGCCGCACGGCTGGCGGGATCCACCTGCACCGACCGCATCGCCGAGAGGTCGATGACGATCCCGTCGTCGCACACCGCAGTGCCTGCCACATTGTGGCCTCCGCCCCGCACGGCGATCTCTAGGTCATGGTCACGCGCGTAGCGCACGGCCGCGGCCACGTCGGCGGTCGCGCCGCACCGGGCGATCAGCCGTGGGCGCCGGTCGACGGCGCCGTTCCACACGGCCCGGGCTCTGTCGTAGTCGGCATGGCCGGCGGTGATCAGCTGGCCCCGGAACCCTCCGATTGCGGGGGCGGCGACCGGCTCGTTCGCTGCGCCAGCGCGCGCAGGCGCCCCGGCGACGAGCGTCATGCCGACCGATGCAACGAAGTCGCGGCGATTCAGCGTCATGGCGAACTCCTTGGGCGGCTCTCGTGTCCGAGGGCCTGATCGCAGCACCGGAGGCCGGGTTTGTGAAGTCTAGAATCTGGACTTCCCATCCGCGGGGAAGGCGCGCCACACTGGGGCCGTGCGGACCTACGGCCAGTACTGCCCCATCGCCCGTGGCGCCGAGATCTTCGCCGAGCGCTGGACGCCGCTGATCGTCCGCAACCTGTACCTGGGCTGCGGCAGCTTCAATGACATACTGGAAGGCGCGCCGGGAATCTCCCGCACGCTGCTCTCACACCGGCTCAAGCAGCTCGAACGGCTCGCCATCGTCCGTTCGACGCCCAAGCCCGGCGGGCGCGGCTGCCACTACGAGCTCACGCCTTCGGGACGCGATCTCTTCAAAGTCTGCGGGACGCTCGGCGAGTGGGGTGCCCGCTGGCTCGAGATCGCCCCCCAGCACCTCGATCCCTTCGTGGGCCTGTGGTCGATGTGCCACGCGATCCGGCGAGACCGGCTCCCGCAACGACGCGCCGTCATCCGCTTCGACTTCACCGGCCGCCCCCGCAAGGAGCGGTACTGGCTCCTGATCGAGCACGGCGACACCGAGATCTGCAAGACACACCCCGGCTTCGACGAGGATCTCTTCGTCACCGCGGAAGCCGAAGCTTTCGTCAAATGGCATGCCGGCCAGCTCACCTGGGTCGATGCCACGCGTACCGGCCGCATCCAGCTCCAAGGTCCCAGCTGGATCATTCGGGCCTTCCCGACCTGGAACGCGCGCAGCGCCTTCGCTCACGTCAAGCCCGTCTCCCGGTGAATCCAGAGGTACTGGAAGTTACGCCGGAGCGGGCACCGCCGGCTTCTTCGGGAACGGCTTGAAAGTCAACGCGATCAGGAAAGCGCCGATCCCGAGCGCGAACGAGACGACGAAGAGCCACGAGTAGCTCCCGAAGCGATCGTAGATCAGGCCGCCGGTCACGGGACCGGTGGCCATCCCGAGCCCGCCGGCCATCGCCATGCCGCCGATGACCATGCCCATCATCCGCAGCGGGAAGTTCTCGCGCGCGATGACGGCGTAGAGCGGCATGACGCCCGCGTAGATGAAGCCGAAGATCGCCGCGACGGTGTAGAAGGTCTCGAGCTCGCGCGCGGCGAGATAGCCAAGCGTCCCGAACGCCTGGACCAGCAGCCCCAGGACCAGGACGTGCTTGGCGCCGAAGCGGTCGCCGAGCAGGCCGAATGCGATGCGCCCGCCCATGCCGGCGAGGCCCTCCATGCTGTAGATCGTCGTCGCGACGGCCAGCGGGATGCCGCATGTCACCGCGTAACTGATGGTGTGGACGATCGGCCCGGAGTGCGTGGCGCAGCAGAAGAAATTCGTCAGCAGCAGGATGATGAACTGCGGCGAGCGGAGCACCTGCGAGCGCGACATCTCCGGCCCGGATTCCGCGGCTGCGGCCGGCGCGGCGCCGGCGTTCGCCAGCGCCGGCGCGCTGCGAATGAGAAAGGCGGCCGGGATCATGATGATCGCGGCGATGCCGCTGATGATCAGCATGGAAGCGCGCCAGTCGTGGCTCCTGATGAGCCAGCCGGCCAGCGGCGTCATCGTCATCGGCGCCATGCCGAGGCCCGCGGAGACGAGCGACACCGCGAGGCTGCGGCGCGTCTCGAACCAGCCGGTCACGCAGGCCATCAGGGGGGCGAAGATCGCCGCCGTGCCACCGCCCACCAGCACGCCGTAGACGAGCTGGAACGCGAAGAGCGACTTCGCGAAGCTCGCGAGCGCAAGGCTCCCCGCCAGCAGGATCGCGCCCGCGAGCACGACGACCCGCGTGCCGAAGCGGTCGGAGAGACTCCCCCATACGAGGCTGCCAAGCGCCATCGCCAGGAACGCGATGGTCATCGCGGTCGATACGCCGGTGTATGACCAGCCCGTATCCTGAGCGATGGGGCGCAGGAAGACCGGCAGCGAGAACATCGCACCGAACGCGACGCAGCCGAGCAGGCCCCCGGCGGCCACGATCACCCAGCGGTAGTTGTCCTGGTTCATGTTGACCATGCGCTCCACCCGTCAGTCGTGCGGAGCCCCGTTGAATCGACACACTGAGCGCGGGCAATAATAGCCGGGTCGTCGGCGTCGCTCTGACCCGCGATCACGCCGCCCACCGACGGCGCCCCAGCCCCGCCATGGCGTGGTATCGGGCACGCCATGTTCGATGCCGCAATCAACAAGGTCGTCCGCCTGACCATCGCCCATTCGCCGGGACACCTGGAGCGCGTGCTCGCCGGTCAACCGCCTGGCCTGCGCATCGGCGTCAAGAAAGAGGTCGAGAACTCCGGGGAGGCCTGGCGCTACGAAAAAGCACGGCATTCCGCCTACTACATGAAACGAGAGGGACGCGGAGTCATGGTCTGGCGCTGGAGCTACATCGCCACGGAGCATGAGGCGGCGCGCCTCCGCGCGCTCATCACGGCGCTGCAAGGGCCGCTCGATGCCTGCCGCGCATGCCGGGTCTTCGAACAGGCGACACATCGCACGGTGACGAACCCGCGGCCGCTCGGCATGGAATTCCACGCGCTCGACGCCGGGCCATACCCGGCACTGCACGGCGGGCTCACCCCATGAGCCAGTCGCGCGTGAGACAATCGCGCGATGCCCCCGGACGCTCTCGCCAGCTTCCACCCGGCCGTCGCCGGGTGGTTCCGTAACCGCTTCCCAGCGCCGACCGAGGCGCAGGCCCGCGCCTGGTCGGTCACGTCCAAGCATCGTAATGCGCTGATAGCCGCGCCGACCGGGTCCGGCAAGACGCTGGCCGCCTTCCTCTCGGCCATCAATGACCTGGTCGTCGAGGGCATCACCCGGGGCCTGTCGGACGAGGTGCACGTCCTCTACGTCTCGCCGCTCAAGGCGCTCTCGAACGACATCCAGAAGAATCTCCAGGAGCCCCTCGCGGGCATCCGCGACCAGCTGCTCGAGCAGGGGCTCGACGACGTGCCGATCCGCGACGCCGTGCGCACGGGCGACACGTCGAGCTTCGAGCGCAACCGGATGCGCAAGAGTCCGCCGCACATCCTGGTCACGACGCCGGAGTCGCTCTTCATCCTGCTGACCTCGGAATCCGGCCGCGCGATGCTGAAGAGCGTCAAGAGCGTCATCGTGGACGAGCTGCATTCCGTCGCCGGCAGCAAGCGCGGCTCGCACCTGATGCTCTCGCTCGAGCGGCTCGAGGCGCTGTGCGACAAGCCGCCCGTGCGCGTCGGCCTCTCCGCGACGGTGAAGCCGCTCGAGGCCATGGCCCGATTCCTGGTCGGCAACCGGCCTGGCGCCGTCGAGATCGTGGACACCGGCCACGTGCGCGAGCGCGACCTGGCGCTCGAAGTGCCGCGTTCTCCGCTCGAAGCCGTGATGGCTAACGAGGTCTGGTCCGAGCTCTACGACCGGCTCGCGGAGCTGATCCAGTCGCACCGGACGACCCTCATCTTCGTGAACAACCGGCGGCTCGCCGAGCGGGCCACGCGCCACCTCGCGGAACGCGTGGGCGCCGAGCACGTCGCGACGCACCACGGCAGCCTCTCGAAGGAACACCGCCTCAGGGCGGAGACGCGGCTCAAGGAGGGCAGCCTGAAGGCGCTCATCGCGACCTCGTCCCTCGAGCTCGGCATCGACATCGGCGACATCGACCTCGTCTGCCAGATGGGCTCGCCGCGCCTGATCTCCGCCTTCCTGCAGCGCGTCGGACGCGCAGGTCACGCGATCGGAGCCATCCCCAAGGGCCGGCTTTTCCCGCTGTCCCTCGACGACCTCGTCGAATGCACGGCGCTCCTCGACAGCGTGCGCCGCGGCGAGCTGGACCGCATCCGCGTGCCGGACAAGCCGCTGGACGTGCTCGCGCAGCAGGTCGTCGCCGAAGTCGCCTGCCGGGAGTGGACTGTCGAGGAGTTGCTCGAATCCTTCCGGCGGGCCACACCCTACGCACAACTCACCGCGGACGAATTCGAACAGACGCTCAGGATGCTCGCCGACGGCTATTCCACGCGCCGCGGCCGCCGTTCGGCCTACCTGCACTACGACACGGTGAATCGCCGCCTGCGCGCGCGGCGCGGGGCGCGGCTCACGGCGGTGACGAATGGCGGCGTGATCCCGGACCAGTTCGACTGCGACGTCATACTGAACCCCGAAGGACTGCGCATCGGCTCCATCGGCGAGGATTTCGCCTTCGAGAGCATCCCCGGCGACATCTTCCAGCTCGGCAACACCTCGTACCGCATCCAGAAGGTCGAGGTGAGCAAGGTCTTCGTCGAGGACGCGCGCGGCGCGGCGCCGACGATCCCCTTCTGGTTTGGCGAGGCGCCCTCGCGCAGCGACGAACTCTCGGCTTCGGTCTCGCGCTTGCGCGAGCAGGCGATGGAGCATCTCGAAGGCGGGCCCGCCGCCTGCGAGCGCTGGTTGCGCGACGAGCTCGCGCTTCACGAGTCCGCAGCGGGCCAGCTCGCCCAATACCTTGCAGTCGGTCACGCGGCGCTCGGCACACTCCCGACACTGGATCGCGTCGTGTTCGAGCGCTTCTTCGACGACGTCGGCGACACCCACCTCGTCATCCACTCGACATTCGGCTCCCGGGTGAATCGCGCCTGGGGTCTTGCGCTGCGCAAGCGTTTCTGCCGCCAGTTCAACTTCGAGCTGCAGGCCTCGGCGCTCGAGGACAGCATCGTGCTGTCGCTCGGGCCCACGCACAGTTTCCCGCTGGAGGACGTGAAGGCCTTCCTGAAGGCGGAGACCGCCTGCGACGTGCTGGTGCAGGCCCTCCTCGATGCGCCGATGTTCGGCACGCGCTGGCGCTGGAATGCCGCCGTCGCCCTCGCCGTCCGGCGCGTTCGCAACGGCAAGCGCATGCCGCCGCAGTTCCAGCGCGCGGACGCCGAGGACCTGCTGGCCGTCGTGTTCCCCGACCAGCTCGCCTGCGCAGAGAACCTCACCGGCCTCCGGATCGTCCCCGATCACCCTCTGGTGCGGCAGACAGTCGAGGATTGCCTGCACGAAACGATGGACAAGGACGGCTTCCTGAGGCTCCTCCAGCGCATCGAGGACGGCTCGGTCGAAGTCGTCTGCCGCGACTTGTCCGCGCCCTCGGCGCTTGCCCACGCCGTCATCGGGGCGAAGCCTTACGCCTTTCTCGACGACGGCGAGGCCGAGGAGCGCCGCACGAGGGCCATCACGACGCAGAGGCTGTTCGAGCCCAGGGACGCCGCCGACCTCGGCCGCCTCGATCCCGAAGCGATCGCACGCGTCAGGGCCGAAGCCTGGCCCGAGATCGGCAATCACGACGAGCTGCACGATGCGCTGGTCGTGCACGGGTTCCTGACGACACCCGAAATCGAGCCTTGGAAGAAGCTGCTCGAACGGCTGCGCGAGGAGCGTCGCGTCGTCTACCACGACGGACTCTGGGTCGCCGTCGAGCGTTCGGCCGAGTTCGAGAAGGCGAAAGAGGGAGACCTCGAGTCGCTGGCCGAGGTCCTGCGCAGCCGGCTCGAGCTGCTCGGGCCCGTGACGGCGAGATCGCTCGCCGTGTCCCTGGACCTGCCGGAATCCCAGGTGTGTGCCGGGCTCCTGATGCTCGAGGCGCAGGGCTCGGTGATGCGCGGCCGGTTCAGCGGCCCGGCCGAGGAATGGTGCGAGCGGCGGCTGCTGATCCGCATCCACCGCTACACGCGTGACCGCAAGCGCAGCGAGATCCAGGCGGTGCCCCAGGCGCAGTTGATGCGTTTCCTCTTCCGCTGGCAGCGCGTGGCGATGGAAGATCGCGACGACAGGCGCGAGGGCGAAGCCGGGTTGCTCGCCGTGCTGCGGGAGCTGGAAGGCTTCGCCGTGCCGGCCGGTGCCTGGGAACGAGACATCCTGCCGCTGCGCGTGCGGAGCTACTCGCGGCACGAACTCGACAAGCTCTGCGCGGCAGGCCGCATCGCCTGGTTCCGGCAGGTCGAGGCCGCCGCGAGCGAGGTCGCCCCCGCCTCGGCACCCGTGCGCAGCACGCCCATCACGCTCGTCGAGCGCGAGGCGCTCGCGCACTGGCAGAAACGCCAGGCGCCGCCCGCCGCCATCGAGGGTCTCTCGCCACGCGCGCAGCGGATCCTCGAAAGCCTCAAGGAACACGGGGCTTCGTTCTTCAGCGACCTCGTGCACGACACCGGGCTGGTCCGCGCCGAGGTGGAGCTGGCCCTCGCCGAGCTGGTCAGCCGCGGTCGCGTGACGTCCGATTCATTCGCAGGCGTCCGGGTGCTGATCACCTCGAAGCGGCGCCGCGAGAAGCTGCGCCAGTACCGCCGGCCGCTCACCGACGTGGACGACGCGGGACGCTGGAGCCTGCCACGGCGCGCCGCCGCACCGGTCGATGTCGCCGCGCTCGCCGATCCCGCGGTGGAGCACATCGCGCGCGTGCTGTTGCGCCGCTACGGCATCGTCTTCCGCAAGCTCCTGGAGCGCGAGTCCGGCCTGCCGGCGTGGCGCGAGCTCTTCTACGTGTACCGCCGGCTGGAAGCGCGCGGCGAGATCCGCGGCGGGCGCTTCGTGAGCGGCTTCGCCGGCGAGCAGTTTGCGCTGCCAGAAGCGGCCGACCTGCTGAAAAGCGTCTCGCGCGACGCGGCCATCGACCGCGTGTCGATCTCGGCGGCAGACCCGCTCAATCTCGTCGGAGTCGTGACGCCGGGCGACAAGGTGCCGGCGATCGCGGGCAACCGCGTGCTGTTCGAGCAGGGCGTGCCGGTCGCCGTGCAGGCGGGCGGAGAGATCCGATACCTGAAAGACGTTCCCCCACAGTCCCAATGGGAAATCCGGACCCTGCTCGTGAGGCGGCAAGGCCCCGAGGCCTACCTGCCAGGTTCCTCGGCGTCGCACTGACGCGTCAGAAGTTGACGAGGACGTTCAGTCGGAGCCGGTCCAGCCAGTCCTCGGGATCGTTCACCCCGCTGAACTCCACGTCGTACGGACGGTAGTGGTACAGCGTCGCGTCGAGGATCACGTCCTCCGTGATGGCGTAGTTGAGCACCAGCGTGTGTTGGCGATAGTTGGTGGCGATCGTGGTGTTGTCGTGTGAGAACGCGGCGAGCACGGCATCGACCTCCGCCACCGAGTACCCGTACCCGAGCCGCCAGTCGCCCCTTTCGGAAGCCTTCCCTGCGAAGAGCTCGATGCTGTAGCCCGTATCGCCGGACGATCGGGCACCCAGGTTCCGGACGTATTCGCCGGTCAGGCGCAGCGGCCAGGACTCCTGCCCGCGAAATGTCAGCGATGCGATGACGTCCACCAGGTCGAAGTCGGAGACATAGCGGCCGTCCGGCCCCACCAGGTTGGAGCGCAGGTCGCCGGTATCGGCGCCCGCCACCCCCGGCAGGGCGTAGTCGTACCAGCCCGCGGCAAGCTCCGCCCGGAGGTCTTGGGTGAGAGGCAGGTCGAAGCCGAGCTGCGCGCCGAGCATCGAGCTGTCGGAGCCGGCGACGGATTGGTCGACCAGGAAATAGAGGACGGCGAGCTTCAGCGCTCCGCCGCCGAACGGCATCGCGTAGTTGGCGCCGACGCCTTGCGGATTGACATCGCCATCCCACACGAGATCCGTCCGCGTGAACGGAAGCTGGAACTTGCCGCCCCAGAGCGTCGCATCCGCGAGTGCAAGCCTCGCGTAGGCGGCATCCAGGCTGACGTCGAAGTCGTCCGCAAAGTTCGAGAGCGTCACGTCCGAGCTGTTGGGATCGTCGGGATCGCCGGTCGCGAGGCGGGCCCCAATCGTCAGCCGGTCGTTTACGACGTAGGTGGCGCCGAGGCGCGCCCGCAGCACGCCACGCTGCCAGTCGCGGGCGTCGTCGTCGCCGTAATTGCCCTCGTAGCGCAAGCGGAAGTCGCCTGAGACATCGAGTCGGGATCGCGGCGCGGCGTCCATCGCGAGCGCCGCCGGCGCTTCGGGTGGCTTCTGCAGCGATTCCTGCGCGCTGACCGGCGCTTCCAGGGCAGCAAGCCGCCCTTCCAGCTTCTCGATCGCCGCCGCACCTTCGGCCTGCGCCGCTTTCAGGCGTTCCAGCTCCGCCCGGAGAGCCTGCACCGAATCGTCCGTTCCGCTTTCAGCCCGCGCGACCGCGGCCAGTAGCAACAGGACCAGGCCGGCAAAGCGTCGCGACATCAGCGGCCCCACCCCTTGAAGAAACCTCCATCCGCGAAGTCCCACAACAGCGTCAGGTGCGCGCGCCAGTCGTAAGGCTGGTCGCTCAGCGGGATCTCAGCGCCCAGGTTGAGCGCGACATGGCCGCCGCGGGTGAGCCCGAAGCGCAGCTGCGGCAGGACGGTGAACTGCACAGCATCCTCGTCGCCCGACTCGAACGGTACCGTCGCCGTCGCCTCGATCGCCGGGAATACGCGCTGGGGCCAGTCGGACCAGGTGAAATGCACGATGCCCGCGAACTCGAGCTCGCCCGCGTCGACGTCGTCGAACGGCAGGATCGCGCGCGTACTCGCCTGCAGTGTCGCGCGCGATGACAGCTCCTGCGCCCAGGCGAGGAAGGGAATGAGCTCCTCGGATCCGTCCCCCTCCGTGGGAATCGCGACCTTGGCGCCTCCGGACAACAGGTAGCCATCGGCGAGACTCCAGGTCAGCGCCTGTTTCCAGCCGACCTCGACTTCGTGCAGGCTGCCCTCTTCCTCGACGAGCTCGAGGATGCCCTGGCCGCCGCGCCCGAAGCGCTTCTCGAACTCGAGGACGTTGCGCCAGACGTCCTCGCCGTCCTGGTCCGCGTAACGCGACTTCCAGACGACCTCGTCTTCGGGAAACGCCTTCTGCGTGCGGACCGGCAGCATGAGGTTGAGCTCGCCGGGCGGATAGCGATCGGAGCCCGGCGCCAGCGTCTTCACGTAGGCGACGATCGACTCGATTTCCTCCTCGCTGAAGGCCGATCCCCAGGCGGGCATCTGCGGTGACAGGCCGAGCGCATGCCCGCCGTGGGTCACCACGAGCCGCCAGTCGAGCGCGGGCTCGCGGCTGTTGAACAAGGGATCGCTGAGATCCGCGGGCGGCGGATCGAGCGCTTTCACGGCGGGGTCGTCCGGGTTCGGGCGTCCCTGCGCGCCATGGCAGGCCGCGCAGGTCGATTCGAACAGGCGACGCCCCGTCTCGAGGTCGGGGTTCGCACGGGCTGCCGTAGTCACCAGTAGAATCGCGATGCCCGCGATGAGCCCGCGAAGGCCGAAAGTCACGCCGCGCAACTTCACTCCAGCTTCTTGAGGTACTCGGCGGCGGTCGTGGCTTCCACGTTCGTGTCCGTGTGCTCGGCGATGAGCTGCCGGAAATTCACGAAGAACTTCGCGCCCTGCGGAATCCCGAGCTTCTTGAACGCGGCATCGAGCTTCGCGCTCTCCTCCTCCGTGTGATGCGCCGGCTGCAGGAGCAGGAAGTCCCAGGAGGCACCGCCCTCGTGCACGAAGAGCTGGCGCGGCGGCAGCCCCGCCTCGGCATTGGCGCGGTCGTAGAGCGCGATCTGCCGCAGGAACTCCTCATGCTTGCCCGGCGCGATACGGTAGATCTCGATGACCATCTCTTTCGAATCGGCTTGCGCGGGTGCCACTGCAACGACGCCGATTGCCAGCAAGGCGAGAAGTAGTCGCTTCATGGAGGTCCTCAGTCGGGTCGTGCGCTCAACACGAGTTCGGCATCGGCGCTTCCCGCACGCTCGTGGTTTGCCCTGGCTTTGAAGGTCGCGCCCGCGGTCGCCGCCACGATCCAGTCCGCTACGGCGCGATCGGGCGTCCCGGGCGTATAGCCCCACCAGCTCGCCGTCGAGCGCTGAGTCGTGCGTCCCGCCAGCTGGCCAAGTTGGCGGGTGGCATCGCCCTCGATCAACCGCGCACCGGCGGGCAACTCCAGCTTCACCGACACGCCCCCCACCGCCTGGCGGTCG
The DNA here is from genome assembly GCA_035281265.1 of Steroidobacteraceae bacterium. Classification (GTDB taxonomy): domain Bacteria; phylum Pseudomonadota; class Gammaproteobacteria; order Steroidobacterales; family Steroidobacteraceae; genus SCUD01. Next base: position 20,459 of record DATEEF010000059.1, read on the forward strand.
AGCGCGAGCTGCGAGCCATGGCTAGGCAGCCAGCCCGTATTCTCGACGACCAGGCGCAGGCGCCAGAGGTTTTCCCCGGCAGGCTCGGCCGTGAACGATCGGACCGCCAGCCGCGGTGTCGAGAGCCCGAGGTACACGAGCCACTCGCTGTGCGGCGCGACTTCGCGCTCCAGCCGATCGAAGGGAACGTTGTACCAGTAGCGGATCAGGTCGAAGCCGCCGATTTCCACCGTTCCGAGTTGGGGATGCTCGAAGCGACGCCAGGCAACGAACCCTTCGCCGTCGAGGTGCTCGTCGCTCCAGCGTAAGAGCTTGAGCTCGTCCTCGACGGGGTGAAATCCCCACAGCCAGGCGGACGCGGTCGTGTTCTCGAGCGAGATTCCAGCAGCCGTCAACGGATTCCAGAACTCCGTGATGAATGAATAAAGGCCCAGCCGGTCGTACAGCCAGCCGAATGCGCTCGGTATCTGCTTCTCGCGATCGACGCTGCGCAGGTCCAGATAGGAGATGGCGGTGTAGCCCGTGAGTGCAGCCGCCTTTCCGGCGAGCGTCTTGTAGACCAGCCGATCCGGCTCCGGCATCTCCTCGCCGAGGTTCACCGGCGGCGTCAGGACGAGTCCGCCGAACGTGTGGCAGGTGACGTGCGCGACGATGTTGGGGCGGCTTGAGATCGCTGCGACATAGGCAGCGACTTCCGGCACGGACGTCGGGTAGGGGCCATCGGTCTGGCTGACGGAGGTCCCACGGTCGCCGGGGAAGTTGGCGCCGAAATCGAGCGCCTCGTGCTCGGGCTCATCGGCGATCGTAGCCCCATCGTACCCTTCGACCCTACCTTCGGGCAGCACCCGCCAATAGTCGCCGCCCGTCTCGTCCGGCGCGCGGGGCACCATCAGCCGCGGATCGCTGGCGTACTGCTTCCAGGGGCCGTTGGCGTCGCGAAAACGCATGAACAGCGATCGGCCGTCGCCATCGACGTCGCTATGAATGATCCCGGGCTGGGGCTCCGCCGTCGGGTAAGGCCGATTCACGGAGCGGATGAATCGCCCCTCCTCCAGCGTCGCATCGACGCCGTCGGGTGTCATGCGCGGCAGGACATAGATCGTGCGCGTATCGAGAAGGCGCGTCACGCGCTCGTCCTTGCCGTAGCCGGCGAGCAACTTGTGCACGAAGTGCAGCGCCGCGACGCCTCCTGCCCACTCGGTGGCGTGCATGTTGCCGTCCACGACGAGCGCAGGCTTCTCCGCGGCGGGGCCGGTGGAATCGTTCGTGATCGTCAGGAACCAGATCGGCCGGCCCCCGGGCGTCGTGCCGATGCTCTCGAGCCTGACGAGCTCAGGCCTCGCGTCGGCCCATTGCTTCAGCAGGGCCGACAGCTCCTCGTAACGCAGGATGCGATCGAAGGGCAGCGGGGCGACCGGCTGCGCGGCAGCTTGCAACCCGCACGCGAGCAGGACTACGAGCAGCGTCGCCCGCATGGCCGAAACGGTCAGAACTTGCGCGTGACGCTGCCGGTGACGAGGCGCCGCGTTCCGTAGAAGCAGTTCGACGTGCTGCTGCATCGATCGACAAAGATCTCGTCGGTGAAGTTGCTGGCGTTCACCGCGACTCGCCAGTTGGCCGTATCGTAATGCAGGATCGCGTCGTATACCGTCACGTCGTCGCTCTTGAACTGGTTGGCGCCGTCGCCGTACAGCTCGCCGCGATGGCGCAGGCCGAGGCCGAACCCGAAGCCGGCCATCGGGCCTTCCTGGAAGGTGTAATCGACGAGCGCCGAGGCGAGCATGTCGGGCACGGCCACCAGCTCGTTGCCGAGCACGGTGGGGTCGGTGGTCTTCGTGACCTCAGTGTCGATGCTGGTGAAGGCCAGGTTGAACGTCAGGCGCTCGCGGATGCGGGCCGTGACCTCGAGCTCGACGCCTTTCACCTCGACCTCGCCCTCCTGCACGCTGAAGAAGAGATTGACCGGATCGGGCGTCAGCACGTTCTCCTGGACGATCTCGTAGGCGGAGAGCGAGCCGAAGAAGCGCACGCCGCGGCCGAGCGTGCGGCCGTCGTACTTGATGCCCGCCTCGATCTGCTCGCCCGTGGTGGGCTCGAAGGGCACGCCCTCGAACGTCGCGCCGGTCACCGGCTGGAACGAGGTGGAGGTCTGCGCGTACGGCGCCAGCCCGTTGTCAAACACGTAGTTGACGCCGACGCGGTAGGTGAACTCCTCGTCGTCCTGGCTCTCGCCGACGGTGGGATCACGCTTGACCCAGTCGTTGCGGCCGTTCAGCGTCAGCACGAAGCCGCCGGCCTTGATCTGGTCCTGGAAGTAGGCGCCGAACTGCTCGCGCGTCTCGTCGATGAACGGGAAGATCACCGCCGGCGGGATGACCGCATCGTAGACCGGCTCGAAGAGGTCGATCGCCGGCGCGACGCCGAAGCCGAACTCCGAGTAGCCGTCGTAGTCGCGGTAGTCCACGCCGAACAGCAGCGCCTGGTCGATGCCGCTGCCGTCGCCGAGGTCGAGGTAGGCACGCGTGTCCACGGTCAGGGAGTCGATCCGCTCGTTGAACGGGAAATCGAAGCGGTTGACCGTGCGGTAATCGTCCGGCTCGCCGTTGAAGTCGTTGTCCACGAGGCCGGCGCCGAACACGGCGCGCGAATCGACCTTGACGTCGAAGTACTTGAGGTTCTGCTGTATGGAGAACCGGTCGTTGAAGCGGTGCGTGAAGTCGTAGCCCGCGCTCCACTGCTCGCGCTTGAAGAAGTTGTAGCCCGTCTCGCCGAGGTTCCGGCCGACCGGCACCTTGCCGAGCGGGTTCGGCAGCATCGTGCCGTAGATCGGCAGGAAGCCCGTGCTCTGGTTCTCCAGGTCGTCGTCCTGGTAGTTGGCGAGCAGCGTCAGCTCGGTGTCCTCGGTGAACGCGAACTTGACGGCGGGCGAGATGAAGAGGCGCTTCGACGTCAGGAAGTCCACCTGCGTCTCGCGGTCGCGGTAGAGGCCGGTGAGCCGCCCGCTGACGCGGTCGGTCATCGAGCCGGTCACGTCGCCGGCCACTTGCCACATGTTGTACTCGCCGCCCTGCAGCTCGAGCTCGCCGCCGAATCCTTCCTGCGGGCGACGGCTCACCATGTTCACGATGCCGCCGGGAGGCGACTGGCCGTAGAGCACCGCGGCGGGGCCTTTCAGGACTTCCACCGACTCGGAGCCGTAGAGGTCCGTGCCCGTGTTGTTGACGGAGCCGATCGGCGCCTGCACGCCGTCGATGAACTGCACGGGGTCGAACCCGCGGACCTGCAGCCAGTCGTAGCGCTCGTCCGGCCCGAAGGCTTCGCCGGTCGCGCCCGCCGAGTAACGAACCGACTCGTTGAGGCTGGTCCAGTTGAGGAGATCGATCATGTCGCGCGACACGACGCTGACCGACTGCGGCATTTCCACGAGCGGGATGTCGGACTTGGAGGCGGAGGTGCCGTCGGTCGAGACGTAGCGTTCCGCAGTGACTACGACCGGTCCGATTTCCTGGGTTTCGGCGGTTTGCTCCTGGGCGAGCCCAGGCCCCGCCAACGCAGCACCGACCAGCAAGGTCAAAGCGTGTCTGGAATCCATGGCCTGGTCCCCCTTTGCAATCAATCTATTCCCCGCCGCTCCTGCCGCATTCGCGGAAGGGTCGGATACCGTCGCGTTCAGGCCATGCCGCGGGCGGTCCCCGCGCCTGCGCCGCGGAAAACCTCCCGGAGCCAGCCGGAAGCCTCCCCCAGCGCCCGGTCGCTTACCGCGGCGATGGACATGGCCTCGATGAAGCTGTGCGACGCGCCCGGATAGATGACCCTGCGCACGGAAACGCCTGCCTCCTGCAGCCGGCGCGCCATCTCGAGATTCTGCTCGGCCAGCACGTCGCACTCGGCGATCGCGAGGAAGGCCGGCGGAAGGCCCTCGAGCGATGCCAGCAGCGGGCAGACCAGCGGGTTCTGCGCGTCTTCGCTGCTGCGCATGTAGTTTCGCCAGTACCCGGCCATCTCCTCGCAACCGAGCATGTACTCCGGGCCGCCGAAGCGCCGGCAGGAATCCTCGGAGCACCGCGAGACGAACGCCCCGTAATTGAGGAGCATGGCGCAGACCGGCAGCACTGGCGCCTGGTCACGAAGCAGCAGGCAGCTGGCGACGCTGAGGTTGGCGCCGGCCGAGTCGCCGCCGATCGCCATGCGTGCGGCGTCGATGCCCAGCTCGCGGCCTTCCGTTGCCAGACGGGTCACGACGTCGGCGACCTGTTCGAGCGCCACGGGAAACTTGCGCTCAGGCGAGAGCGCGTAGTCGACCCCGATCACGCAGCAACCGGCGCGCGCGGCGTACTCGCGCATGACGCGATCGTGAGTGTCGACGCTGAAGAGCGTCCAGCCGCCCCCGTGCAGGTAGACGAGTCCCGGCAGGCTGCCGCGCACCGGGCGATGCACACGGGCACGCACCGCGCCGTGACGCGTCGGCAGCTCGAGGTCGCGCGTCTCGAGCATGGCGGGCCCGCCCTCACGCCACGGCGCGCGCGCTTCCTCCGCCCAGCGGCGCTGCTGGGAAAACGGCGCATCGTCGAATACCCCGCGGGCTGCGGTGGCCGCAGTCGCCGTGCGGATGAAACGGCGGATGTCGGGGTCGAGGTCGTTTCCCCGCGCGGACACCGCCACCCCTTGCGCGTGGTCCATGGGCTCATCCTCGGATCGGCGCGGTCCCGCCGCCGTCGCCGTCCGATCATTTGTCATCGTGAGCGGGCCAGACTAGGCTAGTCCCATGGGCCGCAGCACCCGCGGGGCCGATTACCAGGACATCCCGCGTCCGATCGCCGCGCTCGCCGACGAATACCCGCCGGGCCATCACGATCCCCACCACCATCACAAGCGTGCGCAGCTGATCTATGCCTGCGCAGGCGTCACTGTCGTCATCACGGAACAGGCGAGCTTTGTCGTGCCGCCGCAGCGCGCCGTGTGGGTGCCGGCGGGCGTCGAGCACGAGGCGCACATGCGCGGGCACGTGTCGCTGCGAACGCTCTACGTGGATCCGGCCTCGTTTCCCGACCTGCCCGCGACCTGCCGCGTCATCGAGGTCTCGAGCCTCCTGCGCGAGCTGATCGTCGAGGCCTGCCGCATACCGGTCGAGTACGACCCCGACGGCCGCGACGGCCGCGTCATGGACCTGCTGATGACCGAGCTCAAGGCGATGCCGACGACGCCGCTCGACGTGCCGATGCCCCAGGACGCGCGGCTCGTGAAGGTGTGCACGGCGATCCTGCGCGATCCGGGGCAGCACGACCCGCTCGACGGCTGGGCGGACATGGCCGGCATGGGACGGCGCACGTTCACGCGCACGTTCCGCCGCGAAACCGGCATCAGCTTCGCCACCTGGCGCCAGAACGTGCGCCTGATGGAGGCATTGTCGCGGCTGGCCGTCGGTCAGCCGGTCACCACCGTCGCCTACGACGTCGGCTACAACAGCCCGAGCGCATTTACCGCGATGTTCCGGCGCGCCTTCGGCCACGCGCCGACGCAGTACCTCGCGACCATTCCCGGCGCCAAGCCGCCGGAGCCGCATCACTGACTGATTTCAGCGGTCGGGATTGAGTTCGCGCATCCAGGCCAGCAGGTCCTTCGGACCCTCCCGTGCAAGGGCCGCGGAGATCTCCGCGAATACGGCGTCGCGCTCGTCCTGACCGAGCTTGAACTTTGCGCGCTGTTCCACGACCTTGGCGAGGAACGGGACGATGTGGCGCTTCAGCGTCTGGTATCTCGCGCCCATCTCGCGCGGGTGCCAGGCCCCCGCACGTCCGCGCTCCATGGCGGACGCCAGGTCGTCGAGGTGGGCGTCCAGCCGCGCCGGGGCCTCGTCGAAGGCGATCGTCACGATGAACTGCGCGACCGCGTAGTTCCACGTCGGCGCCCAGGTGCGGTCGCTGATCCACGACGGGGAAATGTAGCCCTGCGGCCCGCTGAACAGCAGGAGCGCGCGGCCATCGCGCTCGAGCGCCGCCTGCTGCGGGTTGGCGCGCGCCATGTGCCCCTCGAGCGCCTCGATACGGCCGCCCGCGCCGATCCGGGGCCGCAATGGCAGCGGCGTCGCACGAAAGCTCCCGCCGTCCAGCGAAACGACCCAAGCGAGCGGATGCTCGTGCACGAGCCGCAGGACCTGCTCATCGTCCTGAGGCGCGAAGATGTCGCGCCGCTCGCTCACCGCGCCTCCCCCGCGCGCACACGCGCCGCGTTGCGCCGCCCGTATACCACGTACAGCGCGGCGCCGGCCACGACGTACAGGCCGAGGAACACGGCCATCAACGGCCGGCCCGAGACCGCCTGGAACCCGACGTCGATCAGCACGGGCAGGATCATGGCGAAACAGAGCACGAGCGCGGCCGCCGGGACGTAACCGACCCAGAAGTTTCCGACCCGGAAGCCGCCAAGCGGCACGCGGAACGGGCGCGGCAGGTCGGGGCGCGTCGACCGCAGCCACATCGTGCAGAAGCATACCGTCGCGAATGCAAGTCCGGCGCCGAGGCTCACGAGATCCGCGAGCATCTGGATCGGGAAGAAAGCCGCGCAGACCGCGGAGACGCCGCCCAGCAGGACGATGCCGCGGTGCGGCGTGCGGAAGCGCTCGTGCACGTGGCCGAAGAGCCGCGGCAGCATGCCGTCGCGCGACATCTGGAAGGTGATGCGCGACTGCCCGTAGGCGTTGATGAGCAGCACCGACGCCAGGCCCATCAGAGCGCCGACCTTGACGAACACCGCGATGCCGGGACGGCCCATCCGGTCGACGGCCAACGCGACCGGGTCGGCGACGCCCAGCTCGCGGTAAGGCACGACGCCCGTCAGCACCGCCGCGACCGCGAGATACAGCACCGTGCACACGATGAGCGCGCCCAGGATGCCGATCGGCAGGTCGCGCTGCGGGTTGCGCGCCTCGGAGGCCGCCGTGGAAACCGTCTCGAAGCCGAGGTAGGCGAAGAACAGGATGGAAGCCGCGCGCAGGATGCCGGGCCAGCCGAACGAGAACTCGGCCTCGTGAGGCGGGATGAAGGGCGTCCAGTTGCCGGGATCCACGGCGCCGGCACCGACCGTGATCACGAGGGCGATCACCGTCACCTTCACGACCACGAGGAACGCGTTGACTCCCGCGGACTGGCGGACGCCGGCGCAGAGCACGGCCGTCACGGCGGCGATCGCGAGCACGGCAACGACGTTCAGCGAGAAGGGTCCGGGCGAACCGACCAGCGGCGTCGCGAGGTATGCCGGCAGCACGACGCCGAAGCTGCGCAGGAGGCTCGACAGGTAACTCGAGAACCCGACCGCCAGCGTCGACGAGGCCAGCGTGTACTCCAGCATCAGGATCCAGCCGAGTCCCCAGGCGAACACCTCGCCGAGCGATGCGTAGCAATAGCTGTACGACGAGCCGGATACGGGCATCGTCGAGGCGAGCTCGGCGTAGCAGAGCGCCGTGAGCGCGCAGGCGGTCCCCGCGAGGACGAATGAGACCATGACCGCGGGACCGGCGAAGTTCGCGGCCGCCGTGCCGGGAAGCACGTAGATGCCCGCGCCCAATATGCAACCGATGCCGAAGAGCAGCAGGTGCCAGGGTCCGAGCGCGCGACGCAAGCCGTGCGAAGCAGCGTCGGCCTGCAGGTCCTCGACGGCCTTTCGCGCGAAGGGACTTGCCGCGTTGCGGGCGACTTCGGCCAAGCCTGCGACCTCGCCGTAAAGGACTCTTGATAGCAGAGGCGCCGACGCGCGGGTGACTCGGGCGGGTCCGAAATCATCGCGCGCGGGCCACGCGCAACTATATCTTTTCCGGCCCTACACGCGCCGTTTCGCGTCTGCTATGAAGGGAGAGTCACGTCAAATCGAGGAGCCTGACATGTCACGCAAGGTTTCGGCGGCGGTCCTGGCCGCAATGGCGATCGCGATCGCATCCTTCGGCGTCGCGGGCGCCACCGGACTCGCCACCTGCGACTCCGGACCTCCGGACGGTTGGCAGCCGCAGGAGAAGCTCGCCGCGATGCTGAAGGAGAAAGGCTGGGAAATCCGCAACATCAAGGTCGACGGCGGCTGCTACGAGGTCTACGCCATCGACGACAAGGGTGCGCGCGCCGAGGCGTACTTTCACCCGGTGACACTGGAGCGCGTGGAGACCGCCAAGGAGTGACGGCCACGGCGTCCGCGCCGATCCGGATGGTGCCGGTGTGGGACCTCGCCGTGCGGGTCCTGCACTGGTCGCTCGTGCTGACCGTGGCAGCCGCATGGCTGACCCGGCACAGCCCCGGCCGGTGGCACGAATGGATCGGCTACGCGACCCTCGCGATCGTCGCTGCGCGCGCGGCCTGGGGATTTCTCGGTGCGGGGTACGCGCGCTTCGCGCAGTTCGTCCGCGCGCCCGGCGAAACGGCCTCCTATGCGCGCTCCGTGCTTTCCGGCAGCGAGACGCGGTACATCGGCCACAATCCGCTCGGCGGCTGGATGGTCGTTGCGCTGCTCACGATGGTTGCGCTGGTGGGATTCACGGGGTGGCTCTACACCACCGACCGGTTCTGGGGCGTCCCGTGGGTGGAGGAGCTGCACGAGACGCTCTCCGACACCCTGTTCGCGCTCGTGGGCCTGCACATCATCGGCGTCGTGTTCACGTCGCGAAAGCATCGCGAGAACCTGGTTGCAGCCATGCTGCACGGCCGCAAGCGGGATTCGGGTGTATCGTAGCCGTGTCATGCGCCCTGCCCTCGTTTCAGCACTCGTCAGCATTGCCTTCAGCGGCATTGTGGCCGCCGACGAAACTGCCGGGTCCGTCGCCGTCATCCGCGGCTCGGACGCGGCCGCGCACCCGAGCAGCGGCGTGGTCGTGATGCGCCCGCCCCGCGACAGTTTCCTGCGCGAGACCACGCGCCTCGCCGCCGTGGCGGATGCGCGCGAGGAGCGTGCCGCCGCGGAACGCGCCGAGGACGCCAATCGCCGGCTGGTGGAAGCGCTCGAGTCCCTCGCGATCACGGCCTATGCGACACGGCCCGGGATGTCGGACGACTGGATGCACTCGCACGTCTGGGTGACCGGTTCCCGACCGGTTCCGGTCCGCGTCGACAAGACGTTGACGCCCGTTGCCCCGACGAGGTCGTCGCTGCCGTAGAAACCGGTGTCGAGCACGGGATTCCCACAGGCCGCCGCAACCTGCTCCTACTGCGCCGTCAGCGGGCGACGTGCTAACAAGGAACTGAAGCCACGGAGGGTTTCAAGATAGACGCCGACTCGTTCCACTGGATGGCCGAGCATTCGGTTTACTGGAGAATTTTCCATGTCCGGCGACAAGCTGATCAACTGCATATGGTTCGACAAGGGCGAGGCCCGCAAGGCCGCCGAGTTCTACGCCGCGACGTTTCCCGACAGCCACGTCGGCCCGGCGCATGCGGCTCCGGGCGACTTCCCCGGCGGCGGCACGGGCGAAGAGCTGACCGTGGAGTTCACGGTCCTCGGCCGGCCCTTCGTCGGCCTCAATGGCGGCCCCAACTTCAAGGCGAATGAGGCCGTCAGCTTCATGGTCCTCACCGATGACCAGGCGGAGACCGACCGCTACTGGGATGCCATCACGCGCAACGGCGGCGAGGAAAGCGCGTGCGGCTGGTGCAAGGACCGCTGGGGATTCTCCTGGCAGATAACGCCGCGCGCCCTGCTCGAGGCCGTGAACAGCAGCGACAAGGCGGCGGCAAAGCGCGCATTCGAGGAGATGATGACGATGAGGAAGATCGACATCGCGGCGATCAAGCGCGCAGCGGCCGGGAAGAAATCGGTGGCATAGCCGGCTTCCCGCGCGGGCACCGTCGCATCCACGCTCGTCGTGCGCTAGGCTACGGGCCGCCGCGCTGCGAGCGCGCCTCGCCGAGGGGGCTAACCATGGCCTTCGTCTACGATCTCCCGTTGTGGCTCATCGGGGTCGTGCTCGTCGTCGTCCTGTGCGGCCTGGCCGCGGCAGGACTGCGCTTCGCAAGTCGGCGCATTCTCCCGCGCTACCAGATCACGGAAGGCGACGGGCACTTCACGAGCACCATGGTCCACTCGGTGATGGTGTTCTATGCGCTGACAGTCGCGATGATCGCGATAACCGTGTGGGAAACCTACGACGAGGCCGGGAAAACAGCGTCAGCCGAAGCGACGGCGCTGGGCGTCCTGTACCGCGACGCCAGTTCCTACCCCGAGCCGACGCGAAGCGGGATGCAGGATGCCCTCCGGAAGTACACGACGTACGTCACCGACGTCGCCTGGCCCGAGCAGCACCGGGGCCTCGTTCCGCGAGGCGGTGTCGAGCTGATCGACGAGTTCCAGAAGCTGCTGATGGGCTTCGAACCGGATTCGGACGGCCAGGAACTATTGCACGCGGAAACGCTGCGGGCCTACAACCACATGATCGAGACCCGCAGGATGCGGCTCGACGCCGTCCAGACGGCGCTTCCGGAATTGATGTGGACGATCATCTTCCTCGGCGCGGGGCTCGGCATCGCTACGTCGTATTTCTTCCGGGTTTCGGACCCGCGCGTGCACATGACGCTCGTCGTGCTGCTGACCGTCTTCTTTGCGATGGTGATCTTCGTGGTCTTCGCGTTCGACAGGCCGTTCCGCGGCGACATGGGCGTCGACGCGGAGCCGTACGAGATCATGTACGAGCAGTTGATGAAACGCTGACGGCCGCCCGGGGTTGCCCGGGCGGCGCGTTGCGTCCGAAAGCTCAGCTGTAGACGTGCGTGCCGCCCGCCCGACTCCACTCGCGCTCGAGGTAGGCTGCGTCTTCGTCGCTTCTTGGCTGCACGCCCAGCAGGATGCCGCCGGCCTTGATGCCCTGCTCGTAGTGCTTCACGCGCACTTCCGGGATGCCGGCGCCGACCAGCGCACCGACGATGCCGCCCGTGATGCCGCCCGCGCCCGCTCCGGCCAGCGCGGCCGCGAGCGGACCGGCGACGACCAGCCCCAGGCCCGGTAGCGCAATGTTCGTCCCGACCGCGGCGACTGCCGCGGCGATCGCGCCGAGCGTGCCGCCGATGGCGCCGCCGACGCCGGCGCCCTTCGCCGCCTTGTTCCCAAGCTCCGTGTCCCGATCCGACGCGAAGTACTTCTTGCGGGTGTCGTCCGACATCACCAGGTTGATGTCGTCCACGTCATAGCCGCGCGCCGCGAGGGATTGGTACGCCTGTTCGGCCTGCGCCCTGTCCGTGAAAAGCGCCGTGACCCACGGCTTGTCAGCCACCACGCCGCGCGACGTGCGTGTACGTGACTGCGAATTGACTATGTTGCGATCTTCCATGATCAGCCTCTCCTGCTTCGGACTTGAAGGGCTTTCGAGTCTACGGGCGCCCCGTAGTGCACTCAGTCCCCGAGTCCCGGAGCCGCCGGTCGGCGCTCGCCTACTCCTCTCCGACAGTGCGAGACTATCCACCCCGATCAAGCTTTCGCGAGATGAGAGAATGACCCAGCGTTTCCTGCTGATCCTGATCGCAATCGTCTTCGCAGCCTCCCACCCGTTTCGCGCTGGCGCCGCGAGCGATGCGGAGGAGAAGGAAGCCATCCTCGCGCTCATCAGCCGCATGGAGGCCGCCTGGAACCGCGGCGACTTCCGCGGCTACATGGAAGGGTTTTCGAACCCGGATGTGATCTTCGTGTCGCGCGGCCAGTTCCAGAAGGACTGGCAGGGCACGCTCGACCACTACGTCCGGGACTATGGCGCCTCCGCGCAGACGCGCGGCCACCTGCGCTTCTTCGACATCCGCGTGGAGATGCTGGCCCCGGACACGGCGCAGCTCATCAGCCGCTACCAGCTCGACCGGCCGCAGAACCCGCAGGATGGCATCAACACGCGGCTGATGAAGAAGCGCGGCGGCAAGTGGGTCATCGCGCTCAATCACGTCTCGTCGAAGGAAGTACCCTGCGAAGCGGCTGCGAAGTGAGCGGCTTCCGGCCCCTCGTATAGCCCTGCCGCAACTCGCCCTTCTCGCAAACCACGACCAGCGACCGCCAGTCCTCGATCATGTGATCGGCCTGCGCCTCGCCGATCAGCTCGACGACCTGCGACCTGCCCTCGCCCCGCATCCGTTCGTACTCGCGGCGTGATTCGCGGCGATACCAGGCGGATGCGTCCTCCATCGTGACGTCCGCGAAGCCCGCGCCCTCGAGGTAGCCGCTGAGCTCCGCCAGCGTGATCAGGTTGTAGGTCAGCCCTTCCATCTTGAAGAAGTAGCGCATGTCGTCGCTGATCGGCGCGTCGTCCTTCAGCCAGTCGTAACAGGTGAGCACCCCGCCCGGCTTCAGCACCCTGAAGCACTCCGCCGCGATGCCGGCCTTGTCCTCGGTCTGCGTCAGCGCGCCCGACGTGAAGACGAGGTCGAAGCTCGCGTCGGGAAACGGCAGCGCGCCGAGGGAGACGGTTCGGAAGTCCGTCTGGCGCGACAGGCCGAGCTCCGCCGCGCGGCGCGTCGCGCGGCCGATGAGCTGGGGCTCGAGGTCGATGCCGGTGACGTGGGCACCGTACTTTCTTGCGAGCGCGAAGGCCGGCCCGCCGATGCCGCAGCCGATGTCGAGAACCCGCCGGCCGTCGAGGTCGATCCCCTCGACCATCTTGTCGACATTGCCCTCGCCACCGGGCGCCATGTAGTCGCGCCCCCAGATCCACTCGAGCAGCGCGACCATCGAGTCGTGGTACTCGCTGACGTGCGGCTCCTGCTCCACCGAGGGACCGGTGCTACTCGGGCAGGGCTCCGAACGTGTACAGCGCCGTCAGCATGGGTGTCGGGCGAATTCCCGCCCGGCCGAACGACTGGCCGTAGATCTGCTCGATCTGTCCGCCCCGGAATATCTGCGCGAGCGCCCGGTTTGCGACCAGGCGGAAATCCGCATCGTTGCGCCTTACCACGAAGGCGTACGGCTCGTACGAGAAGAGGTCCTTGCTCAGCTTGTAGGCGGCCGGATCGGAAGCCTTCATGAGGAAGCCGATCTGCACGACCTGGTCGCCGGCGAAGGCGTCGACCTGCCTGGCCTCGAGCTGCTTC
>DATEEF010000060.1:0-4264 GCA_035281265.1 Steroidobacteraceae bacterium
TGTCGGTCGGCAGCCTCGCGCTCACCGTCGAGCTCATGAACGCCGTGAATATCGGCAATACCTGCTGCTACAAGCTCATTCCCGGGGAGGACGGGAGCTTTACGACCCGTACGAGCGACTGGCTGCCCCTCGTGCCCTCGATCGGCGCCCTGTGGGAGTTTTGACGGTTGATTGGCCCGCCCCTGCGCGTCCAACTACGATGGAGACAGCTCGCGACATGGAACCCGCGGTGACGAGCGACCCCCAGCTGATCCGGCGCATGCTGGCCGGCGACGAGCGGGCGTTCGAGGCTTTCTTCAACGCCTACTTCCCGCGCCTGTACCGCTTCGCCCTGCCGCGCCTGAACGGGGACGTCGACGCCACGCGGGAGATCGTGCAGTCCACGCTCGGCAAGGCGATCCGCAAGCTCGAATCCTTCCGCGGCGAATCCGGGCTCTTCACCTGGATCTGCCAGATCTGCCGCAACGAGATCGTGGACTACATCCGCGCCGAGCGGCGCATGCGCCATGTCGTGCTGATCGACGACCAGCCGGAGCTGCGCGCGGCCGTGGAGTCGATCGAGGCGCCCGACGAGTTCGATCTCGTCAAGGGGTACGGGCGTGAGGAAGCGGCGCGCCTGGTGCGCGTCGTGCTGGACCGGCTGCCCGCCAGTTACGGCGATGCACTGGAATGGAAGTACATCGAAGGGGAGACCGTCGAGACCATCGGCGAGCGCCTCGGCATCGGCACGACGGCCGCGCAGTCGCTGCTCGCCCGTGCGCGGCGCGCATTTCGCGAAAGCCTCGAGAGCGTGTTCGGCGCGGACGCCGCCGATGTCGCCTCGGGCCTCGGGACATAGGACACGACCATGAACGACCGGGACATCGAACGCGTACTGAAGTCCGCCGGCCTGCGCGAGAAGCCGCCGGCCGACGTCGAGCGCGCCGTGCGCGAGCAGCTGCGCAGCCAGTGGCGCGACGTCGTTGCGGACCGCGGCCGGCGCGGCCGGCAGCGGGTCGCCTATGCGCTCGCGGCCGGCTTCGTGGCTGCGGTCATCGGCACATGGGCGATTGCGCCGCGCTTCGCGGAATCGCCGGTCGCCGTCGCGAGCGTCGCCGTCGCCTCCGGCGAACTGCGCGTGACGTCGGGCTGGCTCGATCGCTGGCACGCCGTCGCGGCGGGACAGGCGCTGCTGGAAGGACAGACGCTGGAAACGGGGGCCGAGGGCCGCGGCGCACTCGCGCTGCCCGGCGGCATCTCCGCGCGCGTCGACCGCGGGTCGCGCCTCGTCGTCGCGGCAGCGGACCGGCTCGAGCTCGAGCGGGGCACGATATACGTCGATTCCGGGCCGGCGCCTTCGCCTGCGGCGCCGCTCGCCGTCGTCACGCCGAGCGGCACCGTGCGCCACGTCGGCACGCAGTACGAGGTGCGCTTGCTCCCCGCCGGGGTTCGCGTGAGCGTGCGCGACGGCACGATCGAGTGGCGTTCGAGCGGCGGGAACCTGGAGCGCAGCGGGGCGGGCGAACAGCTCACCATTTCCAATGACGGTCGCGTCGAGCGGACGAGCGTTCCCGCGTACGGCGAAGCATGGGACTGGACGCTGGAAGCCGCACCCTCGATCGACATCGAGGGCATGCCGCTTTCGCGCTTCCTGGCCTGGGCTTCGCGCGAAACGGGCCGGGAGATCGCGTATGCCACCCCCGAAGTCGAGCGCGAGGCGGCCGGGATCGTGGTCCACGGCTCCATCGCGGGCCTGACGCCGCCGGAAGCGCTCGACGCCGTGCTCGCGACGACGAACGTGCGGGCGCAGCCGTCCGGCGGCAGCCTCGTCGTCGACGCCCGCTGAGCGCGGGGCCCGCTAGAGCCCGACGCCCTCCACCAGGATGCGCCCGTCGCTCACGACGAGGCGCGGCTCGAACAGCATGTCGCTCTCCGCGAGCGGGTCGCCGTCGAAGACGACGAGGTCCGCCTCCATGCCGACACGAATGGATCCGGTTCGCGACTCGATGCCCAGCACGCGCGCGCCGGTCAGCGTCGCCGCGGTGATCGACTCGAGCGGCGTCATGCCGGCGACCTGCCGGTACAGCGCGATCTCGTGCGCGACGCGCACGCGACCCGTGTCGTCGCTGTCGTCGTAGGTGCCGTCGGTCGATGCCGCGATCGCCAGGCCGAGTTCGTGCGCCTTGCGGACCGCCGCCTTGAGCGAGGCGTACATGTGGTAAGTCCGCAGCTGCAGCACGATGTCGTCGGCAGAGTGGCCCCGCGGCTCGGCCAGAGGGCTCATGACCGCGAGCGTGGGCACGAAGAATGTTCCGCGGCGCTTCATTTCGGCGAGCGTCGCGTCATCCACCCAGGTACCGTGCTCGATGCTGCGCACGCCGGCCCGCACCGCGTTCGCGATGCCGTCGCGCGCGTGCGCATGAGCCGCCACGTACAGGCCTTTCTTCGATGCCTCCGTGACCGCCGCGCGCATCTCGGCTTCGGTAAGCTCGATCTTGCGGGGATCGGTGTCCGGAAGCCCCGCCCGCTCGCTGGCGCCGACCTTGATCACGTCCGCCCCTTTCCCGATGAACGCGCGCGTCGCCTCGGCGATGCGCTCCGGACCGCGCAGCTCGCCGCCGATCGCGTCGCCGAGCTGCGGGTAGGTCATGAAGAAAGCGGTGCCCGGCTTCGGCCGGATGTGGCCCGGCGAGACCAGCATGTCCGGACCCGGGACATGGCCCAGCCGGACGAGGTCGCGCGTGCCGATCGCCTGCAGGTTCGTGTCGCCGAGGACGCGCGCGGTCGTGATGCCGGATTTGACCGCGACGAGCGCGGACGCGGGCGTCTGGATGTGCGCATGCGCGTCGATCAGGCCCGGCAGCAGGAAGCGTCCGCCGAGATCGATGCGGCGCACGTCCTTGCCCGGCTGCGGCGCCTTGTCGGAGATGGCGGTGATCTTTCCGCCCCGCACGCTGACCGTGACGCCGGGACGCGGCTCCGCGCCAGTGCCGTCCACCAGCGTGACGTTTACGAGATCGAGGTCCTGCGCTGCGGCCGCGCACGCAGCCACGCATAACAGGCCGGCCGCCAGTGATCGGATCAGCACGTGGAAGGCTCCCCTTCGAGGCATCCGGAGCCGAGAATACGCGGTCTCGTTGAAAGCGTGGGGGGCCTTGATTACACTGCCCCGCTCGCTTCGGGGTGTAGCTCAGCCTGGTAGAGCACTACGTTCGGGACGTAGGAGTCGCAGGTTCAAATCCTGTCACCCCGACCAACGCACATCGGCCTGTTCTGATCACATCGCTCCCGTCCCATGCGTGAACCAGCCGAACGTCGACGGCTTCGCCGTGGCCAGATTGCATAATGTCCGTTCGGGCCTCCCGATTACCTCAGGCGGGCTTTTGGCGCATCATGTGCCACGAGGAGGCAGGGGGATGGGCCTGCTCGCATGCGGGGCGAATCCGCGGCTGGCCGCGGTAGTGATGACCTGTGTTGCGTTCGCGAACGCCGCGCCTGCTCGCGGCGACGACGCGCTCGCGGCCACCGTCACCGGCGTCGTGGACGGCGACACGATCAAGGTTCAGCTGCCCGACGGGCCCGTGATCGTGCGGCTGCGCAACATCGACGCGCCGGAGCTGAACCAGTCCGGCGGCGGCGCGGCCACGAGGGCCTTGCACGAGCGGCTCGTGGGGCTCGGGATTTCCTTGCGCGACGTGACGCGCCAGAGCGACCAGCTCTGGGTGGCCGTCGTCTACCTCGGCGACGAGAACATCAATGCCTGGCTGGTGAAGCAGGGCCACGCCTGGGCATACCGCGGGCAGACCCGCGAAGCGGATTATTGCGCCTGGGAGCAGGCCGCGCGCTCGCTGCGTCGCGGGCTCTGGGCCGACAAGCACTGGACCGCTCCGTGGGACTGGCGCACGTCGAAGCAGGACGCCGGCTTCTTCGCCTCCGACTTCAGCAATGCGACTGCGGCGAGCTGCATGCGTTCAATCAGCGAGACGCCCGCCTTCGATGACTGACTCGAACCGCGGCGCGGGCCGCGCCTCGGCGCCGGATGGGCCGGATGGCCGGCGTCGCCCGGACCCTGATAGGCTGCCCGCATGCCTTCACCCGGTACGCCTGCAGCGCACGGCGCGGCCGTGAAGAAAGCCTCCATCATCGGCGCGCCCACGGACATCGGCGCGGGCACGCGCGGCGCGTCCATGGGTCCGGAGGCCCTGCGCGTCGCGCGGCTGCAGGCGATGCTCGAATCGCAGGGCGTCGAGGTCGCCGACCGCGGCAATCTCCAGGGACCCGGAAA
>DATEEF010000061.1:0-19102 GCA_035281265.1 Steroidobacteraceae bacterium
GAGAATGGCGTAACAAAGCACGTGTTCAAGATCCATCCACGCGGCAGGATCAATTTCACGAACAATTCACCTGACCAGGAACTCATGATCGAGTCGAAAGCCGCAAAAGCACCATTCGACCTTCCAGGTCAGGAGAAGCCGCAGTGGAAATTCACTGTTCCACCGAACTCGCGGGTGAGCGTGACGGTCGACGAAGAGTACGATGAACAGGGAAACGATAAACCCGACCGGTTTTCGTACAGCTCGCAGATCGGGGACTCAAAAGCGGATGACCCCATCGTGATCATCGAGAGACCGTAGTTTTGTGCCTGAGCGCCGCGGCATCGTGCACCGTCACGGTGCCGCGGCCCAGGGTCACCCAGCCTTTCGCCTTCCATTCCTGAAGCTGCTCGTTCACGGCCTGTCGCGAGACGCCGAGAAAGCTGGCGAGCTCCTCCTGCGAGATCCGCACCTTGCGGCCGCCATCGACGGATTCGCCGTGCAGCTCGCTGAGCGAGAGGAGCCGCTTCGCGAGCCGCGCGGGCGCGTCGAGGAGCGCGGCATCTTCGAGCAGGCCGCTGGTCCAGCGCAGCCGCTCGCCGCAGAGCCGCAACAGCTCGAGTGTTGCCTTCGGCTCTTTCTCGAGCAGCCCGAATAGCGGTTCGCGTCGGAGCGACACCAGTTCCGACGCGTCCATGGCCGTGGCGGTCGCGGTTCGCGTGCCGCCGTCGAGCAGCGCGATCTCCCCGAAGGTATCGCCCGGCTCCATGATGTTGAGGAAGATCTCGCGGCCGTCGGCGTTTCCCGTGCTGATGCGGATCCGGCCACTCACGACGCCGAACAGGGCATCGCCCGCATCCCCGGCGCTGAACACGAGCTCGCCGCGACGATAGCCGCGCTGCACCGCGAGCGCCGCGATCCGGTCCAGGATCGCGGGCGCGAGCCCGCGGAACAGGGGGCTGCCCTGCAGCATCATCCGGCCCGCGCGTGTCGTCATCCGCCCCTCGCCTCGCCGTGGTGAGCATGATACCCCTCACGCGATCGCCAGATCGCGCCGGTTGTACTCGCGCGCGACCAGCCAGGCGACCAGCAGCATCGTGAGGCTCAGCACGACGATCAGCCAGACGAACTGCATGCGCGCCTCGTCGAAGAGCCGCGTGCCGACGAAAACAGAGCCGCTCGCCAGCAGGTCGCCCGCGCGGAAGAAGAAGGTATCGATGGCCGTCTTCGCCTGGTACTTGGCCTCACGCTCCATCGGCAGCATCAGTGCGTTGCGCGTCGTGTTGAGCAGCGAGTAGTCGAAGCTGCGCTGCAGCACGAGCACCGACTGGAGCAGCAGGAATGCCGGGACGATGCCGACGACCAGGTAGCCGGCGACGAATGCGACCGGTGTCACGAGGAGCGCGCGTGCGAGTCCGGCAAACTGGATGAGCCGCGACACCACGAGGAGCTGCACCAGGAAGCCGACGAGCGTCACCGTGGCGCAGTAGTTGCCCATGAAGTGCGCGATGTAGCCGGTCTCCGTGCCCGGCGCCTCGCGCCCTGCGATGTCGACGAGCCAGCTCGTCAGCACGAAATCGCCGGCCGATGTGATCCAGTTGAGCAGGACCACCAGGACGGCGATCGTGACCAGGTAGCGGCTGCGCGCGATCACGGCGAAGCCGCCCAGCCAGTGGCCGTGCGCGGGCATCTCCCGCGCGACGCAGCGGGCGGCCTCGGGCACCGCGGCGCGGGCGCGCACCGAGAGGGCCGTCGCGAGCGAGAGCGCCGCCGCGGACGCGAGCATGAGCCCGTGGGGGCCGAGCGCGTCGAAGAGCCTCGATGCGAGCTGCGCGCCCGCGAAGGCGCCCGACGACACGCCGACCGCGATCAGCCCGAACAGGCGCTCGCCCGAGTTCACGCTGAAGAGGTCCGTGGCGAAGGCCCAGAACTGCGTCACGGCCATGACGCTGAAGAGGCTTCCCCAGACGAAGAAGGCGAAACCGATGCGCCAGCCGGCGAGGCTGGCGATGCAGAAAATCAGGAGGTGGCTGACGAAGAAGGCGTTGACGAGCACGTAGATGCGCCGTGCCTCGACGCGCCGCACCCAGGCGCTGTAGGCGGGAATGATCAGGACGAGCAGCAGCGCCTGGACCGCGACGGCATAGCTGCGGAACTCAGCGCCGCCCTGCGTCAGGATCAGCGCCTCGCGC
This sequence comes from Steroidobacteraceae bacterium, assembly GCA_035281265.1. GTDB lineage: Bacteria > Pseudomonadota > Gammaproteobacteria > Steroidobacterales > Steroidobacteraceae > SCUD01. The sequence continues at coordinate 2,172 of DATEEF010000061.1, forward strand.
ACCGGCCGGATCAGGTAGTACGCGAGCATCAGGGCGAACGCCTGGAGGAACAGGGTCGCGACCGCCTGCCCCTCGCCCTGGCGCACCGGCGCCAGCAGCGAGAGGCAGCGGTCGAATCCGTCAGCACGGAAGCGGTTCATTGTTCTTCCCCAGGCGATCGGCGCCCGGCCGTCGGCGGCCGGACGCCGGCTGCGCGCATCTCTCAGGTCCAGTCGGCCCGGTCCGTCGCGGGCCGGCGGTCCAGGGCGATGACCGTCTCGCTGGCCTTGCCGTCGATCCGGAGCAGCTGCGCCGGTTCGAACGATTCCACCAGCGAGGACACGAGCACGGTGGTGACGAAGGTGGCCGCGAGGGCGGCGGCGATCGAGTGACTGCGGTACTGGTTGGTCTTCATGGTGATCCTCCTCGGATCGGTTGTTTCTGATCCGGGAGTGATCGTGAACCGCGGGGCCCGCGCGCTCTGTCAGGTAGCCGACACAAGGGACGAGAAAGTGCGGAGGCGTGAAAAACCCTATGATGTCCGCCTTTCCACGCGCGGATGGCCCCCATGACACGCAAGACGATCCACACGCCGAAGGCGCCGAAGGCGATCGGCCCCTACTCGCAGGCGGTCGCCGCCGACGGCACGATCTACCTTTCGGGCCAGGTGGGTCTCGACCCCGCGACGGGCGAGCTGGTCGCCGGCGGCATCGAGGCCGAGGCGCGCCGCGTCTTCTCGAACCTCGCGGCCGTCGCCGAGGCCGCGGGCTCGAGCCTCGCGGCCGCCGTGCGCGTGACGATCTACCTCGCGAGCTTCGGCGACTTCGCGACGGTGAACAAGATCATGCAGGAGTTCTTCAGCGAACCCTATCCCGCACGCGTGACGATCGGCGCCGCCGCGCTGCCTCGCGGCGCGGCGATCGAGGTCGACTGCATCCTGGTGCCGTGAAACCCGGACGACTCCGGTGACGCTGGAGCGCCGCGCCGTCACGTCGCTCAAGGGCGTCGGGCCCGCGCTCGCGAAGCGCCTCGCCAAGCTCGGCATTGCGAGCGTCGCGGACCTGCTCTTCTGGCTGCCGACGCGTTACGAGGACCGCACGCACATCGTGCCGATCGGGTCGCTGCGGCCCGGCATGCGCGCCGCGGTCGAGGGCGCGATCGAGCTGGCCGAGGTCGTCTTTCGCGGGCGCCGCTCCCTGCTGGTCCGCCTCGCCGACGGCACCGGCTTCCTCACGCTGCGGTTCTTCCACTTCAGCGCCGCGCAGCAGCAGCAGCTCGCCCGCGGCGCGCGCCTGCGCTGCTTTGGCGAGGTGCGCCGCGGCAAGCACGGCCCGGAGATCGTGCATCCCGAGTACAAGGACGCCGCCGCCCCGGACAAGCAGGCCGTCCAGGACGTGCTGACGCCGATCTACCCGGTCACCGAAGGCGTGCAGCAGGGGCGCCTGCGCAACCTCACGGCGCAGGCCCTGGCGGCCATGGCCGACGGCGACCTGCCGGACTTCCTGCCGCCGGACATCGTGAAGGAACTGGGATTGCCGGGGCTGCACGAGGCGCTCCGGTACGTGCACCGCCCGCCGCCCGATGCGCGGCTCGACGTGTTCGCCGCCGGCCGGCATCCGGCGCAGCGGCGCCTCGCCTTCGAGGAGCTGCTCGCGCACCAGCTGTCGCTGCGCCAGCTGCGTGCGGCGATCCGCCGCGATCCTGCGTTCCCCGTTCGCGCGCAGGGCGCGCTCGCCGCGCGACTGCTCGCCGGCACGGGCTTCACGCTGACCGGAGCGCAGGAACGGGTGCTGCGGGAGCTCCGCGCGGATCTCGGCGAGCCGCACCCGATGATGCGCCTGGCGCAGGGCGACGTCGGCTCGGGCAAGACGATCGTCGCCGCGCTGGTCGCCGCGGATGCGGTCGAAGCCGGCTTCCAGGCCGCGCTGATGGCGCCGACGGAGCTCCTCGCCGAGCAGCACGCGCAGAATTTCACGCGCTGGCTCGCACCGCTCGGCCTCGCACCGGTCCTGCTCTCCGGCCGCATTCCGGCGCGCGCCCGGCGCGAGGCGCTGGAGGCGATCGCAACGGGCGTTCCCGGCATCGCGATCGGCACGCACGCGCTTTTCCAGGAGGAAGTCAGCTTCCGGCGCCTCGCGCTCGTCATCGTGGACGAGCAGCACCGCTTCGGCGTGCACCAGCGCATGCGCCTGCGCGAGAAGGGCGCCGGCGGCCGGTACCCGCACCAGCTCATCATGACCGCGACGCCGATCCCGCGGACGCTCGCGATGACCGCCTACGCCGACCTCGACGTGTCCGTCATCGACGAGCTGCCGCCGGGGCGCACCCCCGTCGCCACCGTCGCGATGCCGGACGCGCGCCGCGACGAGGTCGTGCAGCGCATCCGCAGCGCCTGCGTCGCCGGCCGCCAGGCCTACTGGGTCTGCCCGCTCATCGAGGAGTCCGAGCAGCTGGAAGCGCAGGCGGCGGAAGACGCGGCCGCCGCGCTCGCGGAGGCGCTGCCCGAGGTCGCCGTCGGCATCGTGCACGGGCGCATGCCGCCCACCGCGCGCGAGAAGGCGATGGCGGAGTTCAAGTCGGGGCGCATCGGGCTCCTCGTTGCGACCACCGTGATCGAGGTCGGCGTCGACGTGCCGAACGCGAGCCTGATGGTGATCGAGAACGCGGAGCGCATGGGCCTCGCGCAGCTGCACCAGCTGCGCGGGCGCGTCGGCCGCGGCAGCGAGGCCTCGACCTGCGTGCTGCTGTGGCACCCGCCGCTGTCCGCGCTCGCGAAGGAGCGGCTCGCGGCGCTGCGCTCCACCAACGACGGCTTCGCCATCGCGCGGCGCGACCTCGAGCTGCGCGGGCCGGGGGAGCTGCTCGGCACGCGCCAGGCCGGACTCATGCAGCTGAAGGTCGCGGACCTCATGCGGGATGCGGACCTGCTGCCGCGCGTGCGATCGGCGGCCGACGTGATGATGCGCGCGCATGCGGATAACATGGCGCCACTCGAGCGCCGCTGGATCGGCGCGGGAACTCGGTACGGCAAGGTATGAACGGACAACCGGCGACGCAGGCCGGCACGCGGCAGGCTCCGCGCTGGACGACGCGGCTCGAGGATCATGGGCCCGCGGTGCCGCCGGCCGCCGCCGCGTGGCTCACCGAGCCGGGGCTCCTGACCGAGCGCCTGCGCGCATGTTGCTCCGGGCACACGGGACTCACGGTGATCGCCGAGACTGAGGCGCAGCTCGCGGCGCCGGATGCCGCGGTCCTCAGGGCCCCGGGCAGCGCTGCCTTCGTGCGCGAGATCGAGCTCACCTGCGACGGGCGCGCGTGGGTGTTCGCACAGACGCTGGTTCCGCAGGCGACGCTTTCGCGCCATCGCTGGCTGTCGTCGCTGGGCCGCGCCGCGCTCGGCGAACGGCTCGCCGCCGTGCCAGGGCTCGAGCGCGGGCCGCTGGAGTTCGCGCGTCTCGTCGCCGGCGACCGCCTCTATCACCGCGCGCTGCGCGAGCGCGCCGATCCGCCCGCCTCGCTGTGGGCGCGCCGCTCCTGGTTCGCCATCGCGGGGGACCGCCTGCTGGTGCAGGAGGTGTTCCTGCCGGAATCGCACGCGTGAGCGACCAGGACCGCTACAAGCCGAAATGGAAGCCGCAGCCCCTGCGCGACGCGTTCCGCGCGCTCGGCCGGACGCTCGGCGAGTACGCGCGGCTCATGCGCCTGCACAGGCCCATCGGCATCTGGCTGCTGCTCTGGCCGGCGCTGTGGGGCCTGTGGATCGCCGGCGAGGGCCGGCCCGACGAGCGCATCCTGGTCTTGTTCGTCCTGGGCGTGGTCATCACCCGCTCGGCCGGCTGCGTGATCAACGACTACGCCGACCGCGACTTCGACCCGAAGGTCGCGCGCACGAAGGACCGGCCGCTGGCGGCCGGGCGTGTGGCGCCCGCCGAGGCGCTGTTCCTCTTCGTCGCGCTCGGGCTCGTCGCGATCTGGCTCGCGCTGCAGCTCGACCCGTACGCGCAGCTCTTCGCGGTGGCGGGCGCGGTGCTCGCCGTGACCTATCCCTGGCTCAAGCGCATCGTGCACGTGCCGCAGTTCTACCTCGGCGTCGCCTTCGGCTGGTCGATCCCGATGGCCTTTGCGGCGCTCACCGGCGAAGTGCCGAGGATCGGCTGGCTTCTCCTCACCGCCGTCGTGCTCTGGGCCGCCGTCTACGACACGATGTACGCGATGGTCGACCGCGAGGACGACGAGCGCATCGGCGTGAAGTCGACCGCGATCCTCTTCGGCGAGGCGGATCGTTTCATCATCGCCGTGATGATGGCGATGATGCTGTTCGCGCTCTGGCTGGCCGGTGAGGAAGCGAAACTGGGGTACTGGTACCGCGGCGGGCTCGTCGCGGCCGCGATCATCTTCGTCTACGAGCTGTGGCTGATCCGGCGCCGCCAGCCCGCGGCCTGCTTCCAGGCCTTCAACAACAACCATTACGTCGGGCTCGTGATCTTCGTGGGCCTCGCGCTGGACTACCTCTACCGCTGACTCCCATCGCCCACGGCGCGGGCGACCGCCCAGGCCTCGATGCGCCGGGCACCGGCGCGTTTCAGCGCCTGCGCGAGCGCATCCGCCGTCGCGCCCGTCGTCAGCACGTCGTCGACGATCGCGACCGATGCCGGTGCGCAGCCTGCCAGCGCCTCGAAGGCGCCGCTGACGTTCGCGCGCCGCACGCTCGCCGGCAGTGCGGCCTGCTCCTCCGTCGCGCGCTGGCGCAGCGCGAGGCGGTCGAGCACCGGCAGGTTCAGGATCGCGCCCGCGAAGCGGGCAATCTCGTACGCCTGGTTGTAGCCGCGGCGCGCCTCGCGCGCAGGGTGCAGCGGCACCGGCACCAGCGCATCCACCTGCGGCGCGCCCCGCTCAAGCAGGCGGTGCGCGAGCACGATCCCGAGGATGCGCGCGATCGCGATCTGGCCGCCGTACTTCAGGCGGTGGATCAGCTCGACCAGCGGAAACTCGTAGCGCAGCGGCGCGAAGGCGGCGTCGAAGGCTGCGGGCCGTGCGCCGCAGTGGCTGCAGGCGGCCTGCGGCCGCGCGAGCGGCATCGCACAGCGTGCACAGGCCGGGTCGTTGCGCGGAAGGTCCGCCTCGCAGTCGCGGCAGAGGTCCAGGTCCGGCGGCTGGCCGGGGTCCAGGCAGAGCAGGCAGGTCGCCGGAAAAAGCCCGTTGATCAGGGACTTGGAAGTTCCGTAAACCTGTCGCAGCAGGCTCGGTTGACAGGATTTCAGGGCATTCGAATACTGCGCCACGGCGACAAACTGCGCCCGCCGCGCGTTCGGGATGCGGCGTTTTTCCGGCACGAACAGGGAGCAATGCAATGGACGGCAACGGCCACGACGAGGTCCGCAGCAGCTGGACGCTCGAGGAGGTCCGCGCCCTGCACCGCCTGCCGTTCGCCGACCTCATGTATCGCGCGCAAACCGTGCATCGCCGCCACTTCGACCCGAACGAAGTCCAGGTCTCGACGCTGCTCTCGGTCAAGACGGGCGCCTGCCCCGAAGACTGCGCCTACTGCCCGCAGAGCATCCGCTACGACACGGGCCTCGAGCGCGAGGCGCTGATGGAACCGGAAGCCGTCGTCGAGCGCGCTCGCGCCGCGCGCGATGCCGGCGCGACGCGGTTCTGCATGGGCGCGGCCTGGCGCAGCCCGAAGGACCGCGACCTCGAGAAGGTGGCCGCGATGGTCGAGGGCGTCGCAAGCCTCGGCCTCGAGACCTGCGCGACGCTCGGCATGCTGACGCCCGCGCAGGCGAAGCGGCTGAAGGACGCCGGGCTCGATTACTACAACCACAATCTCGATACCTCGGAGGCGTTCTACGGCGAGGTGATCACGACGCGCACGTACCAGGACCGCCTCGACACGCTCGCGGCGGTGCGCGCCGCCGGCATCAACGTCTGCTGCGGCGGCATCCTCGGCATGGGAGAGCAGCCGGAGGATCGCGTCGCCTTCCTGCACACGCTCGCGACGCTCGAGCCGCACCCGGAGAGCGTGCCCATCAACAACCTCGTGCAGGTGGAGGGCACGCCGCTTGCCGGGACCGCGGCGCTCGATCCGCTCGAGTTCGTGCGCATCATCGCGCTCGCGCGCATCCTCATGCCGCGCTCGCACGTGCGGCTGTCGGCCGGGCGCAGCGCGATGAGCGACGAGATGCAGGCGCTGTGCTACCTCGCCGGTGCCAACTCGATCTTCTACGGCGAGAAGCTGCTGACCACGGGCAACTCGGACACCGCCAGCGACCACGCGCTCTTCGCGCGCCTCGGCATCCGGCCCGAGCCCGGTGCCGGGTCGTAGATTCGTAGATCCGGGCCCGTGACCACAGAACTACGAATCTACGACCCGGCACCGTTGGAGTTCGAGGCGGTGCTCGCGGAGCTCGACGAGCGCGGGCTGCGCCGCCGCCGCCGGAGCGTGCGCCGCCTCGCGCACGACACCGCCGAGATCGAGCTCGACGGCAGGCGCTGCATCGACTTCTGCAGCAACGACTACCTCGGCATCTCGGCGCATCCGCGCGTCGTCGCGGCCCTCGTCGCGGCCGCGACCGAGCACGGCGTCGGCGCGCGCGCCTCGCACCTGGTCACGGGACACCAGCAGGCGCACGACGCGCTGGAGGAAGCGCTCGCCGCGCACACCGGGCGCGAGCGGGCGCTCCTCTTCTCCACCGGCTACATGGCGAACCTCGGGCTTGCAACCGCCCTCGTGCCGAAAGGCGGGCTCGTGCTCGGCGACGCGCTTAACCATGCGTCGCTGATCGACGCGGGAAGGATCGCGCGCGCGCAGCTCGACTGGTACGAGCACGCCGAGGCCGCGGCGCTGGAGGCGAAACTCTCGGCCCGCGCGCCGGGCCCGGCGCTCGTCATGACCGACGGCGTCTTCAGCATGGACGGCGACGTCGCGCCGGTGCCTGCGCTCGCGGCGGCCTGTCGCCGTCATGGTGCGCTGCTTGCGGTCGACGACGCGCACGGGATCGGCGTGCTGGGCGGCCGCGGCGGCGGGACGGTCGAGCATTTCGGGCTCGGCACCCGCGACGTGCCGGCGCTCGTCGGCACGCTCGGCAAGGCCTTCGGCAGTTTCGGCGCCTTCGTCGCCGGCGATGCGGACCTCATCGAGATGCTGATCCAGCGCGCGCGCACCTACATTTATACGACCGCCCTGCCGGTGCCGGTTGCCGCGGCCACGCTGGCGGCCCTCGAAGTCGCGGCTGCCGAATCCTGGCGCCGCGTGCGGGTGCTGGCGCTCGCCGCGCGCTTCCGCGCCCTCGCCGCCGCGGCGAGCCTCCCGCTCGCCGCGTCCGGGACGCCGATCCAGCCCGTGCTGGTCGGCGCCGCCGCCGCCGCGGTCGAAGCGAGCCGCCGCTTGCTCGAACGCGGCTACTACGTCGCCGCGATCCGCCCGCCCACCGTGCCGGCGGGGACCTCGCGCCTGCGCGTCGCGCTCTCGGCTGCGCACCGCGATGCGGATGTCGAGGGCCTCGTCACGGCACTCGCCGACATCCTGCGTCCATGAACGATCCCGCCGGCCCGGCCGGGCCGGGAGCGCCGCTGCTCGACCGGAACGCGATCCGCCGCTACGCGGAGCGCGCGAGCGCCGGTTACGACTCGGCGGCCGTGCTCGCCCGCGAGCTGCGCAATTCGATGCTGAAACGGCTCGACTACGTCGCCTTCACGCCGGCGGCCATCCTCGACCTCGGCTGCGGCACGGGCGAAGGCGCCGTCGCGCTCGCTGCGCGCTGGCCGGGGGCACGCATCGTCGCGGTCGACCTCGCGCCTGCGATGCTCGATGCGCTCGCGGCGCGCGATGACGCCAAGGGCATCGAACGGATCCGCGCGGAGGCGGAGTCGCTGCCGATTCCGGACATGAGCCTCGACCTCGTGTTCAGCAACCTGATGCTGCCCTGGTGCGAGGACATCGACGCGGTCTTCGCGGAAGTCGCGCGCGTGCTCGCGCCGCGCGGCCTGTTCAGCTTCACCACGCTCGGGCCGGACACGCTCATGGAGCTGCGCGCAGCCTGGGGCGCGGTGGACGATTCGGAGCACGTGCACCCGTTCACCGACATGCACGACCTCGGCGACGGGCTCGTGCGCGCCGGCCTCGCGGAGCCGGTGCTCGACGTGTCGCGCTACACGCTCACCTACCCGGACGCCGATGCTCTCATGCGCGACCTCAAGGCGATCGGCGCACAGAACGCGGCTGGGTCGCGCCCGCGCGGCCTGACGGGCCGCGGCCGGATCGCCGCGATGGCGGCGGCCTATGAACCGTTCCGTACCCAAGGCGCCCTGCCCTCGACCTGGGAAGCGGTCTTCGGCCAGGCCTGGGGGGCGACGCCCGCGCAGCGTGCGCGCCGCGCGGGCGACGAGTTCGCGGTGCCGCTCGAGCGCATCCCGCGGCGCCGGTGACGGCGCTCAGCGGAATTTGTCCGGGAATTGCGCCGCGATCGCGTCGGCGAGCGCGTCCGCGATCACGTACATGTGGTCCTTCATCGCGGCCCAGGTCTTCGCTTCCGCCTCCCACCGGCCGGACTTGAACTCCGAAATCTGCTGCACGTGATGCGAGCCGTGCGCCGCGAGCAGGCCATGCACGGCGTCGTACGGCAGGTTCGGGTTGGCGCCGCTCAGGAACTTCGCGATCGCATCCGCATTCGCGAGGAGCTTCGCCATCGCCGCGTCCGTCGCCGCCCTGTCGCCCGCGCGTGCGCCATCGAGGTACGCGCTGATCGCCTGCCAGTGGCCCGCGAGCAGGGTGAAGAGCTGGTCGGAAGCCGGCTTGCCGTAGAAAGGCTCGATCGCGCCCGCGATCGCCTTCGCGTTGGCGACGACTTCCTTCTCGGCGGCCGCGGCCCGCGCCGCATTGCCCGCGAAGCGGGCGTCGACGACGTTCCGGACCCAGAACACGTGTCCGACCCAGAGGTCGCGCAACGCCGCGCGTGTGGCGGCGACTGCCGGGGTCGCGGCCGCGGCGGGCGCGGCGGCATGCTCGGCGCCGTCGTGGCCGAATGCGGGGCCGGTTGCGGCGAGGACGAGGGCGGCCAGGGCGGCCGTGGCGAGGCGTTTCATGTCGGGATCTCCTGTCGTTTCCTGCGATGGAGACTTTCTACCTCGACAACGGCAGTAAACAAATACTAATATGCCAAAAGCCCGGACCGGAGACGGCGATGCCAGAAGTTTTCCGCGAGCGCCGCAAGCAGCTGATGCGTCACCTGCTGCGCAGCAAGGGCGGCGCGACGATCGACGAAATCGCGCGCGCGATCGGCGTGACGCGCACGGCCGTGCGCCAGCACCTGGCCTCGCTCACGCAGGACGGGCTCGTCGCCGCGGGCGAGACGCGCCCGACCGGCGGGCGGCCCGAGCGCCTGTTCGTGCTGACGCCGCGGGGGCGCGAGGAATTCCCGCGGCGCTACTCCTGGTTCGCGCAGCTCCTGATCGAGGCCATCGAGCGCGAGCACGGGACCGCGGGTCTGCGCGTGAGGCTCGGCCGCATCGCTGCCGCGGTGATCGCCCAGATCCGCCGCGGCGCGCCCGCCTCCGGCAACCGCCGACAGAAGGTCGAGGCGCTCTCGGCGCTCATGGACGAGCTCGGCTACGACGCCCATACGGCACCCGACCTCGATGGCGCGCCGACCATCGAGGCCGACAACTGCGTCTTCCACGAGCTCGCCTCGAGAAATCCCGAGGTCTGCCACTTCGACCTCGCGCTGCTGTCGGGCTACACCGGCAGCAAGGTGACGCTGCACGAATGCATGGCGCGCGGCGGACACGTCTGCCGATTCCAGTTCAAGGGGCCCGCATGACAGAACGCGGGGGCTGGCTGCTCACTACTCGTCCCCGGGCTCCCGCGTGTATGCTTGATAGCCCCCGAAATTAAACTTACACCCGGGTGCAGGACCCATAGGAATGGCTGACGTTTTCGTGTCCTATGCGCGCAGCGACAAGGCGCGTGTCGCACCGATCGTGGCCGCGATCGAGGCGAAAGGCTGGACCGTCTGGTGGGATCCCGAGATAGCGCCCGGCCAGGAGTTCGACGACCAGATCGAGGCAGAGATCGCCGCGGCCGGGGCCGTACTCGTCGTGTGGACGCCGACCTCGGTCGTTTCGCGCTGGGTACGCGGCGAGGCGCGCGAGGCCGCCGAGCGGGGCGTCCTGGTGCCGGTGCGCTTCGACCAGGCGCGACTGCCGATGGACGTGCGCGCCATCCACACGACGGACCTCGACGGCTGGGGCGAGAACGATTCGAGCCCGCAGGCCCAGGAGTTCCTGCGCGCGCTCGGCTCCATGATATCGAGGTCGCAGATGACGCGGTCAGGGAAGCCGGGAAGCGCGTCATCGACGGCGGCCGCCAAGGATGCGCCGAGCTACACGATCTGCGTGCTGCCGTTCGTCAACATGAGCGGCGACCCGGAGCAGGAATACTTCAGTGACGGCATCACCGAAGACATCATCACCGACCTCAGCAAGGTGTCGGCACTCGGGATCATCGCCCGCAACAGCGCCTTCATGTACAAGGGCAAGCAGGCCGACATCCTGAAGGTCGCGCGCGAGCTCAAGGTGAGCCACGTGCTCGAGGGCAGCGTCCGCAAGGCCGGCGGCCGCGTCCGTATCACGGCGCAGCTCGTCGACGGCACGACCAACAGCCACATCTGGGCGGACCGCTACGACCGCGATTCGAGCGACATCTTCGCGCTGCAGGACGAGATCTCGCAGGCCATCGTCAAGGCCCTGAAGCTGAGGCTCCTGCCGGAAGAGAAGAAGGCCATCGAAAGGCGCGGCACGAGCAATGCGGACGCGCACAACCTTTACCTGATGGCGCGGCAGACCTACATCACCAGCCAGGAATACGACCCGCGGTCCGCCGAAGCCATCGTCCGCCTCTGCGCTCGTGCCACGGAGATGGACCCGAACTACGCCCAGGCCTGGGCGCTGATGGCCATCGGCCACGACAAGCTGCGGCAGGCGAGGGGCACCGCGGCGGGCGACAGCAACGGCATGGCCGCGGCGGAGCGCGCTCTGGCCATCGATCCCCGGTCGGCCGAGGCCCACGCGATCAAGGCGCAGATCCTGATGTCCGGAGGCGATCCGGTCGCGGCGGCCGCCGAAGTGGCCACCGCGCTCGAGCTCGACCCGGAGTCCTATGAGGTCAATCGCTCGGCAGGCCGGCTGAACTACCAGCTGCACCGGCACGAGGATGCTATCCGCTACTACGAGAAAGCGTCGGCCCTCGTCGAGGCGGACATCAATTCCGCATCGATGCTGATGAGCAGTTACATGGTCGTTGGCGACGTCGACGGCATGCACCGCTCCGCCCAGCGCGTGCTCAAGAGGGCCGAAGCCATCCTGGTCCACGACCAGAACAACTCCATGGTGGCGGGCTACAGCGCCTACGCGCTCGCCGCGCTGGGCGAGAGCGAACGCGCCAAGGCGCGCATGGAGCGTGCCCTGCTGATCGATCCGAGCAACTTCAACATGCGCTACAACTTCGCGTGTGCGATCAGCGTCTACCTGAAGGACAAGGAAGCCGCGCTCGACATGCTGGGTCCCGTCTTCGAGACCATCAGCGACACTTTCCTGCCGTACGCCAAGGTGGACCCGGATCTGGAAATGCTGCGTGACCATCCCCGTTACCTGGCGATGCTGGCCAAGGCGGAAGCGAGGATTGCCGCGAACGCCAGGCAGCAGGCAATCAGCGCGACTTGACGGTCACGCCCCAGTGGGCCCGACGCGGCGTAGTCTGTTCGTCACAGGCACCGACACCGGTGTCGGCAAGACGCTGATCACCGCGGCACTCCTGCGCGTACTTCGGGAAGGAGGCCACTGCGTCGCCGGCATGAAGCCGATCGCCGCCGGAAGCATGGCAGGACCCGAGGGGCCCGCGAACGAGGATGCGCTCCTCCTCCAGGCGGAGTCGAGCGCGCGCCACCCGTATGGCGACGTCAACCCATGGCTCTTCGAGCCCGCCGTCGCGCCGCACATCGCGGCGGCCGCGGCCGGCATCGCGATCGACCTCGCGCGCATCGCCGCCGCGCACGCACGCCTCGCCGCGGCGGCGGACGTCGTCCTCGCTGAGGGCGCGGGCGGCTTCCTCGTGCCGCTCGACGCACATCGCAGCTGCGCCGAAATTCCGGCACTCCTGCGCATGGACGTGATCCTCGTGGTCGGGCTGCGCCTCGGCTGCCTGAACCACGCCTTGCTCACCGTGGAAGCGATCGCCGCACGCGGCCTCGCGCTCGCGGGCTGGGTCGGCAACCACATCGATCCCGGCTTCGCGCGGATGCAGTCGAACGTCGATACGCTCGCGGCCCGTATCGCGGCGCCCTGCCTCGGCATCATTCCCCACATGCCCGAACCCGATGTCTCCGCGGCCGCGGCCCGCCTCGCCGACGCCTCGCGCTTGCTGCGCATCCCTCTGGAATAAAAGGAAAAACTCGGGTTGCGGCCCTTGCTGGCAACCCTTACGATGCGCGGGCCGTGAGCCCGCGCATCAAGGGCATATTCCGGGAGCTCCGTTGACAACCGCCAATCGGTTCCTGAATCCATCCGTCGTTTGCGGCGCCGCAGCCTTGCTGGTCACCGGGACTGCGCGCGCCGACTGGGCCGACGTCAACCTGGCGGAAGGGGCGAGCGAGCTTGCTCGCGAGATCTACGGCATGCACATGATCATGTTCTGGATCTGCTCGGCCATCGCCGTCCTGACATTCGGCGCGATGATCGTCGCCATGGTCCGTTTCCGGAAGTCGAAAGGCTCGGTGCCGGATACCAAGCTCCTGCACAACGCGCGTCTCGAGGCCGCCTGGACCATCGTGCCGGTGCTGATCCTGATCTCCATGGCCATCCCGGCGGTCGAAAAAGTCGTGAAGATCGAGGACACCTCGAATTCCGGGCTCACGGTCAAGGTTACCGGCCACCAGTGGTTCTGGCAGTACGAGTATCTCGGGACGGACGTCAGCTTCTACAGCCGCCTCGCGCGCAAGAGCGACGAGGCCCGGCAGAAAGGTTCCGGTATCGATCCGGACAGCGTGGACAACTACCTGCTCGACGTCGACAAGCCGCTCGTGATCCCGACCGGGGTCAAGGTGCGCGTGCTCCTCACGTCGAACGACGTCATCCACGCCTGGTGGGTGCGGGAGATCGGCATCAAGCGTGACGCGATTCCCGGCTTCATCAACGAGATGTGGATCTCGGTGGACGCGGAGAATCCCGGCACCTACCGCGGCCAGTGCACCGAGCTCTGCGGCGCCGACCACGCCTTCATGCCGATCGTCGTCATCGCGAAGCCGAAGGAAGAGTTCGACGCCTGGCTCGATGAACAGGAAGCGGCGGCCGCCACGACCGTCGCCGCCACGGAGTGAACGAGATGGAATACGCGAGCCGCCACGACGACCACGCGGATCACGGCCCGCCCAGGGGCATCATCCGCTGGCTGACGACGACGAACCACAAGGACATCGGCACGATGTACCTGGTGTTCTCGCTGCTGATGTTCCTGATCGGCGGCCTGTTCGCGTTCGTGATCCGCGCCGAGCTGTTCCAGCCCGGGCTGCAGCTCGTCAATCCGATGTTCTTCAACCAGATGACCACCATGCACGCCCTCGTCATGGTGTTCGGCGCCGTGATGCCGGCGACGGTCGGCCTCGCGAACTGGATGATCCCGATGCAGATCGGCGCGGCCGACATGGCGCTGCCGCGCATGAACCTGTTCAGCTTCTGGCTGCTTGCCTTCGCCTTCCTGCTGCTGCTGTCCACGTTCTTCGTGCCGGGCGGCGCGCCCGCCTCGGGCTGGACGCTGTATCCGCCGCTCGTGCTGCAGACCGGCGAGGCTTTCCCGATGGCGATCTTCGCCATCCACCTGATGGGCGCATCCTCGATCATGGGCGCCATCAACGTCATCGTGACCATCGTCAACATGCGCGCGCCGGGCATGACCCTGCTCAAGATGCCGCTGTTCTCCTGGTCCTGGCTGATCACCGCTTACCTGCTGATCGCGGTGATGCCGGTGTTCGCCGGCGCGGTGACGATGCTGCTCACCGACTACTTCTTCCACACCAGCTTCTTCAACGCGGCGGGCGGCGGCGACCCGGTGCTGTTCCAGCACGTGTTCTGGTTCTTCGGGCACCCCGAGGTCTACATCATGATCCTGCCGGCGTTCGGGATCGTGTCCGAGATCATCCCGACCTTCTCGCGCAAGCCGATTTTCGGCTACGAGGCGATGGTCTACGCCATCGCCTCGATCGCCTTCCTGTCGTTCATCGTGTGGGCCCACCACATGTTCACGGTCGGCATGCCGCTCGCGGGGCAGCTCTTCTTCATGTTGGCGACCATGCTCATCGCCGTCCCCACGGGCGTGAAGATCTTCAACTGGACCGCCACGATGTGGCGCGGCTCGCTGACCTTCGAGCCGCCGATGCTGTTCGCGCTCGCCTTCCTGTTCCTGTTCACGATCGGCGGGTTCTCGGGCCTCATGCTCGCCATGGTGCCAGTCGACTTCCAGTACCACGACACCTATTTCGTCGTGGCGCACTTCCACTACGTGCTGGTGCCGGGCTCCGTGTTCGCGCTGATGGCGGCCGTCTACTACTGGCTGCCGAAGTGGACCGGGCACATGTACGACATGCGCCTCGCGAAGGCGCACTTCTGGCTGTCCGCCGTCTTCGTCAACGTGCTGTTCTTCCCGCAGCACTTCCTCGGGCTCGCCGGCATGCCACGCCGCATCCCCGATTACCCTGCGCAGTTCGCCGACTGGAACATGGTCTCCTCGATCGGCGCCTTCGGCTTCGGCCTGTCGCAGCTCCTTTTCGTGTGGCTGATCGTCAAGTGCGTGCGCGGCGGCGAGCGCGCGACCGCTGGCGTCTGGGAGTACCAGCACGGCCTCGAGTGGACGGTGCCCTCTCCGGCGCCGTACCACACCTTCGAGAAGGCGCCGGAGGTCCGTTGAGCGCGCCGTCGCGCAACGTCCGCCTCGCGCTCGCGCTCGGCGCCGTGGCCGTCGCGGTGTACCTGACCTACGTCGTCCTGAGGCTGCTGGAGCGCAGTCCGTGAGCGGCGACGAGAAGGGCCGCAACCGCAGCCTCGCGGCGCGGCTCGTGCTGATGGCCGCCGGCAGCTTCGCCTTCGGCTTCGCGCTGGTGCCGCTGTACGACGTCGTCTGCGACATCGCCGGCATCGGCCGTGGGCAGCTTTCCCGCGCGGGCAGCGCGGAGGGCCAGGCGCCCGCGGAGGATCGCCTCGTCACGGTCGAATTCACCGCCTCCGTGCCGGCGGGCGGCTGGACGTTCGAGCCGGTCTCCCCGACCATGGAAGTCCAGCCGGGCCGCCTGTACGAGACGCACTACCGCGCGCGCAACCTCGCCTCTGGCGCGACGACGGGACAGGCCGTGCCGAGCGTCGCTCCGATGCGCGCCGCACGCTACTTCGTCAAGACCGAGTGTTTCTGCTTCACGCCGCAGCAGTTCGCTGCCGGCGAGGAGCGCGAGATGGCCGTCCGCTTCGTGGTCGACCGCGAGCTGCCGGCGGGAATCGACCGCCTGACGCTTTCCTATGCGTTCTACGACATCGGCCAGGCAAACGGACGAAGCTAGGAGATCGAGATGGCACAGGCCGGGCACACCCACGACGAGAGCCAGTACTACATCCCGCACGGCAGCCGGCTGCCGTTCTTCGGCTCGATCGCGCTTTTCGTCCTGATGGCGGGCGCCGCGGCGACGCTGAACGGCGCCGCGCCGGGCAGCTGGGTGCTGGGCCTCGGCGTCATCCTCCTCTTCACGCTGTTCTTCCTCTGGTTCGGCGAGGTCATCCGCGAGAACCAGGCCGGCCTATACAACGAGCAGGTGGACCGCTCGTTCCGCATGGGGATGATGTGGTTCATCTTCTCCGAGGTCATGTTCTTCGCCGCGTTCTTCGGCGCCCTCTTCTACGCACGGCAGCTGTCGATTCCCTGGCTCGGCGGCGAAGGCGCCAAGGCCGTCACGTCGCTGCTGTGGCCGGACTTCGACGCCGGCTGGCCGAGCAACGGCCCCGGCGACCTCGGCCCGCGCGACGACGGCAGCTACGAGATCATTCCGGCATTCGGCCTGCCCGCGATCAACACCGCGCTGCTGCTGACCTCCGGCCTGACCATCACCGTCGCCCACCACGCGCTGAAGAGCGGGCACCGGGGCATCCTGAAGGTCTTCCTCGCCCTGACCTTCCTGCTCGGCTTCATCTTCCTCGGCGTGCAGGTCATGGAGTACGGCCACGCCTACCACGAGCTCGGGCTCCAGCTCGGCACCGGCATCTACGGCTCGACCTTCTTCATGCTGACCGGCTTCCATGGCCTTCACGTGCTGGTGGGCGCGATCATGCTGACCGTGATCTGGCTGCGCTGCCTGAAGGGCCACTTCACGCCGCGCCAGCATTTCGCGTTCGAGGCGGTGGCCTGGTACTGGCACTTCGTCGACGTCGTCTGGCTCGGCCTCTTCATTTTCGTCTACTGGCTGTAAGCGGGCCGGCGTGGCCGGCAAGCGCTTCATCGCGATCGCCGGCAACATCGGCGCCGGCAAGACGGAGCTGACGCGCTTCCTGTGCCGGCGCTACGGCATCAAGCCGTTTTTCGAGCCGAACGAGCAGAACCCCTACCTCGCCGACTTCTACAAGGACATGAAGACCTGGGCTTACCGGTCCCAGCTGTTCTTCCTTGCGCACAAGTTCCGCCTCCAGCTGGAGCTCCAGGACGAGCCCGGCACCGTCGTCCAGGACCGGACGATCTACGAGGACGCGGAGATCTTCGCGAAGAACCTTTACCGGCAGCGCTATATCGACGGTCGCGATTACAAGACCTATTCGGCACTCTATCGGTCGATCTCGAAGGCGCTCCGCCCGCCCGACCTCATGATCCAGCTCTCCTGCCCGGTGCGGACGCTCCGCAAGCGCATCCAGCTGCGGGGCCGGGCCATGGA
>DATEEF010000062.1:0-26215 GCA_035281265.1 Steroidobacteraceae bacterium
GCCGCGCACGATGCCGACTGGCGCAGCGTCGCGGCGACGCTGACCGGCCCGGTCCCGGGCGGCCGCGCGATCTGGTACCAGAAGCACATGGCGCATCACCTGCTGCCGATGATCGAGCGCGGCTGGCTCGACGCGCTGACGCACGCTTTCCTGATCCGCGAGCCGGACGAGATGGTCGCGTCGCTATTCAAGACCTATCCGGATGCGGGGCTCGCGGACACAGGCCTCCCGCAGCAGTGCGAGATCTTCGACCGCGTCGCGGCGCGGCTCGGCCGCGCGCCGCCCGTCGTGCTCGCGAGCGAAGTGCTGAAGGACCCCGCCGTGCAGCTCGAGGCGTTGTGCGATGCGCTCCGCATCCCGTTCCTTCCGGCCATGCTCGCCTGGCCACCGGGACGGCGCGAGACTGACGGCGCCTGGGCGCCGCACTGGTATGCGGCCGTCGAGGCGTCCACCGGCTTCGAACCGTATCGCCGGCGGCACCTCGAGCTGACGCCCCCGCAGGAGCGGCTCGTGGATGAATGCCGCCCGTACTATGAGAAGCTGTTCGCCCTGCGACTGCGCCCCTGAGGACCGTCGATGCTCCAGAAGTTCAACGAAAAGAATCGCGACCTGATCGTCAACATCAGCGGCAAGCTCGTGCATCGCGACGAGGCGGGAGTCAGTCCCTTCGACAGCGCGGTGCAGGGGGGCGACGCGGTCTGGGAAGGCCTGCGCCTCTACGACGGCCGGATCTTCGCGCTCGAGGAGCACCTGGCCCGGCTGCGTTCATCCGCGCTCGCGCTCGCCTTTGCCGACATCCCGCCGAACGATCGCATCATCGAAGAGATCCGCCGCACGCTCGCCGCGAACAAGATGAGGGACGGCGTGCACATCCGCCTCACGCTCACGCGCGGCGTCAAGGTCACCTCCGGCATGGACCCGCGCCTCAACCAGTCGGGACCGACGCTGATCGTCCTCGCCGAGCACAAGGCGCCCGTCTATTCGAAGGCCGGACTCAAGCTTTTCACGAGCAGCATCCGGCGGCCGTCGCCCGACGTGCTCGACCCGAAGATCCACCACGCGAACCTCCTGAACTCGGTCCTCGCCAAGATCCAGGCGAACGCGGCCGGCGCGGACGACGCGATCATGCTCGACGCGCGCGGGTTCATCGCGGAGACGAACGCGACGCACCTGTTCATCGTGCAGGACGGCATCGTGCGGACGCCCACGGCCGTGGCCTGCCCGGAGGGCATCACGCGCGCGACGGTGCTGGACATCTGCCGCGCCGAGAAGATCCCGCACGAGATCCGCGACCTGGCGCTCACCGAGCTGTACCGCGCCGACGAGGCGTTTTGCACGGGCACCATGGGCGAGCTCGCCGGCGTCACCGAGGCGGACGGGCGCCGCATCGGCGACGGCCGCATCGGCCCCATGACCGGGCAACTGTCCGCCTACTACGCGAAGCGCACGGCGTCGGGCGGCACGCGCGTCGTGGACTGAATCCCCGTGCGATTTTCGCCGCGCGCCTCGTTGCTCTTCGCGGCAGTCGCCGTTGCGGCGGGATGCGGCGGACCGGGGGCCCGGCCGGAAAATCCCCGCGCCGGCGCTGCGCGCTGCGGCGGGGAGCCGATCTTCGCGGCGGGCGCTGACCGCGCGACGCTCTGGGTCCGCAATTCCTCCGAATTCCGCGCCGCGAGCGAGACGGTCTACCGGTCCGCCGGCTTCGCACTCACGCGGGGGCTCGCGGAGTCCGCATGGACCGCAGAGCCGACGCAGACAGGCGACCTTGCGGGGTTGCCGCCAGCTATCGTGATGGACATCGACGAGACCGTGCTCGACAACTCCGAGCCCCAGGCCGCGATGCTCCGCGCGGGCACCTGCTTCGACGATTTTCCGAAGGCCTGGGACGACTGGATCGCCGAGCGCCGCGCGCCCGCGGTCCCCGGCGCCGCGGAATTCATCCGATTCGCGCGCGGGGCGCGGGACGGCCAGGGCCGTGCCGTGCGCATCTTCTTCATCACCAACCGCGAGTGCGCTCCGCGCCCCGGCAACGACGCAGCCTGTCCGCAGCAGGACGACACGCTGGCGAACCTCGAGGCACTCGGCCTCGGCAGCGCGACGCTCGCGGAAGACCTGATGCTGAAGGGAGAGCTGCCGGAGTGGGATGGCGAGAAGCTCGCGCGGCGGCAGGCGCTCGCCCGCACGCATCGCATCGTCCTGAACATCGGCGACGACCTCGCCGACTTCCTGCCCGGGGTTCGCCGCGCTGACGTTGCCGGTCGCGACCGCGAGCGCTGCGCGCGACAAGGCGAATGGGGGGAGCGCTGGTTCGTCGTGCCGAACCCGATGTACGGCTCGTGGCTCGTCGCGCTGGGCCCGGAGCTGGATGCCGCGCTGGCGGCGAAGCCCCAGGTGCTGCCCGCCTGCCCGTAGCCCTGAGACGCGGCTCATTGTGACGGCCGTCAAGGACTTACCCGAATGCGGAGCGGCGGATTCTGCGGTGCTTTATGTTGACTGGCCATGACGCCCGCCGACGACCGCGTGCTGCAACTCCTGCAGAAATGGCAGAAGAGCCTCGACCTGCACGCGCGCTATGCGGACCTGCCGGAGGACCAGTACTGGCTGGTGCAGCCCTGGCCCAACCACCAGCGGCCGACGAAGTGGGTGGTGGACCTCGCCCGCCAGCGCCTCGCGGACCTGCAGAACATCGTGAAGACGCGGCTCGCGGCCGGCGATCCCTCGCTGTCCGAAGCGCTCGAGCTGATGTCGTTCCTGACGAACCTCGTCGGCTCGCAGCACGTCGAGCGCTTCGTGCCCATCGCCGAGCCGGAGCGCGAGCGCCAGCTCGACAAGGCGAAGGCGACGAAATCCACGAGCTCGACCTCGACCGCGACGGTGATCAAGCCTCCGCCGCCGCCGAAGCCGCAGAAGGCCGCCGGCGGGAAGCCGAAGGCGGCCGCGAAAGCGCCGAAGCCTGTCAACGACACGACCGTCACGGCCGTCGTCAAGGACGCGGCCCGCCTCCTCTCCTGGGGTCGCGACTGGCACGAGCTGCCGGAAGCCATCGCGCGCATCGCAGGCCGGCCGAGCGTCGCGCAAGTGCGCCAGATCCTGCGAACGAGCCGCGACGCCATCGAGGAGCGTGTCGAGCGGCAGGACGACGCCTGACGCATTAACATCGTCGCCCGCATGGACGAAAAATCCGTTGCGGGCCGTCCGGCGGGACTGGGGCGCCGGCTCGCAGCCCTCCTCTACGACCTGCTTCTGGTGATCGCGCTCGCCTTCGCGGCGACGTTCGCCTTCCTGCCGTTCACGCACGGTGAGGCGATACTGGCATCGACCCAGGGCGCCCTCGGCTACGCCTACCGCGCGCTCCTGCTGCTGCTCGCATTCGGATACTTCGGCGGCTCGTGGACGCGCAGCGGCCAGACGCTCGGCATGAAAGCCTGGCGCATCGAGCTCGTGACCGCCGGCGGCGACCGCCTGCGCTGGCCGGGCGCGCTCGCCCGGTTCCTGCTCGGGACCGGGATGTCCATTCTCGCGGCGATCGGTGCGTGGTACCTGCGCCGGCCCGCGAACGCGCTCGCGGCCGCGGGCGCCGCGGCACTGGTTGCGCCGTTGGCGCTCAACTTCGGGTGGATACCATTCAACGCCGCGCGGCAGAGCCTCCAGGACCTTGCCGGCGGCGCGCGCCTGCGGCGCCTGCCCTAGCGCACGCGCCAGATCGCGACGGTGGCGATCACGATCAGGAGGACCGTCGGGCCCCAGGCGACCAGCAGCGGATTGATGCCGTAGATCTGGCCGCTGTTCTCGAGCGTCTGCGTCAGCAGCACGAAAAGGACGCCCGCCATGATGCCGAGCACGGTCCGCGCACCCGCGCCGGCCGAGCGCAGCGGACCGAAGGCGAACGGCACGGCGAAGACGCAGACCGCGACGGCCGCGACGAGGCGCGAGATGCGCGACCAGAAGGCGATCTCCCAGACCGAGGCGTCGAGCTGGTTCCTCTCGAGGTGCTTCCTGTAGGCATGCACGTCGGCGAGCGGCAGAGAATCCGGCTGTGCGACCGCGACGCCGAAAAAATCCGCGTTGAACCTGGCATCAGTGACGAGGCGGTCGACGACGCGCGCCGTGGTGGAGTCCTCGTCGATCCGCGTTTCCGAATAGTTGGTCAGCACCCAGCGGCCGTCGGGGTCCTGCGCCGCCGTCTCCGCGCGCCCGACCATCGCGAGGTTGCGGTCCGCGTCGAGCTCGTAGACGTAGACGCCGCCGAACAGGTTCTCGGCCGCCTGCCTGCGCACGTTGATGAAATACGGGCCCTCGCGCACCCAGGCGCTGCGGCTGCCGGCGAACTCGAGCTGCGAGTAGCGGCTGAAGATCTTGTACTGCCGCGCGTACTGGTCCGCAGGCGGCGCGAAGTACTCGCCGATGACCCACAGCAGCGCCGCCACGACGAGGCCTGCGAGCGCGGCCGACACGGCGATGCGGCCGACGGAGACACCGGCCGCGCGCACCACCGTGAGCTCGCTGTCCCGCGCGAGGCCGCCGAGCCCGGTGATCGCGCCGATCAGCGCGCCGATCGGGAGCAGCTGGTAGGCCTGCTGGGGCAGCTGCAGGAGCGTCACCAGGAAGGCGCCGGACACGTTGTAGCTGCCCTGGCCGATGTCGTCCTGCTGCCCGATGAACGTCACCAGCGTCATGAGCGCGAGCAGCACCGCCATCACCATGAGCGTATGCAGCAGCACCGTCTTCGCGAGGTAGCGGTCGAGGATCGTCATGTCGCGTAGCGCCTGCGGCGCATCCAGCGCGTGACCGGGCTCTGGCGATGGATCATGAAGAAGCCGAGGGCCAGGAAGATCGCGTGCACCCAACCGGTGCCGACGCCGGGTGGCAGCCGGCCCTTTTCGATCCAGACCTGGGCGGCGGAGAGGAGATTCGCGTACAAGAAATACAGCAGGATCGCGACCGCGACGCGGGCATAGCGGCCCTCGCGAGGCCGCAGCGCCGACAGCGGCACGGCGATGAAGGCGAGCACGAGCACCATGACCGGCATGGAGATGCGCCGCTGCAGCTCGGCGACGTCGGCGAGCTCGCGCGAGCCGAGGAGCTCGGCGGTGGGCTTGCGCTCCGGGACCGTGCGTCCCGCACCCGCCTCCGGCACGACGACCGGAATGCCGTGCTCGGCGAAGCGGATGCGCCGGAAGCCCGCCTGTCCCGGCACGCCCTCGATGCGCTCGCCGTCGTGCAGCACGACGATCTGCGTGTGGCCGCCCGGCAGGATGCGCTGCTCGGCCCAGGCGGCGGTGGCGACCTCGATGCGGTCGCCCGCGTGATGCTGCATGAAGACGTGGATGAGGCGGCCGTCGGCCCCGCTCTCCTCGGCGTAGAACACGGCCTTGCCGTCGGCGTAGGTCCGGAACGTGCCGGGCGTCAGCAGGCCGAACTCGGCGTCCCGCAGGCCCCGGCCGCGAAGGGCCTCGGCATTGTTCCGGGCATCGGGACCGACCACGAATGTGAGCCACGCGAGGCCCGCCGCCACCGGCAGCGCCAGCGTGTAGACCGGCAGGTAGAGCCGCTCGGGACCGATTCCGCAGGCCCGGACCGCCGCCATCTCGCTCTCGTGGTAGAGCCGTCCGAGCGCCAGCATGGTGGCGAGCAGCATGCTGATCGGCACCAGCACGATGAGATTCTCGAGGGTGGTGAGCCCGATCAGCGCCAGCACGATGTCTTGCGGAAACCCGCGCTCAGCGGCGACTCCGAGGATGCGGGCGAGCTGGTAGCTCACGAGGATCGCGAGCAGGACGACGGTGACGCCCGCGAGCGCCGTCGCGACTTCGCGCAGGACATAGCGGTCGATCGTTGCGAACAAGGCTGGTTCTGCGCGGTTTTAGGGGCGTTTTCGATTAAACTGGCTGGACACGGTAAACCAGCGCGACAGCGCGCTCAACGGGCGCACGTCCGTGGGCGCGGCTTGCGGGGGATCGAGGATCATGCAGTTTCACGCAATCAAGGCCGGCGCGGCACGCCAGCGGACCGCCTGCGCGATCGTAGGCATCCACGAAAGCGGCATCCTGTCCGATGCCGGGCGGCGGGTCGACCGGGCGAGCGGCGGCGCCATCGCGCGCGTGCTGAAGCGCGGGGACTTCGCCGGCAAGAGCGCGGAGACGTTCCCGATCACCGGCGTCCGGCGCGGTCCCGCCGAGCGCATCCTGCTGGTCGGACTCGGGCCGAAGGCCGGCTTCGGGCGCAAGCCCTACCGTCGCGCAGTGTTCGCGGCGACCCAGTGGCTCGCGAAGAGCGGCGCCGCCAACGCGACGTCCTGGCTCGCGGCCGAAGGGGTGCCGGGCATCGACGATTACTACGCGGCGCGCCATGCCGTCGAGAGCGTGAGCAACGCGCTCTACCGCATACCGGACCTCAAGACCGCCGCGAAGCCGCCACGGCCGAAACTCGCGCGCTTCAACCACGTCGCGCCGGATGCGGCGTCCGAGTCCGCGCAGCGCGGCGTCCGCGACGGGATAGGCATTGCCGCAGGCATCGCATTCATGAAGGATCTCGCGAACCTGCCAGCCAATGTCTGCACGCCGCGGTACCTCGCCGAGGCTGCGCGCGAGCTCGCCAGGGGGCACAAGGCCGTGAGCGCGCGCGTGCTCGAGGAGCGGGATATCCGCCGCCTCGGCATGGGCTCCTTCCTGTCTGTCACGCGCGGATCGGACGAGCCGGCGCGGCTCATCGTTCTCGAGTACGCGGGTGGCGGCAAGGGCGAGGCCCCCGTCGCTCTTGTCGGCAAGGGCATCACGTTCGACACGGGCGGCATCTCGCTCAAGCAGCCGACCGGCATGGACGAGATGAAGTTCGACATGTCGGGCGCCGCCTCAGTCTTCGGCGCGTTCAAGGCCGTGGCGACGATCGGTGCGCCGATCAATCTCGTCGGGATCATCCCCACCTGCGAGAACATGCCGAGCGGGCGCGCGACCAAGCCCGGCGACATCGTGACGTCGATGGCCGGCAAGACCATCGAGGTCCTGAACACGGACGCCGAGGGCCGCCTGATCCTGTGCGACGGCATCACGTATGCGCGGCGTTTCAAGCCGCGCGCGGTCGTCGACATCGCGACGCTGACCGGCGCCTGCGTCATCGCGCTCGGCGCCCACTACTGCGGCCTGTTCTCCCCGGACGACAAGCTGGCCGGCGCGATCGCGGCCGCCGGCGAGCGCTCCGACGACCGGGCATGGCGCCTGCCGGTCGCGGAGGAGTACGCGGAGCTCCTGAAGAGCAATTTCGCCGACATGGCGAACGTCGCGGGTCGCGAGGCGGGGGCGATCACCGCCGCCTGCTTCCTGTGGAAGTTCACCGACGGCCTCAGGTGGGCGCACCTCGACATCGCCGGCAGCGCCTACCTGACCGGCTCGCACAAGGGCAGCACAGGCCGCCCGGTGCCCCTGCTCGTCGACTGGCTGCTGCACGGGAACTGAGGCCGTGGCGGAACCGCAGGTCGACTTCTACGTGCTCACGGGGAACGAGCCCGCGGCGCGCCTGCGGTTCGCATGCCGGCTGGTCGAGAAGGCCTGGCTCAAGCGCCATCGAGTGCGCGTGCAGCTCGAGCCGGGCGGCGAGCTCGAGGAGTTCGACCAGCTGCTGTGGACCTTCTCCGACCGCGCCTTCATTCCCCACCGGCGCGCGGGAGCGCCGGACGACGCACCGGTCCCCGCGCCCGCGCCCGTGGTGATCGCCGATTCGGACGCCGTCGACGCCGCGGACGGCGACGTGCTCGTCAACCTCGCTGCGGACCTGCCGCCGCTCGAGGGGTGGGCGCGCATCGCGGAAGTGGTCGACGCCGACGCCGCGCGGCGCACGAAGGGACGCGAGCGCTTCCGGGCGTACCGCGAACGCGGGCTCGAGCCGAAGACGCACGACATGGGTGACGAGTCTTGAGCCGCGACGCTCCCCGCGAGCTGCCGATCCTGACGGACGTCGTCGAGCTGCACGCGACGGGCAGCTTCCCGAAACCCGAGCGCGCGCCGGAGGCGGAGCCGGTCCTGGCGGGCGGCCTGTTGACGGACGACGACCTGGCCGCTCTGCAGGCGGAGCTCGTGAGCCGCACGCTCAAGCTCACCGACGAGCTGCTGCACTCCGCGGCGCGCGAGATCGAGGCGGTCATGCTCGAGCGCGTGATCGACCGCCTGCGCGCCGCGCTGCCGGAGATCGTCGCGGCGGCGCTGCGCGAGCAGCTCGCCTCCGGCGACGACTGATTTCCGGCCGCGGCATGGAAAAGACCTACTCCCCGGGCGACATCGAAGAGCGCATCTACCGGCAATGGGAAGCAGACGGGCTCTTCTCCCCGGCGGGCGACGGCGCGCCGTTCTGCATCGTCATACCGCCGCCGAACGTGACGGGAACGCTGCACATGGGGCATGCCTTCCAGGACACGATCATGGATGCGCTCACGCGCTTCCACCGGATGTCCGGCGACCGCGCCCTGTGGCAGCCCGGCACCGACCACGCGGGCATCGCGACGCAGATGGTCGTCGAGCGCCAGCTCGTCGCCGAGGGCAAGTCGCGCCACGAGCTGGGGCGCGAAGCGTTCACCGCGCGCGTCTGGCGCTGGAAGGAGGAATCGGGCGGCACGATCGCGCGCCAGTTGCGCCGGCTCGGCGCCTCCGTCGACTGGAGCCGCGACCGCTTCACCATGGACCCCGGCATGTCGCGGGCGGTGCAGACGGCGTTCATCCGGCTCCACGAGGATGGCCTCATCTACCGGGGCAAGCGGCTGGTCAACTGGGACCCGGTGCTGAAGACCGCGGTCTCGGACCTCGAGGTCCAGTCCGTCGAGGAGAACGGCACGCTCTGGCATATCCGGTACCCGTTCGCCAACGGGCGCGGACATGTGACCGTCGCGACCACGCGCCCGGAAACGATGCTCGGCGACGTCGGCGTCGCCTTCCATCCGGATGACGAGCGCTATCGCGGACTGGACGGCACGGCGCTCACGCTGCCCCTGACGGGTCGCGAAATCCCGTTGCTCGCGGACGAGTTCGTCGATCCCGCCTTCGGCACCGGTTGCGTGAAGCTCACGCCGGCGCACGACTTCAACGACTACGAGGTCGGGCAACGCCGGGGACTGCCCCTCATCAACATCCTGACGGCCGACGCGAGAATCGGCGACGAGGCGCCCGCCGCCTATCGCGGGCTCGACCGTTTCGAGGCGAGAAAGCGCGTCGTCGCCGACCTCGAGGCCGCGGGCCTCCTCGAGAAGGCCGAGCCGCACCGCCTCACGATCCCGCGGGGAGACCGCAGCGGCGTCGTCATCGAGCCCTGGCTCACCGACCAGTGGTTCGTGCGCATCGCGCCGCTCGCCGAGCCCGCCATCCGCGCAGTGGAGGACGGCCGCATCCGCTTCATCCCGGAGAACTGGGACCGCACGTACTTCGAGTGGATGCGCAACATCAAGGACTGGTGCATCAGCCGCCAGCTCTGGTGGGGACACCGCATCCCGGCCTGGTATGGGCCGGACGGGGCGATCTATGTCGGCGAAAGCGAGGCGGAGGTGCGCAGGCGCCACCGCCTCGGCGCCGGCGTGCCGCTGGCGCAGGACGAGGACGTCCTCGACACCTGGTTCTCCTCGGCGCTCTGGCCGATGTCGACGCTCGGATGGCCCGACGCGACGAAGGAGCTGGCGACCTGGTACCCGACCAGCGTCCTCGTCACGGGCTTCGACATCATCTTCTTCTGGGTCGCGCGCATGGTGATGTTCGGCATGCACTTCACCGGCGAGGTGCCGTTCCGCGAGGTGTACATCCACGGACTGATCCGCGACCACGAGGGCCAGAAGATGTCGAAGTCGAAGGGCAACGTCCTCGACCCGCTCGACATCGTCGACGGCATCAGTCTCGAGGCGCTGGTCGCGAAGCGCACGACCGGGCTCATGCAGCCGCAGCTCGCGCCGGCGATCGAGCGTGCGACGCGCAAGCAGTTCCCCGACGGCATCCGCCCCTACGGGACGGATGCGCTGCGCTTCACCTTCGCCTCGCTGGCGACGCAATCGCGCGACCTGCGCTTCGACCTCGGCCGCGTCGAGGGCTACCGGAATTTCTGCAACAAGCTCTGGAACGCGGCGCGCTTCGTGCTGATGTCGACCGAGTCGCCGCTGCCGCCCGGCGAGGCGACGCTCTCCGCGCACGACCGCTGGATCCAATCGCGCCTGTCGGCGACCATCGCGGCAGTCCGCGAGGGCTTCGCACAGTACCGGTTCGACCTCGCCGCCCAGGCCGCCTACGAGTTCACGTGGTACGAGTTCTGCGACTGGTACCTCGAGTTCGCGAAACCCGTGCTGCAGTCCGAAGGCACGAGCGAGTCGGCCCGCCGCGGCACGCGCCAGACCCTGCTGGCCACGCTCGAGACGCTGCTGCGGCTGCTGCATCCGCTGATGCCGTTCATCACCGAGGAGATCTGGCAGCGCGCCGCGCCGCGCGCCGGCGTGACCGGCCGATCGATCATGACGCAGCCGTTTCCCCATCCGCTGCCGGAGGCCGTGGATCCGGCGATCGACGCGGAGATGCGCTGGGTGATGGACTTCATCCTCGGCGTGCGCCGCATCCGCGGCGAGCTCGACATCGCGCCCTCCGTGCCGCTCGGCGTCCGCCTGCAGTCCGCCTCGGCATCGGACCTCGAGCGGCTTGCGCGCAACAGGACCGTCATCCGGGCGCTGGCCGGCGTCGAGTCGGCAACGCCGCTCGGGAACGGCGAGACGCCGCCGCAGGCGGCGGCGGCCTTGCTCGGGGAACTCCGGGTGCTGGTGCCCATGGCCGGCCTCATCGACGTCGAGGCCGAGCTCGCCCGGCTCGAGAAGCGCCGCGCCAGGGTCCAGCAGGAGCTCGCCAAGGCGGCGGGCAAGCTGGGCAACTCCAAATTCGTGCAGAATGCCCCGCCGGCCGTCGTCGCGCAGGAAGAGCAGCGCGTGGCGGACTTCAAGCGTGAACTGGCTCAACTCGAGGAGCAGCGCGAGCGCGTAGCGTCGCTGCGATGAACGCGGAAGTACAAGCATCGGATTCCGGCCGCAGCGCGCTCCTCGCGGCGCTCGCGAGCCTGAACCAGGTCCTGCTCGGCAAGGAGCGCGAGGTGCGCCTCGCCCTCGCCTGCCTTCTCGCTCGTGGCCACCTGCTGATCGAGGACATTCCCGGCGTCGGCAAGACGACGCTCGCCCACGCCCTCGCGCGCGTGCTCGGGCTGTCCTACCAGCGCATCCAGTTCACGAGCGACCTCCTGCCTGCGGACGTCATCGGCATCTCGGTTTACGACCGCGCGAGCGGGCGCTTCAAGTTCCATCGCGGTCCGGTATTTGCACAGCTCGTCATGGCGGATGAGGTCAACCGCGCGACGCCCAAGGCGCAGAGCGCGCTGCTCGAGGCGATGGAGGAGCGCCAGGTGACGGTCGACGGCGAGACGCACGCGCTGCCGGAGCCGTTCTTCATCGTGGCGACCCAGAATCCCGCGTTCCAGATCGGGACCTTCCCGTTGCCCGAATCGCAGGTGGACCGGTTCCTGATGCGGATCGAGCTCGGCTATCCGGCGGCCGGCCACGAACGCCAGCTCCTGCGCGGCCGCGACCGGCGCGACCTGCTCGCGGAACTGCCCGCCGCGCTCGATTCCGCGTCAATCCCGACGCTGCAGAAGCGGGTGACCGAGATTCATGCGAGCGATGCGCTCGTCGACTATGTCCAGGCGCTGGCACGCGCCTCGCGCGAGGCCGGACGGCACCAGGCGGGACTTTCGCCTCGCGCGGTGATCGCGCTTCTGCGCGCGGCACAGGCCTGGGCGTTCCTGCACGGCCACGCCGGCGTGCTGCCCGAGGACCTCCAGGCAGTCCTGCCGGCGGTGGTCGGGCATCGCCTGCGCCCGCGCGATGCCGCGGACGGACGCGGCCCGGCCGAGGTCGCGGCGGCACTCCTGAAGTCGGTGCCGATTCCCTGACCGGCCTCGCCACCGCCATGGGACCTCGTGCCCGGCTGACGCGCATGACACGCGACTGGATCCGCAGGCGCCAGGGCCCGGACCGCGGGTCCGTGACCCTGCGCCGCGGCCGCATCTATATCCTCCCGACGGGACTCGGGCTCGCCTTCGCGCTGATGCTGCTCGGCATGCTGCTCGGCTCGCTGAACTACGCGAACAACCTCGGCCTCGTCCTGACCTTCCTGCTCGCCGCGCTCGGCGTCGCCGCCATGCACGCCTGCCACCGCAACCTGGAGGCACTCGTCGTCCGGTCCGCGGGGGCGGAGCCGCCTTTCGCGGGCTTCGAGGCCGTGTTCCGCTTCTCGGTGGCGAACCCGGGGCGCGCACCGCGCTGCGACCTCGAGGCACGACCGTCGGCCGGAAGCGGCGCGGCAACGAACGTCGCCGCCGGCGGCGATTCGCTCCTCGAGATCCGCGTGCCGACCCGCAGGCGCGGCAGCATCGTGCTCGGCCGGGTGGAGATCTCCACGCGGTTTCCGTATGGGCTGTTCCGCGCCTGGGCCGTCCTGCACCCGGATGTCGCCTGCGTCGTCTACCCGCGTCCCGCGGCCGCAGCGCCCGCGCCGCCACTCGCGCCGGCGCGATCCGCGGGCGGCAGCGCGCGCCGGGGCGAGGACGACTTCGCCGGCCTCAAGGACTACCACCCCGGGGATCCACCGCGGCACATCGCATGGAAGGCCTACGCCCGGGCCGGCGAGTTGCTCGTCAAGGAATTCAGCGGCGACGCCGAGTCGATCCCGGTGTTCGACCTTGCGGATGCGGCAGGCGCCGATCTCGAGTCACGTCTCGCCGTTCTTGCGCGGTGGATCGTCGATGCGAGCGCGCGCGGCATGACGTTCGGCCTGCGGCTGCCGGGCGAGGAAATCCCGCCCCAGCCGGGCGATGCGCAGCGCCGCCGCTGCCTGGCTGCGATCGCGCGCTTCGAGGCACCGGCGGCCGATGTCGCCTGAGCGCGAGGAGGGTTTCAGGCGCCTCGCCTGGACCATGGGCGGCCTCCTCGCCGCGCTCGGCCCGCATCTCCCGCGGATGCAGGCCTGGGTGTCCGCATTCGTCATCGGCGCCTGCGCCTGGCGCCTGCTCGCGGAGCGCCGTGGCTGGCGCCTGCCGCCCGCCTTCCTGCGCGCGCTGATCGCCGGCGGCGTCACCGTCGGCGTGGTCGTCGGCTACTCGACGATCACGGGCCTCGATGGCGGCACTGCCCTGCTCGTCCTCATGTCCGCACTGAAGCTCCTGGAAACCCGGACGGCGCGCGATCACACGATCCTCATCTTCATCGGCTGGTTCCTGTGCCTCGCCGCATTCCTGTATGCACAGGACCTCGTGACAGCGGCCTGGGTGCTGGCGACGGTGTGGCTGCTGGCCGCGGCGCTACTGCGCGTGTCCCGGCTGGTGCCGGGAGGCCCGGCGCCGCGGCCATTCCTCGCAACCGGCAAGGCGCTCCTGCAGGCCGCGCCGGTTGCGCTCGTGCTGTTCTTCTTCTTTCCGCGGGTCGAGGGCAGCTTCTGGGGGGCGCCCTCCGCGGAGCGTGCGTTGACGGGGCTGACCGACGAGATGTCCCCAGGCGACATCTCGGACCTGACGCAGAACGACGTCGTCGCCTTCCGCGTGCGTTTCACGGGCGAGCCGCCGCCACCGGCGCTGCGCTACTGGCGTGGCCCGGTG
Organism: Steroidobacteraceae bacterium; assembly: GCA_035281265.1. Lineage (GTDB taxonomy): Bacteria > Pseudomonadota > Gammaproteobacteria > Steroidobacterales > Steroidobacteraceae > SCUD01. Next base: position 13,648 of record DATEEF010000062.1, read on the forward strand.
CTGTCGCAGTTCAACGGATATACCTGGTCGCGCGGCGAGGTCCAGGCGCTGCCCCGGGCGCGGGTCCGCAATCGCGGGGCGCCGGTCGACTACACGGTGACACTCGAGCCGACTGGCCAGCAGATGCTCTTCGCGCTCGACATGGTGAACGACTGGACGCCGGGACTCGCCTTTCGCGCCTGGGATTTCGGGCTTCGCACGCGACACCCGGTGAATGCCATGATCCAGTACGAAGCGCGCTCCTATCCGGAGTACGTGGCGGCCCGGGAGCTTGCGCAGTCGGTGCGTAACGTCAGCCTCCGCCTCCCGCCGGACCGCAACCGGCGCACGGCGGAGCTCGCGCGGAGCCTGCGCGCGCGCGCGGGCAGCGACGCCGCGTACATCCAGGCCGTGCTCGCGATGTTCAGGGAGCAGGAGTTCCACTACACGCTGACGCCGCCCGGGCTATCCCGCGATTCGGTGGACGACTTCCTGTTCAACACCCGCCAGGGCTTCTGCGGGCACTTTGCCTCCGCATTCACCACCCTGATGCGGGCCGCCGGCATCCCGGCGCGCGTCGTGGGCGGATACCAGGGCGGCGATTGGAACCCGCTGGGCGGCTACATGATCGTGCGCCAGTCGCATGCGCATGCCTGGTCGGAAGTGTGGCTGCCGGGCGCCGGCTGGCGGCGCGTCGATCCCACCGCCGCGGTCGCGCCCGAGCGCGTCGAGCGCGGCCTCGAAGCGTCCTTCACCGGCGCGGAGCTGCTGCCGGGTGCCTTCGCCCGGGACTCGCCGCTCCTCTGGCAGGCGCGGATGTTCTGGGACAACCTCAACGCGCGTTGGAACGACGGCGTCGTCCAGTTCGACCGCGTGACGCAGGAAAACCTGCTCGCGACACTGGGCTACGAGGATCCGGGCTGGCGCGCATTCGCCACCGCGCTCGGCGTCGGCCTGGTGCTCGCGATGGGCCTGCTCGTCGCCTGGCTCGCGCTGGAATTCCGCCCGCGCCGCGCCGACCCGGCCGCGGCGGCGTACCGGCGGTTCACCGCGAGGCTCGCACGCCGCGGCATCGAGAATCAGGTCGGCGAAGCGCCGCGCGACTACGCACAGCGCGTCCGGCGACTGCGGCCGGACCTTGGCCTCGCGGCGCTTTCCATCACCGAGGCTTACCTTCGCCTGCGCTACGGCCCCGCGCCCGCGCAGTCCGACCTGCGGCTGCTGCGGACCGAGGTGGCACGCTTCAGGCCCTGAACGGCACCGTCAGTCCGGCGCGGCGACGTAGCGCGGATCCTGGGCCGCCCGCGAGAAGATTCGTCGCACCAGCGGCTCGAAGTGAGCGAGCGGACGCGTCGGATAATCCGGATCGAACGAGGCCTGGTCCCATTCGCAGAAGGCGACGCAGGCGTCGTACCAGCGATGGCCTTGCAGGCGCTCGCGCGCGTGACGGTCCCCGCCGAGGTGATGGACGTAATAGTAGGTCTGGAACAGGCCGTGCTGCTCGACGATCCAGGTGACCTCGGGCCGCACGTAGGGCCGCAGGATGCCGGCGGCCACCTCGGCGTGATTGTACGGTGCGAGTTCGTCGCCGATGTCGTGGACGAGAGCCCCGAGCACGAGTTCCTCGTCGGCGCCCGCGGCCTCGGCCCGCGTCGCCACCTGCAGCGAATGCCGTAGCCGGCTGACGGGATACCCGTCGAGGGAGTTGTCCAGCTTGCCGAGCGCGTCGAGCACGCGGTCGGGCAGGCCCGCCGCGAAGTCGCGCTCGGACCGGTCCAGCAGCAGGTAGTCTTCGCGCGTGCCGTCTTCCATCCGCCGGAAGCTGACGATCCGGTTCATGCGGCGGCTCCCGCGGCCAGGCGGCGGCGCACGACGCGATACAGGCTTCGCGGCCCGTCGATGTCGATGTAGCAGCCCTGCAGATGCCGCACCCCCTCGCCCGGATCGAATCCCGTGCGGCCGTGCAGCAGGCGGCGGTTGTCCATCATCAGGAGCTCCCCGCCCGCGAGCAGGAACCGGATCTCAAATTCCGGCGAGCGCAGCAGGTGGTCGAAGCTGCGCCGGGCACGATAGTACGTCTCGAGTTGCTCGGGCGGCCCGAGCGGCACGAAATCGAGTCGCGGGCTGAAGTGGATCGCGACCAGTCCTCCCTGCGGATCCCGCTCGATCGGCACCGCGCTCGCGACGAGCTCCGTACCCGCATCCTGGTAACGGAAGCGCACCGGCGTGCGCGAGAGGAGCGCGAAAGCCTCGGGGTCGCGCGACTCGAGCGCCCGGGCAGCCGCGAATCCGTCCACGAGCGTCGACAATCCGCCCGAGGTCTCGTTGATGAGGCAGTGCAGGAGCTGCACGCCCGGGACGGGGTCGCGGTAGGGATTGTCCGTGTGCGGATCGAGCGGCAGCGACGTGTAGGCGAGGTCGCTGGCCTCGGCGGTCGAGCGCACGTCGAAGAGCGCGCCGAAGTTCGTCTCGCGCGTGAAGCCGAATCTGCTACCGACGCGGAACAGCGATCCGGGCCGCACGGGCACGCCGCTGAAGACGATGAAGCCGGCTTCGAGGAACTGGCGCAGCCATTCATGCAGCTGCGCGTCGTCGGGCTGCTCGGACCAGGCGAAGCGGCGCACGTCGCCACTCGCCGCGTCCCAGAGTCGCGGGGCCGGAATGTCGTGGTCCGCGGGCCCGAGCAGCGCTTCCTCCAGCAGGTGCCGGCCGAGGAATTCGGCTTCGTGCCCGTCGCTGAAACGGATGCGATAACGGCCGGATTCCGGCTCGCTCACGGCGGCGATGGCGAGCGCGGGATCGAGATCCGACGGATCGTGCAGGCGCTGGCCGGTGCGCAGGTCCATGCTGCGCGGATCCCGGCAGCGCTCGCGCAACCAGATCGGGTGCAGCGCGAACCGGCGCCCGTCGTCGAGCTCGATCGCCAGTTCGCGCGGCGGGCGGACATGCAGGCGCGCCATGGGGCCTTACACTAAGGCCGTGCGCCGGCGCGCGGCAAGGGTAGGATGGCGCGCATGCGCAGCCTCCTCATCCTCGCCGCGGCGGCGGCCATCATCGCAGCCGCGGCTCCCGATGCGCGGGCCGAATCGCAGGCGCCGGTGACGTCCCTGCTCGGCAAGCGTCTCGCCCCGCTTGCGCCAGAGCCCGGCGATGAAGCGCGCATGCGGGCGCAGCTCGCCGAGGCCCGGGCGGCCTGGGAGAAAAATCGCGATGACGCCGACGCGCTGATCTGGGTCGGCCGGCGCACGGCCTACCTAGGCGGGTACCGCGAGGCCATCGACATCTTCACGCATGGCATCGCGCGCCACCCGGCGGATGCGCGCATGTACCGCCATCGCGGGCACCGGTACCTGACGGTGCGCGAAGTGGACCGGGCCATTGCCGACCTCGAAAAGGCGGATGCACTGATCGCGGGCCGTCCGGACGAGGTGGAACCGGACGGCCTGCCGAATGCACGCAACATCCCGACCGGCACGCTGCACTCGAACATCTGGTATCACCTCGCGCTCGGCTACTACCTGCAGGGGAAGTTCGATCGCGCGGCCGCCGCCTGGAGCCGCGCGCGCGAAGCGGTTGCGAACGCCGACAACCTCGTGGCCTGCAGTCACTGGCTCTACCTCTCGCTGCGGCGCGCGGGCCGCGATGCGGAAGCTGCGGCCGTGCTGGATCCGGTCAGGGCGGATCTCGACGTCATCGAGAACACCGAGTACCAGCAGCTCCTACTCATGTACAAGGGCGAGCGGAAGCCGGAAGAGTTGCTCGCGGCGGCGGACGATGACGCCGGCGGCTCGGCGACGAGCTATGGCGTCGGCGCCTGGCATTTCGTCAACGGGCGCAAGGATGAAGCCGCGGGGCTGTGGAACGCCATCCTCGGGGGAAGGGACTGGCCTTCGTTCGGCCATCTCGCCGCGGAGGCCGAGGTCGCGCGCGGCGTCACGGCCGGGCGATGAGTTCCTCGCCTTTCGCGATGATCTCGTCGCGATCCTCCGGGGCCGCGGCCTTCTCGAGCAGTTCCTGCGCGCGCAACCGCACGCGGGCATCCGCGCGCGGCTTGCCGAGGTCCACCCACTGCTCGAGCCCGATCCGCGGAAACAGGCTCTCGAGATAGGCGCTGCGGTAGCTCGCGAGCGTCGAGGGGGCCGTCAGGAAATGGCCCTCCTGCGCGAGCTGCTCGACCGCTTCCGCGGCCCCGAGGGCGGCCTCGTCGACGGGGAAGCCGCGGGCGAAGCGCCGGACGGCACCGATGACCTCGTCGCCGTACACCGTCATGGCCGGCGAGAATGCCTTCGAGTTCAGCGTGCTGCCCACGAACGGCGCAAAACCGACCCGCCCGATGACGCTCGTGACCTGGTTCAGCCAGGATGCGCCGGCGGACAGCAGGTCCGGCCCCCAGCCCTCGCCGCTTCCCGAGGTGCCCGCGTGCGGAATCCCGTACCCGGCCATCATTTCCGCGCAGCCGAGGTTGATGAGGTGCGACCGCGGATCGTAGAAGTCGATCATCGTCTTCATGTCGAAGAACATCGGCAGGCTGCCGAGGATCACGGGGGAGCCCGGCTTCGCGAGCTGGGAGATCACGAGACCGCCCAGCAGCTCCGCGTTGAGGAGCGCGAGCGCGCCCGCGCACGGCAGCGGGGTCGACATGCCCGCCATGCCGTAGTTCGAGTAGATCACCGGGATCGAGCGCTCGGCGGAGTCGAGGAGCTTGTCCGAAGTGCCCTCGTTCACGACCATCGGCGTCACGGGATTGAGGTACGGAATGACGAAAGGCCGCCCGCCGAGGTCGCCGCGCAGCGCGTCCAGCATGGCGAGCGCCCTGGGAAACAGGCTCTCGTCCGAGATCAGGATTACCAGCGGCTTCGTCGCGTTCGCCACCATCTCGAGAACGGCGTAGAGGTCGGCGGTTGCTGGCGGCAGGTCGCGGATCACGCCCAGCGTCGAGATCGCGTCGAAGTTGGGCAGCGCCTGGCAGAGACGGACGCAGCGTCCCATGTCGGCGCGGCTGAACGGGCTGAGCTCGTCCGTGAGCGGGTCCTGGAACCAGAGATTGGTGACGCCTGCGCCGAACCGCGTCTCGCCGTCGCCGAGGCGGAAGGCCGGCCGTCCCCGCCGGTCGAAGATCTCGATGGTCCCTGGCGCCGACTCGATGGCCGCGGCGACCTGGTCCCGCTCGAAGTACACGCGGTCGCCGTCGACCCGGGCGCCGCCGCGCGCGCAGACCCGCCGCGCGCGCTCCGAGTCGACGCGCAGGCCCGACTTGCCGAGGATCGCGAGTGAAGCCTCGTGGACGGCAGCCCGCTGCGCTGCGCTCAGCAACCCCAGTGTCGGCCTTGCGATGTCCTGCATCGCAGGCTCAGCGCCCGGGGGACGTGCGCGCGAGCAGGAGCGCGCCGCCCACGAACAGCACGAGGATCGACAGCATGCCGATCCGCGTGTCCCCGGTCAGCAGCGCCGTGATGCCGACCATCGTCGGCCCGAGCACGGCGGCGAACTTGCCCATCATGTTGTAGAAGCCGAAGAACTCGCCCTGCTTGCCGTCCGGCACGAGCGTCGCGTAGTAGGAGCGCGACAGCGACTGGATGCCGCCCTGCACGAGGCCGATCACGCCGGCGAGCAAATAGAAGTGCAGGACCTCGCTCATCCAGTATGCGGCGATGGTGGCTGCGCCATAGATCGCGACGGCGATGAATATTCCTGCGCGCGCGCCGATGCGCTTGCCGAGCCAGCCGAAGGCCAGCGCCGCCGGGAAGCCCACGAACTGCGTGATGAGCAGGGCCGCGATCAGGCTCTGCTGCGGGAAGCCGAGCGAGAGGCCGAAGTCCACCGCCATCTTGATGATGGTATTGACACCGTCGATGTAGAGCCAGTACGCGAGCAGGAACCAGACGAGCGGCCGGTACTTGCGCACCTCGGTAACCGTCGACCGCAGCTCCTTCCAGCCGGCCCGCGCGGCCGCCAGCGGCCCTAGCGCCCGTGCCGGCTTCTCCTCGCGCACCCAGAGCAGGCACGGCAGCGTGAACAGCACCCACCAGGCCGCCACCGTCAGGAAGGCGAGGCGCACGGCGACGGCCGCGTCCGCGATGCCGAAGCTCGCGGGGCTCGTGACCATCGCCACGTTGACGAGCAGCAGGAGCCCGCCGCCCGCGTAGCCGAGCGAATACCCGAACGCGGACACGAGGTCGTACTGCGGCGGCTCCGCGACGTCGACGAGCAGCGCGTCGTTGAAGATGACGCTGCCCCAGAAGCCGATTCCGGCCAGCGAATAGACCAGCGCCGCGGCAACCCATTCGCCCCGGCCGACGAAGCAGAGACCCGCGGTCGCCGCTGCGCCGATCAGCGTGAAAGACGCGAGCAGCTTGATGCGCGCTCCGCCCCGGTCGGCCATCGCGCCGAGGAGCGGCGCCGCGAGCGCGACCACGAGGCTCCCGAGGCCGCTCAGGAGGCCGAGCCGGAAGGTGCTGACGGAGGCCTCGGTGCCCGCGCTCCAGTACTGCTTGAAGAAGACGGGGAAGAAGCCCGCCATCACCGTCGTCGCGAATGCGGAGTTCGCCCAGTCGTACAGCGCCCAGCCGAACACGGGCCGTGTCAGCCAGGCGCGCGTCATGCGGCCGCCGCCAGGTGCTCGCGCGTCTCCCGGAAGACGAGGTCCGGCCAGCGCTCGATCGTGAGCATGAGGTTGATCCGGGTCGGCGCGAGGTAGACGAGCTCGCCGGCATGGTCGACGGCGAGGTTCTCGTGCGCGCGATCGCGGAACTGCTCGAGCTTGTCCTCGTCGCCGCCCGCGATCCAGCGCGCCGTCACGACGTTGACCGGCTCGAAGGCGCAGGTCACGCCGTACTCGTCGGCCAGGCGGAAGGCGACGACGTCGAACTGCAGCGGGCCCACCGCGCCCAGGATCAGGTCGTTGTTCCTGAGCGGCCGGAAAAGCTGCGTAGCGCCCTCCTCGCAGAGCTGATCGAGGCCCTTCTGCAGCGCCTTCATGCGCAGCGGATCCTTCAGCACGGCGCGGCGGAAGAGCTCGGGCGCGAAGTTCGGGATGCCGGTGAACATCAGCGACTCACCCTCGCTGAAGGTGTCGCCGATGTTGATCGTGCCGTGGTTGTGCAGCCCGATGATGTCGCCGGCATGCGCCTCGTCGGCCTGCTGGCGGTCCGCGGCCATGAAAGTGAGCGCGTCGGCGATGCGCACTTCCTTGCCCAGGCGGACGTGGTACATGCGCATGCCGCGCCGGTACGAGCCCGAGCAGATGCGCAGGAAGGCGATGCGGTCGCGATGCCCGGGATCCATGTTGGCCTGGATCTTGAACACGAAGCCGGTGAGCGCGGGCTCGGTCGGCACCACCTCGCGCGACAGCGTCTGTCTCGGCCGCGGCGGCGGCGCGTGCTCGACGAAGGAGCCGAGCAGCTCCTCCACGCCGAAATTCGCGATCGCGGAACCGAAGTGCACGGGCGTCTGGCGGCCGGCGAGGTATGCGGTGGCGTCGAAGGCCGGCATCGCGCCGCGGATCAGCTCTATTTCCTCGCGGAAAGCCGCCGCGCGGTCGGCGAGCAGCTCCCCGGCCGCCTCGCTGGCGAGGCCCTCGATCGCCCGGTTCGTGCCGACGCGGCCGCTGCGCGCGCCGTCGTAGACGTAGACGCGGTCCTCGCCGAGGTGGTAGATGCCCGAGAGCTCCCGCCCCATGCCGATCGGCCAGGTGACGGGCGCGCACTGGATGCCGAGCACGCGCTCGATCTCGTCGAGCAGCTCGACCGGCGGGCGCCCGTCGCGGTCCAGCTTGTTGATGAAGGTCATGATCGGGGTGTCGCGCAGCCGGCAGACCTCCATCAGCTTGATCGTGCGCTCCTCGACGCCCTTCGCGCAGTCGATGACCATCAGCGCGGAGTCGACCGCGGTGAGCGTACGGTAGGTGTCCTCCGAGAAGTCCTCGTGACCGGGCGTGTCGAGCAGGTTGATGATGCGGCCCCGGTACGGGAACTGCATGACCGACGAGGTCACGGAGATGCCGCGCTGCTGCTCGAGGCGCATCCAGTCCGAGGTTGCATGCCGCGCGGCCTTGCGCCCCTTGACCGTGCCCGCCATCTGGATGGCGCCGCCGAACAGCAGCAACTTCTCCGTCAGCGTGGTCTTGCCCGCATCCGGGTGGGAGATGATCGCAAAGCTGCGGCGGCGGTTGATTTCGTCGTTCGCGTTCATGTCGGGCCGGGGATCGCGCGGGGCGCGCTAGCATAAAGGAAAACGAAGGGGACGCACCCCTTCAGCGTGCGACGGCAGTCGAATGCCCGCCACCGCAACGCTGAAGGGGTGCGTCCCCTTCGTTTTACCCTCCGACCCCTTTATGCCAGCGCGCCGAGCTCGAGACGGTAGACCAGCGCGTCCTCGCGGCCGCCCTCCGCCTGGTAGTAGCCGCGCCGCGTCCCGACGCATTCGAAGCCGAGCGCGTGGTAGAGCGAAATCGCCGCACGGTTGCTGCGACGCACCTCGAGGAAGGCGTCGCGCACGCCGCGGTCCCGCGCATGCACGAGCAGGGCGAGCAGGAGTTCCCGCGCGATGCCGCGGCGCCGCCATGCCTCCGCGATGCACAGGTTCAGGACGTGCGCTTCGCCCGCACCCATGGACAGCACGCCGTATCCGGAAACGCCCGCGGCCGTTTCCACGACCACGCAGTGATAGCCGACGCGCAGGCAGTCGGCGAAGATCTGGTCGTTCCAGGGAAACACGTAGGACGCGCGCTCGAGGGCGGCGACGCGGGCCAGGTCCGCCTGCGCCATGGGCCGCAGCTGCCAGCCGGCGACCGCGAAATCGTCACGCGCGGTGGCCATCGGACAGCGCCTTCAGCGCCAGCTTGAGGTCTTCCCAGGACTTGCGCTTCTCGCCGGGCGAGCGCAACAGGTAGGCCGGGTGATAGGTCGCGACGACCGGGATGCCCTCGAGGTCGTGCACGCGCCCCCGCAAGCGGCCGATCGTCTGATCCGTCCCCAGCAGCCGCTGCGCCGCGATGCGCCCGACGCAGAGGATCACGTCGGGATCGACGAGCTCGATCTGCCGCCTGAGGTACGGCAGGCAGCGACCCGCTTCCTCGTCGCTCGGGTCGCGGTTGTGCGGTGGCCGGCACTTGAGGACGTTCGCGATGAACACCTGGTCGCGCTCGAAGCCGGCGGCCCGCAGCATCGCATTCAGCAGGAGCCCCGCGCGGCCGACGAACGGCTCTCCCTGCCGGTCCTCCTCCGCGCCCGGCGCTTCGCCGACGACCATGAGCCGCGCGCTGCGATTGCCGACGCCGAACACCGTCTGCGTGCGCGTCTCGCACAGGCCGCACAGGCGGCAGCCGCTCACGGCCTCGGCAAGCTCGTCCCACCCAGGCACGTCCGCGGCCGGTGGCTCGCCCTGCGCGGGGCGCCCGCGCGGAACGAGCGGCACGATGCCGAGTGCCTCGAGGACCGCTTGCTGCCGCGCCGACATCGCCTAGCCAGCCTCGCCCGCCGATCCGTCACGCGGCTTGCGGCGCAGCTTCTTCCAGCTCCAGCCGACCGGGCCGGACAACGCGTAGGTCCCGAACATCGCGAACAGCACGACCGCGGGATCGATCGCGATCAGCGCGATCGCGAGCGGCACGAGCAGGAGCTTCGAGTAACGCACGCGCTCGCCGGCAGCACGGTCCTTGAAGCTGCGGTACGGGAACCGGCTCACCATGAGGAGCGCGGCCAGAAGCGTGATCGCGAAGGCCAGCACGAGGCCCGGCAGGCCCGTCACGTCGTACTGGTGCGCGAGTGCCACGAACGCCGCCACGATCGCCGCGCCCGAAGGGCTCGGCAGTCCTTCGAAATAACGCTTGTCCTGCGTCGCGGAGCGGGCATTGAAGCGCGCGAGGCGCAGCCCCACCGCGGCCGCATAGAAGAAGGCTGCGATCCAGCCGAAGCGCCACCAGGCGAGGCCGTACTCGGCGATGCGCTCGACGCCCCATTGGTAGCAGACGATCGCCGGTGCGAGCCCGAAGGCGACCATGTCGGCGAGGCTGTCGAACTCCTTGCCGAAGGCGGTCTCGGTACCCATCAGGCGCGCCACGCGGCCGTCGAGGCCGTCGAAGATCATGGCGACGAAGATCGCGAGCGATGCCCGCCCGAAGTTGCCGTCGATGGAGGCGACGATCGCGTAGAAGCCGCCGAACAGGCAGCAGGTCGTCAGCAGGTTCGGCAGCAGGAAAATACCGCGCCGCCTGCGGATTTCGGTGTGCTCGACTGTCATGGCGATGGCATGGCAAGGCCGATAGGCAGCGCCTAAGATACCTCGCTTTGGGACCGGCGACACGCGCCGCCCCTGGCGGTGACGAGGAATAGCCACCCGATGCGCCTGTCCGAATACCCGATCCAGAACCTGAAGGAGGTCCCGGCCGACGCCGAGATCGTGAGCCATCGCCTGATGCTGCGGGCGGGCCTGATACGCCGCCTCGCCGGAGGCCTGTACACCTGGATGCCCATGGGCCTGCGCGTGCTGCGCAAGGTCGAGCGCGTGATCCGCGAGGAGATGAACCGCGCCGGCGCGCTCGAGATCTCGATGCCGGTCGCGCAACCCGCCGAGCTGTGGATGGAATCAGGCCGCTGGGAGCAGTTCGGCCCGGAATTGCTGCGCTTCAAGGACCGCCACGACCGCGACATGGTGCTCGGCCCCACGCACGAGGAGGTCGTCACCGACATCGCGCGTCGCGAGCTCAAGAGCTACCGGCAGCTGCCCGTCAATTTCTACCAGATCCAGACCAAGTTCCGGGACGAGATCCGCCCGCGGTTCGGCGTCATGCGCGCGCGGGAATTCATCATGAAGGACGCCTACAGCTTCCACGCGGACGCTGCCTCGCTCGACGAGGGCTACCGGAGGATGTACGACGCCTACACGGCCATCTTCACGCGCCTCGGCCTGCGCTTCCGCGCGGTGCACGCGGACAGTGGCGCGATAGGCGGCAGCGCGTCGCAGGAGTTCCACGTGCTCGCTGACTCCGGCGAGGACGCCATCGTGTTCTCGGACGGCGACGACTACGCCGCGAACCTCGAGCTCGCGGCCGCGGCGCCGCCGCGCGACCCGCGACCGGCCGCCACACGACCCATGCAGGAGGTCGCGACGCCCGGCGCCCGCACCATCGCCGACGTGGCCAGACTGCTCTCGCTGCCCGCCTCGCGGCTTCTCAAGACGCTCGTCGTCGAGGGCGCCGATGGCGGACTCGTCATGCTGCTGCTGCGCGGCGACCATGAGCTGAATGCGCTCAAGGCCGGCAAGCAGCCGGCCGTCGCCAGGCCGCTGCGCATGGCGGATGCCGGCCGCATCACGGCGGCCTTCGGCAGCGAGCCGGGATACCTCGGGCCGGTCGGCCTCGGAATCACGGTCATCGCGGACCACTCGGCGGCCGCGCTCGCGGATTTCGTCTGCGGCGCGAACAAGGCGGATGCGCACCTCGTGGGCGTCAACTGGGGTCGCGACCTGCCGGAGCCCGCGGTCGCGGACCTGCGCAATGTCGTCGACGGTGACACGGGTCCCGGCGGCGGCACGCTTTCGATCGCGCGGGGCATCGAGGTCGGCCATGTGTTCAAGCTCGGCCGCAAGTACAGCGAGGCGATGAAGGCGAGCGTACAGGACGAACAGGGACGCGACATCGCGATGTACATGGGCTGCTACGGCATCGGCGTCACGCGCATCGTGGCGGCTGCCATCGAGCAGAACCACGACGAGCGCGGCATCATCTGGCCGGCTCCGCTTGCGCCCTTCGACGTCGCTGTCGTTGGCCTCAACTGGGAGAAATCCGCCGCGGTGCGGGAAGCAGCCGGCGCGCTCTACAGCGAGCTCACGGACGCGGGCCTCGAGGTGCTGCTGGACGACCGCGACGCGCGACCCGGCGTCAAGTTCGCGGATGCCGAGCTCTTCGGGATCCCCCACCGCGTGGTGGTCTCCGATCGCGGCCTCGCGGCCGGGCGCCTGGAATACCGCCATCGTCGCGCCGACGCGAGCGAGGATTTCGCGCGCAGCGACGCGGTCGCATTCCTGCGCGGGCGGGCCGCGGCGGGATGAGGCGCAACATGGGGGGGCGGATCAGGGCCGCGCTCAGGCGCGGTGCTGTGCTCCTCGCATTCGCGCCGGCCGCCCTCGCCGACCGCCAGCAGGACCCGGGGCTGCGGGACGTGATCGCGGCGGCGATCCGCTCGACGCCGTGCTTCGAGGAAAAGTACGACGACGTCGTCTGGTACGCGCTCATGCAGCCGCGCGTGGAGATGCGCCTGCGCGCGCAGCCCGAGGACCTGCGCCTCGGCGACGACCTCAAGAAGGCCGCGGAGCGAATCCTGCACGCCGTGCACTGCGAGTCGAGCAAGCACGCCATGCTGCGCGACCGTCCCCAGCTCGTGCTCGCCGTCATCGACGTGGAAAGCGCGTTCGATCCGTTCGCCGTGTCGTCCGCGGGCGCCGTCGGCCTCATGCAGGTCATGCCGTTCTGGCCGACCGAGCTCGGGCTCTCGCGCAAGGACCTGATCGACGTCGAGCTCAACATCCGCATGGGGACGAGCATCCTTGCCTACTACCTGGAACGCGAGAAAGGCAACTACTCCCGGGCGCT
>DATEEF010000063.1:0-15925 GCA_035281265.1 Steroidobacteraceae bacterium
AAGGGCGTCGGCGCCAAGTACGTCGAGCTCAAGATCAGCGACAAGGCGGCCAAGCTCCAGCCGGAGTTCGTCGTCAAGGTCTGGGAGTGAACGCCGGGTGTTCCGGACACTTCTCATCCTTGCGGCGGCCGCGCCGGTCGCCCTCGCCGCGCCGTCGATAGAGCCGGAGGCGCTACCAGGCCTGCCGGCCGTGAAGGTGCAGGACCTGCACTACGGCGACGTCCTGTTCCATTTCTACCAGCAGGATTATTTCGACTCGCTCGTGCGGCTCGCGGCCTACCACGACCAGGGCCGGCTCGGCGCCCATGCGCGCGACGCGGAACTGCTGCGCGGCGGCCTGTACCTGGCGCTCGGCCAGCACCGCGAGGCGCGCGAAGTCTTCGAGCGGCTGCTCGCGGACTCGGCGACGCCGGCGGACGTGAAGAGCCGCGCCTGGTTCTACCTCGGCAAGCTCCTGTACGCGTCCGGCGAGTACGAGGAGTCGGACCGGGCGCTGCGCCAGTCCCCCGGCACGCTGGACGAGGACATGGAGGCGGAACGGCGGCTCCTGATCGCGCAGGGACTCCTCTACCGCGGCCGCTACGACCAGTCGATCGCGGAGTTGTCGAACTGGCAGGGGCCGCGCTACTGGCTTCTGTACGGGCAGTTCAACCTCGGCGTCGCACTCGTGCGCGCGGGCCAGCCGGAGCGCGGGCTCGCGATCCTCGACGGCGTCGGCACGGTCGATACGCAGTGGCCGGAGCTGATGGCGCTGCGGGACAAGGCGAACCTCGCGCTCGGCTATGCGCGACTCCAGGCCGGGGAGCCGGTCGCGGCGCGGGCGGCGTTCGAGCGCGTGCGCCTGTCGGGGCCGCAGTCGAGCAAGGCGCTGCTCGGCGCCGGCTGGGCCGACGCAGCGTCGCGGCAGTTCGAGTCCGCGCTGCTGCCCTGGCAGGAGCTGCAGGGCCGGAACCTGCTCGACGCTGCCGTCCAGGAGTCGTATCTCGCGGTGCCCTATGCCTATGCCGAGCTGGGCGCGATGGCGCAGGCCGTCGAGTTCTACGAGCGCGCGATCGCCGCCTACGACGCGGAGCGCACGCGCATCGGCGAGTCGATCGACGCCATCCGCTCGGGCCAGTTTCTTGCCGCGGCGATGGAGGCGCCCGATGACGGGCGCGGGGGCTGGTTCAAGCAGCTTGTTACGCTTCCGGATTCGGCGGCGTCGCGCTACCTCTACCACCTGCTTGCCGGCAACGAGTTCCAGGAGGGCCTCAAGAATTACCGCGCCCTCGATGCGATGGACAGGAACCTCTCCGGCTGGGCGGACAGCCTCGGCGCCTTCACCGACATGGTCGAGACGCGCCGGCAGGCGTTTGCCCGGAAGCTGCCCGCCGCCGACGCGCGGCTCGCGTCAGTCGACGTCGCAATGATCAACGGCCGGCGCGACGAACTCCAGGGCAAGTTCGAGGCGGCCGTCCGCGCGCGGGACGTCGCGGCGCTCGCCACCCCGACAGAGCGCGATCAGCTCGCGTTGCTGGCCGAGGTCGACGCGGAGCTCGCCCGCCCCGCGGCGGATAAGAGCCGTGACCTGTCAAGCGCGACATGGGATGGGGGGCGGTGGAGGGTCGAGGCTACGGACCCGCTGGCTGATGCCCGCGAAAAGGCGCGCCTGGCGCGCGGCGTGCTGCTCTGGAAGCTCGACGATGCCTGGCGCGTGCGCAGCTGGCAGACGGGCCGGTCGCTCCGCGACCTAAACGCAGCGATCTACGACGCCCGCACGCGCGAAACAGCCTCCGCTCGCGCCCGCGAGGGTGCGCCCGAGCGCAATGCCGCCCTGGCCGCGCGCGTCGGCACGCTCTCGCCCCGGGTCGACGCGCTGCTCGCCCGTGTCGGGCAGGCCAAGGAGTCGCAGGCGCGGCGCCTCGCGGACATCGCGGTGCGCGAGCTCGAGGACCAGCGCAAGCGGCTCGACGAGTACTCCATCCAGGCGCGCTACGCGCTGGCGACGATCTACGACCGCGCCGCGGCGGGTTCGGCCCCCGCGAAGCCGGCAGAGGCGCAGCCGTGAGCCGCGCACTGCTTGCGGCGACTGCGCTCGCCCTGCTGCCCCTGGCGACGCTGGCGGGCAAGGCGCCGCCGCCCCCGCCGACGCTCAAGGACCTGAAGCGCCCGGCGCCCGAGGTCCGCGCCGGCGAAACGGTCGCGCCGGATCCCGAGCGCGCCAAGGAGCTGTACCGTAAATTCCTCGAACTCGAGGGCGGGGATGCGGCGCTGCGCACGGAGGCGATGCGCCGGCTCGGCGACCTGCAGATCGAAGCCGGCGACGCGGCGCGCGGCGAAGTCGCCGGGCAGGGCGAAGCGGAGACGCGCGAGGCGGTCGAGATCTATACGCGCCTGCTCGAGCAGGAGCCGGATTACGAGCGCGCGGATGTCGTGCTGTACCAGCTCGCGCGCGGGTGGGAAGCCCTCGGCGACGCGGACAGGGCCCTCGGCTACCTCGACAGGCTCGTCGCCCGCTACCCGCAGAGCCCGCGGCTCGACGAGGCGCAATTCCGCCGTGGCGAGATCCTGTTCAGCGCCAGGCGCTATGCGGAGGCGCAGGCGGCCTACGAGTCCGCGAGCGCGTTCGGCCCGAAGAGCGAGTTCTACGAGCAGAGCCTCTACAAGCTCGGCTGGTCGTTGTTCAAGCAGTCGGAGAACGCGGCATCCTTCGACCCGTTCGTGCGCGTACTGGACCTCAAGCTCGTCGACCCGGAGCAGCCCGGCGGAGTCGCGGACCCCGCGTCACTCCCGCGCGCCGATCGCGAGCTGGTGCAGGACACGTTCCGCGTGCTGTCGATCGGCTTCTCCTACCTGGACGGCGAGGAGACACTCGATGCGTTCGTCACGTCGCGCGGGAGCATTCCCTATGCCCACATGCTCTATTCGGAGCTGGGCGACCTGTACGTCGACAAGCAGCGCTACACGGACGCCGCGGACAGCTACCGCGCGTTCGTCGCGCGCGAGCCGAACCACGAGCGCGCGCCGCTCCTGCAGATGCAGGCCATCGAGGCTTACAGGAAGGGCGGATTCGCGAAGCTGGTGCTCGAGGGCAAGAAGGAGTTCGTGGAGCGCTACCGGCTGGGCAGCCCCTTCTGGGCGGGACGCGAACAAGGGCAGTATCCCCTCGTCGCGCGCGAGCTGAAGACGAACCTGACGGACCTCGCGCAGTTCTACCACGCGGAGGCCCAGCGCTCGAAGAGGAAACCGGACTACCACGACGCGGCCCGCTGGTACCGCGAATTCCTGCAGTCCTTCCCGGACGATGCGGAGTCGCCACGGACGAACTACCTGCTCGCCGACACGCTGTTCGAGAGCGAGGACTACCGCGCCGCCGCCGCCGAGTACGAGCGCACGGCGTACGCCTACCCGTTGCACGACAGGTCGGCGGAGGCGGGCTATGCCGCGCTCGTCTGCTACGAGCGCGAGGCCGCCGGCATGTCCGGAGCCGACGCCGCCGCATGGGACCGCCAGCGGCTCGAGAGCCAGCAGCGCTTCGCGCTCACCTTCCCGGCGCATGCGGAGAGCGCGACGCTCCTGACGCGCACCGCGCGCGAATACTACGAACTGAAGGACCTGCCGAAGGCGCTCGAGGTGGCGGGCTTCGTGCTTGCGCGCCAGCCGCCGGTCGACGTCGCGATGCAGCGCACCGCCTGGACCGTCACGGGCAATGCGCAGTTCGATGGCGGCAGCTACGCCGACGCCGAGGGCGCCTACCTGCAGGTGCAGTCGCTGCTCGTTCCGGGCGACGCCGAGGCACCGGCGATCGACGAGCGGCTCGCTGCCTCGATCTACAAGCAGGGCGAGGCGAAGCAGGCGGCCGGCGACACGGCCGGCGCAGTGGACGACTTCCTGCGCGTCGGCCGGCTCGCGCCAAAGGCTTCGATCCGCGAGACGGCGGAATTCGACGCGGGCGCGCTGCTCGTCGCCCTCAAGGACTGGCCGCGCGCCATCCCGGTGCTCGAGTCCTTCCGCGCCGCCTACCCGGGCGGCGCGCGCCAGGCCGACGTCACGCGCAACCTCGCGCTTGCCTACCTCGAGGGCGGGCGGATGGCGGAGGCCGCGGGAGAGTTCGAGCGGATCGCCGCTTCGAGCACCGAGACGCCGGACGTCCAGCGCAGCGCCCTGTGGCAGGCCGCGGAGCTCTACGAGAAGTCCTCGCAGCCGGCCAGCGCGATGGCGGCCTACGAGAGCTACGTCGCGCGTTTCCCGTCGCCGCTGCCCGAGTCGATCGAGGCACGCCTGAAGCTCGCCGACCACGCCAGGGGCGCAGGCGACTATCCCGGGCGCCGCCGGTGGCTCGAGGGCATCGTGGCTGCCGACCGGGACGCCGGCGGGGAGCGCACCGACCGCAGCCGCTATCTCGCCGCGGTCGCGACCCTCGAGCTCACCGAGGCGTCGCGCGACGCCTTCCAGTCGATCCCGCTCGTCGCGCCCCTCAATGAATCCCTCGCCAGCAAGAAATCGGCGATGGAGCGCGCGCTCTCGGGCTACCAGCAGGCGGCCGGTTACGCGGTCGGCGAGGTGACGACCGCGGCCACCTTCGAGATGGGCGAGCTGTACCGCCGGCTCGCCGTCGACCTGATGAAGTCCGAGCGGCCGCCCGACCTGGATGCGGACTCGCTCGAGCAGTACGACCTCCTGCTCGAGGAGCAGGCCTTCCCGTTCGAAGAGAAGGCCGCGGAGATCCACGAGCTGAACGCGCGCCACGTGGCCAACGGGCTCTACGACGACTGGGTCAAGAAGAGCTACGCCGTACTCGCCGAGCTCCAGCCGGCGCGCTTCGGCAAGCAGTCCGAGCCGGAGCCTTTCGTCGCCGTGCTTCAGCCGCCCCGAATTGCCGTCGCGGGCACGGGTGGCGGGGACTCGGCGAGCGAGCGCGTAAGTTCCGGCGGCGCGAGCGAGGCGAAGTCCCCGCCGCCCGTGCCCGCAATAGCACCCGAGGTTGAACAGAAGTTCGCCGAGGCAGTTCGCTTTCTCGACGCGGGGGACTATGCGAGCGCGCAACCGATCCTCGAGGAACTCGTCGCGAGCGAGCCGACGCTCGCCGCGCCGGCGGTGAACCTCGGCATGCTGCACGCGCGCGAGAAGCGCTGGCCCGAGGCCGAGGCAGCGCTCGCGGAGGGTTACCGCCGCGACACCGGCGACGCCGTCGCGCTCAACGAGCTCGCCGCCGTGCAGCGCGAGAACGGGCGGTTCACGGACGCCGAGGCGACGTTCCGCCAGGCGCTCGCCGCCGATCCCGCGCACGTGCGCACGCACCGCAACTTCGCCGTGCTGCTCGATCTCTACCTGTGGCGCCCGGCAGAGGCGCTGCAGCACTTCGAGACATACGTATCGATGTCAGGCACCGCGGATCGCCAGGTCTCCGGCTGGATTGCGGAGCTGAAGCGGCGCATCGGAGACGTCGCCCAGACAGCCGAGGTGCAGCCATGATGCGCGAGCTTCGCTTCCTTGCGGCACTCGTCCTCGTCGCGCCGCTGGCCGCGGCGCAGGAAGCCGCTCCGCCGCCGGCGGATGCAGCGCCGGCGCCCGCCGAGGAGCCGGCCGCGCGCGTCGACGACGCGCGTCCACCGGCAATGGATCACCTCGAGCTCGACCCGACCTCGATCACGGGCAACCGTGAGCTGCCGAAGGTCATGGTGATCGTGCCCTGGAAGAAGGCCGACCTCGGGGAGCTAAACGGGCGGCCTACCAACAGCCTCCTGGACGAGGTACTGGAACCGGTAGACCGCGAGGTTTTTCGCCGGGAATTGCGCTATTTCGAGGCCGTGGAGGCGAAACCCGAGACGTAGTCCCGGTTTTCATAACACGGCAAACGGCAACCTAAGCCCCTTAAAGCCCTACCTGGAGCAGCCCATGCACGCCCTGGACATCGTTCTGAACTTCTTCCGCGAAGGCGGGGTATTCCTGTACCCGCTCGCGCTCGTGTGGGTCGTCGGACTCGTGATCGCTTTCGAGCGGTTCGGTTTCATCCTGCGGGTCGGCGCCGGCAACAAGGCCATGTGGTCGCAGATCCAGCCCCTGCTCGAGGGCGGCAGGTTTCGCGAGGCCCTGAACGCGGTGTCGAACTCGGACACCGCGCTCGCGCACATCATGCGTTACGGCATCACGCGCATACAGACGGCGCGCCGCCGCGACGACATCGAGAAGGCGCTGGAAGAAAGCCTCGTCGAGGTGATCCCGCGCCTCGAGAAGCGCACGCATTACCTCGCCTCGCTGGCGAACATCGGCATGCTGATGGGCCTGCTCGGGACGATCGTCGGCCTGATCGGCGCATTCGCCGCGGTCGCCCAGGCGAACCCGGCGGAGAAGGCGAGCCTGCTCGCGGCCTCGATCTCGGTCGCCATGAACAACACGGCGCTCGGCCTCGTCACCGCGATCACGCTCCTGCTCGCGCACCTGTACCTCGAGACCAAGACCACCGAGATCGTCGACAGCCTCGAGGTCGCGTCGGTCAAGTTCCTGAACGCGCTGTACGAGCGCAAGATGGACCCCGAATCGCAGCAGGAGGCCGCGCGCAACGCGGGCCGGCCGCTCGAACCCGACTTGAGGGGCTCCCGCGCATGAGCGGATCCGGCATTGCCAGGCGGCAGTCGCGCAACCACGCGCGCTACCGCGGCAGGAATGACATCAACATCGTCCCGATGCTGGACGTGATGGTCATCCTGATCTTCTTCCTGATCTTCACGGCGGTCTTCTCGAAGATGAACATCCTCGAGCTGAACCTCCCGGTGGACGGCGGCCCCCCGCCGGAGCTGCCGGCCGTGCTGGAGCTGGAAGTGATCGTGCGCGCGAACACCATCGAGGTCGCCGACCGCAACACGGGGCTGCTGCAGCGGTTGCCGAACCTCGACGACGGCGCGGACTACACGGGGCTCTCGAATTACCTGCGGCGCGTGAAGATCCGCTTCCCGGAGAAGAAGGACGCGACCGTGCTGCTCGAGGAGGACATCCCCTACGACACCATGGTGCGGGCCATGGACACCATGAAGTCCTTCGATACGGAGATCGACGGCCAGCCGGTGCGGGGCGAGCTGTTCCCGCAGATCGCGGTCGGCGACGCACCCATCCCCGTCCCGCCCGCGCAGGTGGCGCAGCGATGATCTCCGCGCGGCTCAAGCAGAACCGGAAGCCCGGCCGCCGCGGTCGCAAGGGCGGGGGCACCCACGGCATGTCCTCGCTGATCCCGATGATCGACATGCTCACGATCCTCGTCGTGTACCTGCTGGTGCACGCTGCCGACTACGAGATCCTGCCGAACACGAAGAGCATCCAGATCCCGCAGTCGATCTCGGAGACGAAGCCGCGCGAAACCGTGACGGTGCTGATCACGAAGGAAACCCTGTTCGTGAACGGCGCGGAAGTCGCGAGCGTCGCCGAGCTGCGCGCGATCACCGATCCCGTGATCGAGCCGCTGAAGCGCGTGCTCGTCACCGAGGCCGGCAAGCGCCTGTTGAAGGACAAGGACGACCCGACCTCGCACGAGGTGACGGTGCTCGCCGACAAGGACCTGCCGTACAAGTTCGTGAAGAAGATCCTCTCCACCTGCACGGCCGCGGAATACGGCAAGGTCTCGCTCGCCGTGCTCGAGCGCGAGCGCGCCTACCGCGGAACGGGCGCGGTCTGAGGTCGCCATGACGGCCATTGCCGGCAACTACCGGATATTCGACCTCCCGTGGACGCCCGAGGCAGGCGAGCAGGAGCGCCTCAGGAGGACCGCGCGCACGTTCCTCATCGTGTTCGCGCTGGTCGGCATCGTGATACCGCTCATTCCCATGTCGGAGCGGCCGCCGCCGCCGGCTCTGCCGGAGGAGGTCGTGAAGCTCATCCTCGAGCCGCCGCCGCCTCCGCCGCCGAAACCCGAGGCGAAGGAGCCCGAGCCGCCGAAGCCCGAGGCCAAGCCCGAGCCGAAGGCGGTGGAGCCGCCGCAGCCGGTCGACCCGCAGGCCGAGGCGCGCAAGAAGGCCGAGAACGCCGGATTGCTCGCGATGAAGGACCAGCTGGAGGACCTGCGCGAGGCGTTCGAGCCGGTCCAGTCGAGCTCGGCGCCGCTGATCGGCCGCGTCGAGGGTGCGAGCCGCGCCGAGCGCGCGCTCGTTACCGGGCGCACGGGTGTCGGGAGCGGCGGCATCAACACCGGGCAGCTCTCCGCCGGATTCGGCAGCGGGCCGGGGAACCTCAAGGGCCATGCCGCGGGCACGGCTGCGCCGTCTTTCGCCGACCGGATCGGCGACGAGCGCGAGCAGGCGAGCCGAACGGGCACGGGCAGCCGCGCCTCGCGCAGCCGCGAGGAGATCGAGATCGTCTTCGACCGCAACAAGTCCGCGATCTATGCGCTCTACAGCCGGGCCCTGCGCGAGCAGCCCGAGCTGCAGGGCAAGGTGGTCGTCCAGCTGACGATCGCGCCCTCGGGCGAGGTTACGGACTGCCGCATCGTGTCGACCGAGCTCGGCGACTCGGAGCTCGAGCGCAAGCTCGTCGCCCGCATCCGCATGTTCCGCTTCGACGCCAGGGATGTCGAAGCGATGACGACGACGAAGCCGATCGAATTCTTCCCGGCCTGAGGCCAAACGGCTACCATTCGCCTCCTGCCAGCCGCAGGAACGGGCCGCCGTGCACATCGAGAAAAACCGGGTCGTAACATTCAATTACACGCTGCGCGACGACCAGGGCGCGGTGATCGACACCAGCAGCGGTCGCGCGCCGCTCAGCTACCTGCATGGCAAGGGAAACATCATTCCGGGCCTCGAGCGGGCGCTCGTGGGCAAGGCTGCCGGGGACAAGCTCGACGTCACCGTGGCGCCGGAGCAGGGCTATGGAGCGCGGGACGAGAGGCTGGTGCAGATCGTGGCACGGGCCAAGTTCGGCGACGTCGCGAACCTCGCGCCGGGCATGCAGGTGCGCGCGAGCGGGCCGCAGGGCGCGCGCCTCGTGACGGTCGTGCGCGTCGACCGGGATTTCGTGACGGTCGACGGCAACCACCCGCTCGCGGGCCGGACGCTGCATTTCTCGGTCGAGGTGGCCGACGTGCGCAAGGCGACCCACGAGGAGATCACCCACGGCCACGTGCACGGACCGGGCGGCCACCACCACTAGGCCAGAGCCGCCCTAACACTGGGGCCAATCCCGTGATCCGCCGGCAGGACCTGCAGTTCCCCGAGAAGGACAACGCGCTACGCGAGGACGTGCACGCGCTCGGCGGGCTCGTGGGCGAGGTGCTGCGCGACCAGGGCGGCGAGCGGCTGTTCTCGCTGGTCGAGGGCGACCGCGTCGCCGCGATCGGGCGCCGCGACGGCGGGCCCGCAATCCCGGTCGAGCTCGTCGCCCGCACCGCCGGCCGCGATGCGGCCGAGGCCCGCGACCTGATCCGTGCGTTCAGCACCTGGTTCGAGGTGGTCAACCTCGCCGAGCGCGTGCATCGCGTGCGCCGCCGGCGCGAATACCTGCTGCACAGCGACCGCCCGCAGCCCGGCGGCATCGGCGACTGCATGTACCGCCTCAAGCGCGAGGGCTACGACGCGCAGAAGGTCCTGGAGCTGCTGTCGGGCGTCACCATATATCCCGTGTTCACGGCGCACCCGACCGAGTCGATGCGCCGGACGATCCTGCGCAAGCACCAGCAGATCGCCGACTTGATGATCGAACGGCTCGACCCGACGCTGACGCCGTTCGAGCGTCGCGCGGTCTGGGAGCGCATCCGCATGGAGGTGACCTCAAACTGGCAGACGGAGGCGCACCCGCGGGAGCGGCTCACCGTCGCCGACGAGCGCGAGCACGCGCTCTTCTACCTCGCCGAGGTCATCTACCGCGTGGTGCCGGCGCTCTACGAGGAGATCGCGCTGTGGATGCAGACGGTGTTCGGCCTGCCCCCGGAGATCGGGCGCATGCCGCTCATCCTGCGCTTCGGCAGCTGGGTCGGCGGCGACATGGACGGCAACAGCGACGTGCACGCGAAGGCGATCCGCGAGACGCTGCACCGGCAGCACCAGCGCGTGATCTCGCTGTACTACCAGGAATGCCACGCGCTCGCCGAGAAGCTGTCGCAGAGCGCGGGACGCGTCGGCACGAGCCCGGAGCTCGAGGCGCGCATCGCCGAGTACGACATCCTCGTGCCGAAGGCGCGCGAGGGCGCATCGACGCGCCACGACCGGATGCCGTACCGCATCTTCCTCGCGCAGGTCGCCGAGCGCCTGCGCACGACCTACGAGGGCAGGCCCAACCACTACGAGTCGTCGGACCACTTCGTGCGCGACATCCAGCTCGTCGCGTCGAGCCTGCGCGACAACCGCGGCCGGCACGCGGGCCTGTTCCCGGTCGAGCGCCTGATGTGCCGGGCGCTCACGTTCGGCTTCCACCTGGCGACGCTGGACGTGCGCCAGCACGCCTCCGTGCACCGCGAGGTCGTGGCGCAGGGCCTCGGGCGCGCGGACTGGAACTCGGTGGCGCCGCAGGACCGGGCCAGCACCCTGTGCGACTCGATCGCGCGCGACCGGGGGCCCGCGGCCGGGTTCGACGCCGTCGGCCGGCGGACCCTCGCGGTCTTCGAGGCGATGCTGCAGTCGCGCAACCGCTTCGGCGAGCGTGCGATCGGCGACTACATCGTGAGCGGCACCGAGTCCGCGGACGACGTGCTGTCGGTGCTCCTGCTCGCGCGCTGGGCCAACATCACGGACCGCAGCATCGGCGAGGTGCCGCTCGACGTCGTGCCGCTCGTCGAGACCGTCGGCGCGCTCGAGGGCGCCGGCCCGCTGCTGCGGTCGCTGCTCGCCGAGCCGGCGTACCGCCGGCACCTGGCCGCGCGCGGGCGCCGGCAGACCGTGCTGCTCGGCTATTCCGAGAGCAACCAGGCGATCGGCATCGCCGCCTCCCGCCACGCGATCTACCAGGCCCAGGTCGAGCTGATGGCCGCGGCCGCCGAAGCGAGCGTCGACCTCGCGCTCTTCTACGGCCGCGGCGGGCCGTCGAGCCGCGGGGGCGGCCCGATCGAGCGCCTTGTCGAGAACGCTCCCGATGGCGCGACGCGGGGGAGGCTGCGCGCGACGGAGCAGGGCGAGGGCATCAGCAACAGCTACGGCTTGCGGCGGATCGCGTTGCGGAGCTTCGAGAAAGCCGTGAATGCGGTCGCGATGGACCGCGTCGAGGCGCCCCGCGCGCCGTCGCGCGAGCGCGAGCTGCAGGCCCTCATGGACAGCATCGCGCGCGCCAGCCGCGCGCGCTACCGGGCGCTCGTGCACGAGACGCCGGGCTTCCTGCGGTTCTTCCGCGCTGCGACGCCGATCGACGTGATCGAGCGGATGCAGATCGGCGGCCGCGTCGCCAGCCGCGAGGGCGAGGGCGTGGGCGTGGTGCGGCCGGTGCCCTGGGTGTACGCGTGGATGCAGAGCCGCCACGTGCTGCCGGGCTGGTTCGGGATCGGGTCGGGGCTCGAGGCCGCCGCGCGGGAGCACGGCGCGGCCGCGATCGAGCGCGCGCTCGCCGACTGGACGTTCCTCGAGAACCTGCTCGCGGACGTGGAGCTCGACCTGGTGCGGGCCGACCTCGAGATCGCCGCGCACTACGAGGGGCTCGCGGGTGGCGAGACCGCGGCGGTCGCGGACGAGATCCGGCGCGAGCACGCGCTCGCCCGGCAATGGGTGACCGCGGTCCAGGGCGAGGCGAACCTGCTCGACAGCCGCCCGGCGCTGCAGCGCGCCGTGCTGCTGCGCGCGCCCTACGGCGACCCGATGCACCTGATGCAGGTCGACCTGCTGCGCCGCTGGCGCGCCGGCGGCCGCCGCGACGCCGCGCTCTACGACGCGCTCCTCGCGAGCGTGTCGGGCATTGCGCTCGCCCTGCAGGCGACCGGATGATGGCCGCGGAACGCAGCGTCCTCGTCTACTGTGCCTCCAGCCATGCCTGCGACGCGGTGTACCACGACGTCGCGCGCAGGCTTGGCACGCTCCTCGCGCAGGCCGGCTGCACGGTGGTGTACGGCGGCGGGCGCGCGGGCTCGATGGGAGCGCTCGCCGACGGCGCCCTCGCGGCGGGCGGGCGCATCGTCGGCGTGATCCCGAAGTTCATGGTCGAGCTCGAGTGGGGCCACGACGACCTCACGGAGCTGCACGTCGTCGAGGACATGCGCACTCGCAAGCACGAGATGCTGACGCGTGCGACCGCCGTCGTGGCACTGCCCGGCGGGACCGGCACGCTCGAGGAGCTGTTCGAGGCGATCACGCTCAAGCGGCTGGGCCTCTACCTCGCCCCGATCGTGATCGTGAACACGCGCGGCTATTACGACCCGCTGCTGGCGCAGCTCGACTCGGCGATCGGCGCGCGCTTCATGGATGCGCGCCACGCGTCGATGTGGACGGTCGTGGACGAGCCGGAGGCCGTGCTTGCCGCGATCGACGCCGCGGCGTCCTGGGGAGAGGACAGCCGGGACTTCGCCGTGGTGCGCTGAATCGGATAAAATCGGCGCATGAGCAACGAACGACCCCTGGAAGCGCAGATGAGCGCGGATGCGCTCTATCGCGAGGACATTTTCACCGACCAGCGCGTCGGCACGGTCCGGCGCATGACGCCGGTCAAGTCCGACGGCAGCGATGACCCGTCGCGGCCGCTCATCTTCGTCGGCCAGGCGACGGTGATGACGCCAATGGGCTCGCTGCCCCTGTCCTTCGAGCTGCCGGCGAAGACGCTGGCCGAGGCGGTGTCGCAGTTCGGCGCGGCCGCGCAGCATGCGATCGACGATGCCGCGCGGGAGCTCCAGGAGCTGCGGCGCCAGGCCGCATCCTCCATCGTCATTCCCGAGGCGGGCGCAGCCTCGCTCAAGGGCATGGGCGGGAAGGGCGGCATCCAGATCCCCTGACGCGGTAGCGCGTTTAATGCAGGCACGGAGGGGTCTGACCCCTTCAGCGTCCGCCTCCACACCCGACGGGAAAGCGGTTCGCTGAAGGGGTCAGACCCCTTCGCAGCTTCGCTCAGCGATAGTGTTTGGCAAGCCACTGCTGCACTTCGTGGTAGAAGTACCGGCTGTTCTCGCCCTTCAGGATCCAGTGATTCTCGTCCGGGAAGATGACGAGCCTGCTCTCCACCTGCTGGCGCTGCAGCACGGTCCAGAACTCGAGGCCGTTGTTGTACGGCACGCGGAAGTCGCGCTCGCCGAAGGTCACGAGGATCGGCGTCTTGAGCTTCGTCGAGCTCCAGAACGGGCTCTGGTCCCGCCACGCCGGCTTCCCGTCCCAGGGCGGGCCGCCGAGGTTGCGCTCGCGGGAGTACGCGATGTCGCTCGTCGTCCACTGCGTCTTGAGGTCGTAGAGGCCGGCGTGGCTCACGAGCGAGTCGTAGCGATCCGTTGAAACGGCGAGCCAGTTCGTGAGGTGCCCGCCGTAGCTCGCGCCGCCCGCGGCCTGGCGCGTCGCGTCGATCCAGGGAAACTGCCTGATCGCCTCGTCGGCGGCCTGGTTGATTTCCTCGGCCGGGCCTTTCAGCGGGTCGCCCTGGATCGCCTGGGCGAACTGCTCGCCGAAACCCGTCGAGCCGGTGTAGTTCGTCATCAGCACGACGTAGCCCGGCGCGGCCAGCAGGTGGTAGTTCCAGCGGATGAAGAACTCGTCCTTGTACATCGTGTGCGGACCGCCGTGGATCAGCACGAACAGCGGGTACTTCTTCACCGGGTCGAAGCCGGGCGGCAGCGCGATCATGTTGTGCAGGCGCCGGCCGCGCTTCGACTCGAACCAGAACTCGCGGATCGGCTGCCAGTCGATCCCGGCCACGCGTTCCGCGTTGAAAGCGGACAGCGCCTTGCGTGCGCCGCTCGCGGCGTCGACGCGCTGGAGCTCGGGCGGGCTCACGGCGCTGCCCCAGTTCGCGACGATGACGGGCGAGTCCCCGGCGCCGCCGACCTGGAGCCCGCCGAAGCTGCCCGTCTCCAGCCGACCGAGCTCGCGCGGCTCGCCGCCGGTCGCGCGCACCGCGAAGATGCGGTCGTGGCCCTCGTCCTCGGCGACGAGGTACACCGTCTCGCCGTCCGGACCGACCTCGAACGAGCCGACCGAGCGCTTGAACCCGAGTGCCACGGGGCGCGGCGACGGATCCGCCCAGTCGAAGCGCACCAGGCGGTCGTCGTTGTAGACGAACCTCGTCTCGGGGTTCTGCCGCGCATAGAGCGCGGATCCGTCCGCCGCGAACTGCGGCTGTGAGTAGCTCGCGTCGTCGCCGGTGACGCGCCGCGGCTCTCCGCCGCCGGCCGGCATCGCGTACAGCGACTGCCGGACGTCGGCGCGCGCGGACTGGTCGCGGGCGGTGGTCGCCGTGAAGACGATGGTGCTGCCGTCCGGTGACCAGGCAGCTTCGAGCTGCTCGCCGTCGTTGTCGAGGTCTCCGCCGAATCCCGGGGCATTGCGCAGCGCGCTGCCCGCGAGCAGGTCGCGCGCCTCCGCCTCGCCGCCGAGCTCCTGCAGCATCAGCGTCGGGCGGCGCTCGTCGAGCCATCGGTCCCAGTGGCGGACCGGGAACGTATCGAAAGCGCGCGCGTTGTACTTGCGCGCCTTCTTCTCCTCGATCTTCGCGAGGTTGTCCGCGTCGCTCATCGCGCCGGGGTAGGTCATGCTCGAAAACAGGATGGCGGCGCCGTCCGGCCGCCACAGCGGCCGCGTGGCGCCGGTCGAGACTTCGGTCACGGGCTCCGCCTCGCCGCCGCCCGCGATGTCGAGCACGTAGATCTGCGCCTCGTCCTGGCCCTCGCGCTTCGCCGAGAACGCGATGCGCCCCGAATCCGGGCTCCAGGCGACGCCGGACTCGCCGCCCGGCGTGAAGGTGATGCGACGCGGCGCGGTGCTGCCGTCGGCGGGAACGAGCCACAGGTCGCTCGACTTCTCCTTCTCGTCGTAGGCGGGCTCCGCAACCGGGACCACCGCCAGGCGCCCGTCCGGCGAGAGCGCCGGCGTGCCGACACGCTTCATCAGCCAGACGTCCTCGTGCGTGATCGGGCGCTTCGCGGCGTCCTCGGCGGCGGCCGCGCAGCAGGCGAGGCCGAGCGCGGCGAGCAGGCAATGAGGTTTCATGCGCGTCCTCGGTTCATGAACGCCACTGGCGTGCGCAGACGTTCTGCAGCAGCCAGGGCTGGTCGGGGATGAGCTCCTCGCTGAACAGCTCGCCGCGTCCCTGGAGCGGCGTCCAGTCGGTGTAGGCGCCGACGAGCGAGCCGAGGTAGGGACGCGCGATCTCGAGCACCGCGCGGAAGTCGAGCTGGTCCGCCTCGCGCAGGCCCTCCCGCGGGTTGCGGATCGCCCAGACGAGGGCGCCGAGCGCGCCGGCCGCGACCTGCAGGCAGGTCGCGTTGGTGTAGGGCACGTGACGCCGCGCTTCCGCGATCGAGAGCTGCGAGCCGAACCAGTAGGCGTTCTTCGCGTGGCCAGCGACCAGGACGCCGAGCTCGTCCATACCGGTCACGATCTCGGCGCGGATGATGCGGCGCGTCGGCTGCAGCGACCAGCCGCGGCCCTCGAGCTCGAGCGTCGACAGCATCGCGTCGTCGCAGGGGTGGTATACGAACATCACGGTGGGCCGGTACTCGAACTTGGTGCCCTGGCGCAACGACAGGTAATCCGCGATCGAGAACACCTCGTCGTGCGTCATCAGCAGGCCCTGGAATCCGCCCGACGACGGCAGCCAGCTGCGCGCGTAGGTCGCGCCGCCGGGCCGGTGCAGGTAGATCGAGCCGCAGCGCGGCCGGTGCCAGTGGGAGCCCGTCGGCTTGCGCGGCTCGGTCGTGCCGAGCGAGAGCTCGGACGGCTGCATCAGCTCGTCCACGAAGCCGTCGATGGACCAGGTGTTGACGAATTCGTTCGGACGCTTCGGCCGGTCGGTCGCCTGCGTGTCGCGCTCCGAAACCTGGATCAGGGACACGCCCAGCGACTGCGCG
>DATEEF010000064.1:0-14989 GCA_035281265.1 Steroidobacteraceae bacterium
ATCCGCTTCTTCCTGATGAACGGGCGGCCGCTTGCAATAGGCGGGAAATATGCGGCGCTGCGAAGGGTGGCGTCGGCCGACGACATCCGCTCCAACATCCATGCGGGCGGGAAGGCGGAGGCGGTGGAGATCGGCGAGACCGAGCTACGCGTCGCGGAGCTGATCCGGCCCAAGCTGGTCGCGGACGGCATGTTTCTGGTCGGGATCGACATCGTGGGCGATAAGATTTTGGAGGTGAATGTCTTCTCGCCCGGCAATCTGGGCAGCTGCTCGCGGCTGGCCGGGGTGGATTTCAGCGATCCGATCATCGACGCGATCGAGCGGAAGGTGACGATCGCGGAGCAGAACCCGCGAAGCTTCGACAATCGGCATATGGCGATTTTGTAAGGGCTAACGGCCCGGCCACTTGTCGCGCGGCACGATTTGGAGCGCCCGAAACTGGCTGGGCAATAGGGTGGTGGAAAGTCCGTTGCCGTCGAAATGGAGTCCGGTCCAAGGGACTCGCCGCAGCGTTTCGCCGGCGCCGGCGATGCCGCCCTCACTGATGACCAGGTAAGCGATGCTCTTTTCGTCGCAATTGAACATCGCATCCACGACGGTTCCGAGGCTTTCCTTGTCCCGTCTCGTCACGGTGGCGCCGATAAGCGACCCGGCCGAGAAAAGCGTGGGCACACGGGCCCATTTGCTCCGCTTGTGGGCATGCTCGCGGCTGTCCTCGTAGCGGCGCTGTCGGCCCAGCCAGCGCCAAACGCCGAACGAGTTGATGACGAACAGGACGGCATGCATGACGATGACGCTCAGCGGCTCGAAACCGTTCTCGATGCCTGTCGCAATCCAGATGGCGGAGGCAGCGACGTACATGACGAAGCCCCAGCCGGTGACGCGCGCGCCGAGGTTTGCCGCGGTGATCAGCGCGGCAATGATCGTCGCGGCTGCGGCGATCCAATCGAAGTACATGATTCCATCCTTTACAGGATGTAAGGGCCCGAGCAAAGAGGCGGAACCCTAAAAGGGGACGCTCACCTTTTCGGAAAAGGTGAACGTCCCCTTTTAGCGGTGGACGGCAGCGACCTGGCGGTCGTAGGGGAAGTCGAGCGGCGCGGTGAAGGCCATGCCGCGATAGAAGTCGGCGAGCGGCGCGAGGAACGCCTGCCAGTCGGTCACCGGCTCGGCCTCGGTCATGATCAGGAACGTCAGGTCGCCGCGGCTGAAGACGACGAGCCCACGATAGGAATCCGCGCGGACGGGCAGGCCGGTCGCCGGATCCGGCGTGAAGCGCGCCGAGCCCTGCGGCAGGTGCACGACGCCGAACCAGGCGGGCTGACCCTCGAATTGCACGGGCTTCTCGTACAGGATCTCCGCGCCCGGCAGCTGGCTCTCGAAGAAGTTCGGGAAGGTGGCGTCGCGGAACCAGTTGCGCAGGATCGCGTAGTCGGTCTCGGGATCGTTGTTGGCGCCGGCCAGCACGTCGTAGCTCGGCGTGCAGACGATGCCGAACAGCGCGCCCTCTTCGTCCACGAAGGTGACCGCGCCGGTCGAGCGATTGAAGCTGTCGACCACGATGGGGTTCGCGCCGAGCGGCGACTGCACCGTGAACAGATCGCCCGGTGCGGTGTAGCGGCCGTTTGAGAACTCGCCTTTATCGAGGGCAATCGACGGCGCCGCGGCGAGGAGCGCCGCGAGTCCCATCCACCACCCTGCGAGCACACGGGACATACGTTCCCGAGTCTCCGCGTCAGGCCGCTGTCATAAGTGGCCGGACGTCACAATCCCTGTGCAAGTCGCTGCGACCTCGCTCTCATTTGAAGGGGTCATTTGAAGGGGTCAGACCCCTCCACGAATATGAAGGGGTCTGACCCCTTCATCAGACCCCGTCATAAGGCCGGGGCGGCTCGCGCCGCCCCGCCGTCCCCGCCCCGTCACGTGTCCGGAATTCGAGGCGATCCTAATGGCGGTGTATCTACCGTCAAAATCGTCCTACATCGAGATCGGGCCACGCAGCCGGCCCATGATCGAGGGATTTGAAAGCCGTCCTGTAGGATAGGCGGGGCCTGGGGGACATTCCGATGAGCTACCTGCGCGCGGTTCTGGTCGCTGGCCTCTGCCTGCCCGCCATCGCGGCGGCGGCGCCCGCGCCCGTCACCGTCGTCAACGGCGCGACGCTGATTCATCCGTCGAAGAGCGGCGATGCCGTCGTCGAGCCTGGCGCGACGATCGTGATCGCGGGCGATCGCATCCAGCTCGCCGGCGCCGGCATCACGCTCGAGCTGCCGCAGGGCGCGAAGATCATCGACGCGCGCGGCAAGTGGGTGATCCCGGGGCTCGTCGACTCGCACGTGCACTTCTTCCAGTCCGGCAACCTCTATACGCGGCCGGACGCCGCGGACTTCAACGCGGTCGTGCCGTATGCCGAGGAAGTCGCGCGCAACAAGGCGCGGCTCGACGCGACGTTCAAGGTCTGGCTCGCGAGCGGCGTCACGGGCGTCGTCGACATCGGCGGGCCGATGTGGAACTTCGACATGCGCGACCACGCGGTGGCCTCCCCCGCCGCGCCGCGCGTCGCGGTCGCGGGCCCGCTTCTGTCGATGATCGACCGGCCGCAGCTCGACCTGGGCGATCCGCCGATCGTCAAGGTCGCCTCCCCCGACGAGGCACGGGCGCTCGTCGCGCGCGAGCTCGCGCGCAATCCCGACTACATCAAGGTGTGGTTCATCCACCAGCAGGGCGACGACCTCGCGGCACAGGAGGCGATCGTCAAGGCGGCCGGCGATGCCGCGCACGCGGCCGGCAAGCGCCTCGCCGTGCACGCGACGGAGCTGCTCGTGGCCAAGGCGGCGTTGCGCGCGGGAGCAGATTATCTCGTCCAT
Source organism: Steroidobacteraceae bacterium (assembly GCA_035281265.1). GTDB lineage: Bacteria > Pseudomonadota > Gammaproteobacteria > Steroidobacterales > Steroidobacteraceae > SCUD01. The sequence goes on from DATEEF010000064.1 coordinate 2,868, forward strand.
TCCGTATACGACGCACCCGTCGACGATGAATTCATCGCGCTCGCGAAGAAGAACCGCGCGCTGTACAGCCCGACGCTGTTCGTGATGGGCGGCTACCTGCTCGCGCTCGGCAAGCACTGGCAGGCGACCGACAGCGAGGCGAAGCGCGCGGACCCTGAGATTCTCGCGGCCATGGACGACCTGGAGGGCATGCCCGCGGACAAGCTGCCGCCGGGCGTGGCCAAGCTGATCGCGTCGGGTCGCATGCCCGAGGTGCCGAAGGTCGCGATGGACAACCTGCGCCGACTTCAGGCCGCGGGCGTGCCGATCGCGATGGGCACGGACGCTGGCAACATCGGCACGCTGCATGGGCCGTCGATCCATCGCGAGATGAAGATGATGGTGGAATCCGGGCTCACGCCCCTCGAGGTCCTTCGCAGCGCCACCGTCAATGGCGCCCGCGCGCTCGGACTCGAGGGACAGGCCGGCGAGGTCGAGGCGGGCCGGCTCGCCGACCTCGTGATCCTGGAGGCCGACCCGCTCGCGGACATCGGCAACCTCGCGAAGGTGTACCGCACGATCAAGGGCGGCGTGGTCTACGATCCGGAAGCCCTGATGGAGTCGATCCGTTAACGCCGCGAGCGGCGCGCTGCGCGCCACCCTGCCGGGCCTTGCGCTCGTCATCGCGCTCGCGATCGGCGCGAAGCTGGTTTCGCTCGCGACCGGCGGCCAGGTCAGCGCGATCCTCTGCGCGGTCCTGCTCGGCGTGCTGTGGCGGAACCTCGCGGGCATCGGCGGCTGGGCGGATCCCGGGATCCACTTCGCACGCTACAAGCTGCTGCGGATCGGAATTGCGCTCATCGGCCTGCGCCTGACGCTCGCCCTGCTTGCGAAAGTGAGCCTCATCGCCGTGCCTATCGTCATTGCCTGTGTCGCGATAGCGCTGATCGCGGGCGTCGCGCTCGGGCGGCTGTTCGGCGTATCGGCGGGAATCCAGCGCCTGCTCGCGGCCGGCACGGCGATCTGCGGCTGCACGGCGATCATCGCTGTCGCGCCGATCATCAAGGCGCGGGAGCAGGATATCGGCATCTCGATCGCCTGCGTGGTGCTGTTCGGTTCGGTGGCGATGGTGGGTTATCCCTGGATCGCCCACGCGGTCTTCGGCCATGACGTCGCCGCAGCGGGCCTCTTCTTCGGCGCCTCGATCCAGGACACCTCGCAGGTGGTCGGGGCTGCGATGATTTACGCGCAGCAATTCGACGCGCCGGATGCGGTCGCAGTCGCCGGCCTGACGAAATTCCTTCGCACTTTCGGGCTGCTCGTGCTCGTGCCGGTCGCCGCGATGTGGATGGCGCGCATCGAGGCGACCGGTGATTCCACGCATGCCACGGGACTGCGCCGCAGCGCCTTGCCCGCCTTCGTGATCGCGTTCATCGTGCTAGTCGGGGTGCGCACGGCCGGCGACGCCTGGCTCGACGGACCCGGCTGGCAGGCGTTGCTCGGCTACGCGCAGCAGGCGTCGGAGTTGCTGCTGCTCTGCGGCATGGCGGCGGTCGGGCTCGGCATCACCTTCGCGCACCTGCTCGAAGCCGGCTGGCGGCCGCTGGCCGTCGCCTTCCTGGCCGCGACCGCGACAGGCGCGACCGCCCTCGTCCTCCTGCACCTTTGAAGGGGTCAGACCCCTTCACGTAGACCCCTTCACGAGTCGAGGTCGCGGAGCGAGGCGTCGCAGCGCGCGATGGCGGCGGTGACGTCCTGCGGCTTCGTGCGATCCTCGGCCGTCAGGATCCCGCGCTTCTGCATGTCCTGCCAGACGTCGAGGCTCCGGACGTACAGTCCGCGCGCGTTCCGCCAGTGCTGCCGTCGCTCAGCCGGGTCGACGTCCTTGCTGGCGCCCAGGGCGGCGTGGATATCGCCGACCCGCATGTAGACCTGTCCCCTCAGGCTGCTGCGCGCACCGCTCGATGGATCGACGGAAATTTTCTCCAGGTGATTCAACGCCCGGGAAATCTCCGCCAGGGCCGCGGCACGATCACCCAGTCGCGCCTCCATTTCGCCGATACCGGCGCGGTTCAGGATGATTCCGTATTGATAGTAATGGTCGTCGGGGGCTGCATCGCCGGAGCCCCCGAATTCGGCCGCAATCCGGTAATTCGAAAGCGCTTCCGCGTACCTGCCTTTCTTCGCCAGCAGGTCACCCATCCGCTTGCGCGTGTAAGCGGCATCATTGCGCGCGACGACGTTGCGTGGATCCCCCGCGAGCGCCTGCTCGTCGAGCGCGAGCTTCTCGTGGAAGCTCGCGAGTGCGCCGTCGAAGTCGTGCAGGATCGCCCGGTAGTCGCCCTCATTCTGGTAGGTGATCGCGAGCAACCGATGATAATCGGCGTTGCTCGGGTTGGCAGCCAACAGCATCTCGCAGGTTGCGCGCGCCTTTTGGTTGCTCGCGAGGCCGCCCTGGAAATCGCCGCCCAGGGCGAGCGCGCGTCCCAGGTTGATGTGCGTGATCACCAGGCTGCGTCGGAGCTTTTCATCCTCCGGGGCGGCGGCCACCAGCGCTTCGCGCAGCGCCATCGCCTTTCGGTGGAGCGCCTGCGCCGCAACGGGATCCCCGGTGTCCTCCAGCGCGAGGCCCAGGCTGTTGTACGCACTGGCCAGGTCCTGCCGGATTTCCGGATCCTCCGGCCGGTCGGCAGCGAGCTGCTCGTACGTCGCGATCGCCTGGCGCAGATACTCCCGGCCGCGCCCGGCCTCGCTCGTTTCGATCAGCTGCACGCCGACCTTGCGATAGCTGGCGGCTAGCTCGCGACGATTCTGCAGGTCATCGGGCGCCGCGGCGGCGAGCGACTCGCGGATGCGCAGCGCCTTGAGGTAGCTGTCCATGGCGCCGATGGGATCGCCGAGACTCGCGGCCGCATAGTATTCGCCACGCACGTCGCCGACCCGGTCGTAGGCGGCCGCGAGCTCCCTCTGCAGCTCTGCATCCCCGCTGGCTTCGCTCGCAAGGCTGTCGAGATAGGCGAGTCCGTCCTGGACCAGTCGCTCGCGGATCGCCGTCGCGCCCGCGAGATCCTTGATCGCGTCGTGGTAGTCGAAGATGACCGATCGCGCCAGCCGGCGGACCTCGTCGAAGCGGTGCTCGGCCCGCGCTTTCTCCGCGAGCGCGATGGCTTCCTGCGTCCGTGCCCGGTGAGCCTGCCAGCTCGTCATCACGATGCCGACGACGAGGCTCAGGACAACGAGGGCCCCTGCCGCGGTCGCCGCTTTGTTGCGCTGGACGAACTTGGCGGCGCGATAAGCGAGCGTGTCGCGGCGCGCCAGTACCGGCACGTTCTCGAGGTGACGGCGGATGTCCTCGGAGAACTGTTCGACCGACGAGTAGCGGCGCTCCGGCTCCTTGCGCAGCGCCATCAGCACGATGTTGTCGAGGTCCCCGCGCAGCCGCCGTTCGCTCGTCGCCCCGGCGACGGCGCTCGGCCGCTGCGGTTCCGTGTGGCTCACGGTTCGCGCCAGCTCCTCCGGGGGCATCGCCTTGAGGCGGTACGGCAGCTGGCCCGCCAGCAGCCGGTACAGCACGACGCCGAGGGAATAGACGTCGCTCGCCGTCGTGACGGGCTCGCCGCGGATGTGCTCCGGGCTCGCGTAATCCGGCGTCAACACGCGCTGGCCAAGCAGCGTCACGGAAGCCTCGTCGGCATCGCCCGCCTGGAGCAGCCGCGCGATCCCGAAGTCGAGCAGCTTCGGGACGCCATCCTCGCCGACCAGGATGTTCGAGGTCTTGAGATCGCGGTGGATGACCGCATGGCGATGCGCGTAGGACACGGCCGCGCACGCCTGGCGAAAGAGCTGCAGTCGTTCGGTGACGCCCAGCGCGTGCCGGTCGCAGTAGTCATCGATCGGCATGCCCTCGACGTACTCCATCACGAAGTACGGCAATCCGTCGGCCGTCGTGTCGCCGTCCAGCAGTCGCGCGATGTTGGGGTGGTCTAGGCCCGCGAGGATCTGCCGCTCGTTGCGGAAGCGGCGCAGCATCGCCTCCGTGTCCATGCCGCGCTTGATGAGCTTGATCGCGACCTGCTTCTCGTACTGGCTGTCGGCGCGCCGTGCGAGGTAGACCGCACCCATGCCGCCGCTGCCGATCCGCTTCAGGATTTCCCAGTGGCCGATGACCTGCCCGACGAGCCTATCCGGCTCTTCCGGCTCGAAGAGCTGATCGTCGAGCGTCGCGATCGGGGACTCGATGAACGTGCCCACGGTCTCGTGCGCCGCCAGGAGCACCTCGACCTCCCGGCGCAAGGCATCGTCATCGGCGCAGCGCGCGCGCAGGAAGGCGTCGCGCTGCTGATGCTCGACCTCGAGCGCCGCATGGAACAGCGCCTCGATGGCCTGCAACCGCGTCGATTCCACGGTCACTCCGCCCTGCGCAGTTCCGCGTGCAGCCAGGCCCGGGAAAAGGTCCAGTCGCGCCGGACGGTCACGGCTGAGATGTTCAGGATCTCCGCGATTTCATCCTGGCTCAGTCCGCCGAAGTACTGGAGCTCGACGACGCGGGCCTTCCGGGCATCGAGCGTCGCGAGCTTTTCCAGCGCCTCGTTGAGGTCGAGGATTTCCTGCGGCGGCTCCGGCGACAGCAGCGCGCCCTCGTCGAGCGTCACGGCCCTGGCGCCCGCACCCCGCTTCTTCCGGAGCGTCGATCGCGCGTAGTCCACGAGGACCTGCCGCATGGCCGTCGCGGCCACCGCCAGGAAATGCGAGCGGTTGGCGAAGCCCGGGTCGGCCTGGCCGGCGAGGCGCAGGTAGGCCTCGTTCACGAGCGCCGTGGTCTGCAGCGTGTGGTCCGACCGCTGGCCAGCCATGTACTTGTGCGCGATCTGCCGCAGTTCCGCGTAAACGAGGCGCGTGACCTGCTCCAGGGCCGTGCGGTCACCCTGGCTCCAGGCCGACAGGAGTCGCGTGATGTCCGCGGCAGTGATCGGTTTTGCTCCCCTTCGTCGTTATTGAGGTTACGGACCGCCCTTCAGCCGAGTCAATCGGACACAGGGACGTGCGTGACATAACGATGGGAGGCGTCAATCCATGTACCGGACAAGCCCTGGCTCGATCATTTTTGCGTTCTTTATTGCTGCCGCGGCGTCGTTCGGCGCGCAGGCCGCAACGGCCACCTACCCCGTCGGGCAATCGCCCTGCGAAGGCGAGGAGCCGCTCTGCAACCCGGCACAGCATTTCAACGTGACGACTGACGGGTCGCTCAGCGCCGAGGTCACGGCCGCGGACGACAATTGCACCGCGGTCAATGTGCTGCTGTCCGTGGACGGGGGGACCCCGTCACGCACGAATGGCGTCGCGGCAGGTGCCAGCACGGGGACGATCAATCTCGGTCCGGTTACGCCTGGGACGCACACCCTTACCGTCGAAGGCGAGGTGCCGAGTTCCGCCTGTGACGTACGCAGCTGGCTGGGAACGCTTTCCGTGACCACTTCCGGGGTCGCGGCCACGGATTCCGCCCTCGTGCAGCCCGGCGGTACCGACACGGTTTCTACGGCCGTGTTCGGGTCACCCCGCCCGGCAGGGATCTCGGCGACATATACCCGCAGCGCGACGGCCACAACGGCATCCTTGATTTCGGTGACGACGTACGACGGATTGCCGTCGGGCTTGCCGCCCAATCCGGTGCGGGCCGCGGCTTTCCTGGATCTGCAACTCAGCAGTCCCGATGAGGGCGACGAGATTGCCGGCGAGTTCCTCCCGCCGAATCCAGTCCTGCCGCCAAACCCGGTCTTGCCACCTAATCCCGTTCTACCGCCCAACCCCGTACTGCCGCCCAATCCGGTCCGGCTGGCCTGGTGGACCGGGAGCGAATGGTCCGCGGTGGAACAGCCTGGTAGCCCGCCCATCCTGCCGCCCTACGACAGCGTGCTGAACCGCTTCACTTTCGACTTCAGCGCGCTGACTTCCCCCAGCGTCTTCGAGCTCGGCGGTACGGTGTTTGCGATCATCCCGAACTACTACTTTCGCGGATTCGGGATTCCGGTTGACCCCGACGCGCTGAACGTAGCGAAGGCCGGTCGCTCGATCCCGCTGAAGTGGCAGGTATTCGACGAAACCGTCACGCCCGTGACCGACCTCGCCCCGGCCAACGTGAAGATCTCGTCCGTCGAGATCGACTGCGAGTCGGCGGGAAGCAGCACTGACGCCATCGAGGAATATGCCCAGGGACAGTCCGGACTGCAGAACCTCGGCGAGGGTGTCTACCAGCTCAACTGGTCGACGGCGAAGAGCTACGCGGGCACCTGTCGGCGGCTGCGGCTCGACCTCGGGGAGCGCAATCCCGACGGCAGCACGTTTTACCGGACTGCCGATTTTCAGTTTACGCGGTGAGCCGCAACGAACAGGCAGAAGGACAATTCAATGAACACGAAATCTCGCGTAACTGTCGCAATGGTCATGGCGCTTGTGGCTCTACAGGCCGAGGCTGGCGCACCGCGCGTCGAAGTCATCGCAGAGGGGCTGAACAACCCGCGCGGCCTCGGCTTCGCCTCCAACGGCGACCTGTACGTGGCTGAGGCAGGCAGTGGCGGCAACGGCAATTGCCGTCCCGCCCCGGACGGCCAGCCGGTGGAGGTCTGCTACGGCGAAACGGGCGGCGTGACGCGCATCGACATCGACGGCAGCGAAGTGCCTCGACGGATCCTGGATGGATTGCCGTCCATGGCGGCGCCGGGCGGCTTCGCGGCGGCAAGCGGTCCTGTCGATGTCCAGTTCCGTGGCAATTCGGCATTCATCGTGATGGGATGGGGCGGCGACCCGGCGCTGCGCCCGGGGCTGGGTTCGAAGTCGCGCCTGTTCGGCACCATGCTGCTCGCGACGCCGGAGGGCCTCTACTTCCCGGTCGCCGACATCGCCGGCAACGAGGCGCGCCACAACCCCGCCGGCGGGCGGATCGACACCAATCCCTACGGCGTCCTCGTGCTCGCGAACCGGCGCATCGTCGCCGATGCGGGCGCGAACGCGCTGATCGAGTCAGGCTCGATGGACCTGCTGACGCCGCAGCGCGAACGGACCTTCGTCGTGCTGCCACCGACGGCGTTCGGCACTGAGGCCGTGCCGACGACGGTGACGCGAGGCCCCGACGGCAACATCTACGTCGGGCAGCTCACGGGTGCGCCGTTCTTCCGTGAAGCGTCGACCATCTGGCGCGTCCCGCGGGAAGGCGGATCCGCGACGCCGTACGTCACCGGCCTGACCGCCGTCGTCGACATGGCTTTCGCCAGGGACGGCACGCTCTACATCGTCGAGATCGCGAGCGGATTCGTGCCGGGGCCGGGTGCCGATCCGGGCGTCGGCAACGGGCGGCTCCTGCGCAAGCCGAAGAACGGGGATCCCGAAGTCGTGCTGGAAGGGCTTGTCTTCCCGGCCGGCGTCGCAATCGGATCCGACGGCGCTGTGTACCTCAGCAACTTCGGGATTTTCCCGGGCGGCGGCCAGGTGTTGCGCGTCACGCTCGACTGACGGCCAGCCAATTGACAAGACATTTCTCTCAAGGGGAGCCCGTATATGCATTGCATCCGGATACCCGCCAACGCGACGGCACTCCTCGTGTCGCTTGCGCTCGCCAACGGAGGCGCGCTGCTTCCGATCGAGGCCTACGCACAAACCAAGCCCACCGTCACGGTCATCAATCCCGTATCAAACCCGGTGAACTCTCGTATCACGAACTCGGTATTGGCCGTGGAAGTGAGCAACGCCGATCCGATTCCCGTGACGATTCCGGATCCCGAGGCGACTCGCGAAATATTCTTCAAGGTCGTCAACGTCAGCATCAGCGGCGGCGGTGGCTGCAATCCCAACGATCCCATCGTCGTCCCCGCAGGCAAGCGTCTGGTCATTGAGTACGTTTCCGCCCACGGCACGATTTCCGCCCCGGCGGAAATCGTCCGTTTCATGCTTCGCCAACCGAGCGCGCCGGATGACTTCCTGGTCGTGCCCGCTGGAAAGTCGGCAGCCGGTGTCGACACCAACCATTCGGCGGGCGGGCAATACGTGCATGCGTACACGGACGGCGATCTCTGGGCATGCGGCGTTCCAAGCACTTCGGCTGGCGCCGGCGCCGTTCATGTGAGCGTTATCGGCTACTTGCTGGACAAGCCGTGACGATGGATCGGAATTGGGGGGACGACCCCGCTTGGTCGTAAAAGAGGAGAAAAATCACATGCGTTCGTTCATGCAGCCGGGCAGGGCCGGCTTGATATCCGCAACGGCGTTTGCGCTCGTGGCAACCGCTCCGTTCACAGCCCTCGCCCAGACGAAGCCACCGAACGTCACTGTTGTCAATCCAGTGTCAAGTCCGGTCAATACGCGGATCACGAACACGGTCGTTCCCGTGGAAGTCAGCAACGCAGACGCGATTCCGGTCCAGGACGCCGACGCAGGGACGGTCACGCACGTTGGGCAGAAGCCGAGCCGTCTTGTGTATTTCTATGCCAACCGGGATTCGTCAGGCCGTTACGATCCGCAAAGCGGTAGCGCGCCGAGCTTTGCAGTACCGGCGGGCCATGTCGTCGTACTGACCGACTTCGAAATGGAGGCGCCATGCTCGGGTGACGACCTCATCACTCTCGATCTAAAGCGCCACTTCCCGGGCGGCAGCACTTCCGTGCTGATCAGGCATACCGTGCAATGCACGCTCGGCTTCGCTCGACTTGAACGGCACTACACGACAGGCCTGGTCGTTGGCGCAGGCCAGTTCTTCAGGGCGGATGCATACGAACTCATAGGCAATGAGCCTACGGGCAGCGTATCCAGCAAGATTGCCGGCTACCTTGTTCCCGAGGATTGAGTGCCGAAGAGGGAGTGCGGCGGCCTTGTCCAGCTACTGCTGCCAGCTCGCGTTGCGCTTCATCGCGCCCCATTGCATGCGCTCGCCGCGCAGCCAGCCCCAGAGCGCCTGCAGCCGCCACCAGGAGTTGAGCTGGCGGTAGCCGAGGTTCTCGAGCAGCGAGACGCCGAAGAGCGCGAGCAGGTGCCGCGCCTTCGGGTAGGTGTGGAACGACAGCTCCTCGAGCAGCAGCGCGGTCGTCGACAGCATCACGCCGAGTGCGAACGCCGCCGCGACGAAGGCGAGAAAGCCCACGCCCGTCATGCCGCCCATCGCCCAGGCGAGCGCCATGACGACGAGTCCGCCGACCTCGATCAGCGGGCTCAGCAGCTCGAACACGATGAAGAACGGGAACGCGAGCCAGCCGGCCGCACCGCTGCCCTTCGCGAACAGCAGCTGGCGGTTCTCCCACAGGCTCTCGGCAAGGCCGCGCTGCCAGCGCTTGCGCTGCTTCGCGAGCGTCGCGAGGTCCTCGGGCGCCTCGGTCCAGCACACGGGATCCGGGATGTACGACACGCGATAGCGCTGGCCGCGCGCAGACAGGTGGCGATGCAGGCGCACGATCAGCTCCATGTCCTCGCCGATCACGTCCGCGCGGAAGCCGCCCGCCGCGACGACAGTGTCGCGGTGGAACACGCCGAACGCGCCGGACACGATCAGCAGCCCGTTGACGGCGCTCCAGCCGAGGCGGCCGCCGAGGAAGGCGCGGAGGTATTCGACCACCTGCACGAGCGCGAGCGGATTCTTCGGCAGGCCCACCTTCTCGATCACGCCGCCGCGCACCTGGCAGCCATTGACGATGCGCACCGTGCCGCCGCAGGCGACGGTGCGCGGGTCCTCGAGGAACGGCCGGACGACGTGCTCGAGGCTCGCGACTTCGAGCACGGAGTCGGCGTCTCCGCAGTAGAAGATCGGGTGCCGGGCGGCGTTGAGGCCCGCGTTGCAGGCGTCCGCCTTCCCGCCGTTCTCCTTGTCGATGACGCGCAGGTTCGGGTACTTGCGCGAGCGATAGACCTTCCTCACCGGCTGCGTCTTGATCTGCACGCGATAGGCTTCGGGGAACGGCGTCAGGTCGAATTCGCGCTTCAGGGCGCCCAGCGTGCCGTCCTTCGACCCGTCGTTCACGACGATGATCTCGAAATGCTGGTAGCGCAGCTGCAGCAGCGCGCGTACCGAGGTCGCGATCGTGCCCTCCTCGTTGTACGCCGGCACGACCAGCGACACCGGCATCTGCAGGTGCGTGTAGACGCGCTCGGCCGCGGCGACGCCGCCCATGTAGCGGCGCAGGCGATAGACCGCGATCAACGCGAGGCCGAGGTAGATGACGTTCAGCAGGATGAAATAGCCGAGGAAACCCCACTGCACGGCCTCCAGGAAGTGGCGCAAGGCGTTCATCGGACTGTCGCCTCCGCCCGCACGTGCTCGAGCATGTCGCGCGCGTAGACGTCGCCCACCTGCGCGCGGATCGCCTCGAGCCGGTCGACCGTCATGCCCTTGAGCGCGAGCAGCGCCTGGCCGGCGCGGTAGCGCACCCACCAGACGCGGTCGCACATCAGGCGAACGACGGGTTCAATATCGCGCATGCCTCCCAGCCGGCCGTAGGCGGAGGCGAGGCTCTGGCGCACGTCGGCGTCCTGCGAGTCCGCGTAGCGGGCGAGCTCCGGCAGGAGCTTGGGATCCATCACGACGAGCAGCGCGGCGGCTACGATGTCGGCATCCTCCGGGTACCGGCGCAGGAGCTCGGCCGCGACCTCGCTGCCCAGCACGGCATCCACGTGCGACAGCCAGGGCAACAGCGGCGGGATCTTGGCCGGCGCGAGCGAGAGCATCAGCGCGCGGATCGGCTCGCGCGCGACGTCGGCGCCGGCGTCGACGAGCAGGCGCGCCATCGCCTCGCCGGGCCAGCTCTCGCGCTCGGCGAGCTGGTTCATGATGCCGGGCATCGCGCGCTGCGCGTCGATGCGGACGAGCGCCGCGGCCGCGTAGAACGACACCAGCGCATTCTGCGAGGCGAGCTGCTCCTGCAACGGCTGCCACGAGGACGGGTCGCGCAGGTGGCCGAGCGTGCGGATGCCGAGGATGCGCCGGCCGACCTGGCGCGAATGCAGGAAGCGCCGCGCCGCGACCTCGAAGCCGAGCGCGCGAGCCGCGGCGTTCAGGCGCTCGCCGGCCTCGCCGCGCACGACGTCGTTGAGCGCGTTCCACTCCTCCATCAGGTACGGCAGGTGGCGGGCGGGAAGGCGCGGTAATGCGTTCGGGTCGTCGTCCTCCAGCGCGATGCGCGTGAGCAGCGGCCGCCAGGTCGCGATGACGCGCTCGTTGAGGCGCGCCTCGAAGCGGTAGTAGCGCCGTACGATGAGCGACAGCAAGAGGAGCGCCGCCGAGGCCAGCGCCGCGAACTCGGCGCTGCGCCACGCGAGCGTGACGATGAATTCAGAACCGGTGTTCGAGTCCAAGGCGGATCCGGAACCGGTCGTACAGGTCGCCCTGTTCGTACCAGCCGGCCTCCCAGGCAAATCCCCAGGCCGTGCTCGTCCAGTGCAGGCCGGAAAGCGAGACGCTGCGCGTGTCGGTCACCATCACGACGCCGGGCGCGACGGTCTCGGCCTCCTCGCCGAAGCCGACGATCAGCGCGGCGCGGCTCGAGTTGCCGTACTCGCGTGCCAGGCGAAGCAGGTGGCCAAAGCTGGGATCGTCGATGTCCGAGGTCTTGGCGGCGTTCAGCGAGTAGCCGACGCTCCAGGCGCCGAGGTACTTGTCGAGCGAGGCCGACACCGTGTCGACGTCGGCGGCGAGGTAGCTTGCGTGGCGCAGGCGGAAACCGACACCCCAGGCATCGGGCAGCCCGCGGGCGGCCTCGGCTGAGAGGGACCACTCCGGCAGGACCTCGGCATCCGGCGCGACATCGCCGGTGAGGGCGAAGGACCAGGCCGCGCCGAGCTTGCCCGCGTAGCCGAGGATCGCCTGCTCGTCGCGCGTGTCGAAGCGCTCCTCGAGGTGCAGGGCGGCGAAGGCGCTGCGGTGGTCCGCGAAGCGGTGGTTGAGCGCGAGGGAGGCGCCTTTCCACGGCGTGCGCCCGCCGGTCAGCTCCTCGTAGCTGAGGTCGGCCGAGAGGCGGGTGCCCTGCTCCAGCAGTCGCCGCTCGCGAAGCGCAGCCAGCCGATCGCGCGGCCAGGCGGACTGCGGGAACTGGCCAGAGGCCTCCAGCAGCAGTGCCTCGGTGGATTCGTAGTCGTCGAGCCTTTCGAGGGCATTCGCATTCGCGCGCCAG
>DATEEF010000065.1:0-39917 GCA_035281265.1 Steroidobacteraceae bacterium
CGCGACGCTCGTCGTCTGGAACAAGGTGGACCTGCCGGACGCGCTGCCCGCCCCGGAACTGGAGGACCAGCCGGTCGTCGCGGTCTCGGCGCTCACGGGCGCGGGCCTGCCGGCGCTGCGCGAGCAGCTGAAGTCCGCCGCGGGCTACCAGTGCGAGAGCGGTGCCTGGTCCGCGCGCCGCCGGCACCTCGACGCGCTCGCGCGGGCGCAGAGCCTGTTCGAGGTCGCGGAAGGACGCCTCGGCGAGCGCGCCTCGTTCGAGCTCGTCGCGGAAGAGCTGCGCCAGGCCCACCAGGCGCTCGGCGAAGTGACGGGCGAGACCTCGAGCGACGCGGTGCTGGGCGCCGTGTTCGCGACCTTCTGCATCGGGAAGTAACGCGCGCGCGGACCTGAGTCACGGAATGCGCGGTTCAGACGGGCTTGTACGCCTGCGGCCCTCAATGTGACCGCTTAGTCACCGACACCCGACTGACGCGATAACCACCCGTCCCTAGCATGGCTCCTGACCCTGCAACGCAACGGGACTGGGAGGTCCGGGAACACATGGTGAAGCCACACACGCTGCGCGCAGCCATTTTTGCGGCATTTGCTCTGCCGCTCGCCGCGCAGGCACAGGAAGTCTCCAACGAGGAGCTCCTGAAGCGGATCGAAGAACAGGAACAGAAGATCCTCGTGCTCGAGCGCAAGCTCGAGATCACGGACGAGGCCGCGGCCTCGGCCAAGGAAACGACGGCGGTCGTCAGCGCGGGGCCGAAGGGCTTCAGCATCCGGTCCGCGGACGGCAAGAACACGCTCCGGCTGCGCGGAACGGTCCACCTCGACGGCCGCTATGTCGAGGGCGAAGACCCGACCCTGTCCATCGACACCTTTCAGGCCACCCGGGTGCGCCCGACTCTCGAGGGCACGTTCGCCGGCATCTACGACTTCAAAATCATGCCGGACTTCGGCCAGGGCCGGACCGTGATCCAGGACGCCTACCTCGCCGCGCGATTCAACCCCGCGTCGGTGCTGACCGTCGGCAAGTTCAAGTCACCGGTCGGCCTCGAGCGCCTGCAGTCCGCCAACGACATACGCTGGGTGCAGCGCGGCTACCCGACGAGCCTCGCCCCGAACCGCGACATCGGCATGCAGATCGGCGGCGACCTCGGCGGCGGCCGGTTCTCGTATCAGGCCGCCTTCCTCAACGGCTCGAACGACGGCGGCAGCAGCGAGACTTTCGCCGACGTGGACGTGAGCGACGACAAGGAGTACGCGCTCCGCCTGTTCGCGCATCCGTTCGCGGAAAGCGACAGCTTTGCGCTCCGCGGCCTCGGCTTCGGCGTCGCCGGCACCTTCACCGACCAGACCGGGAATTCGCTGCAGCCGCTGCTGCCGTCCTTCCGCACGCCCGGCCAGTCGACGTTCTTCCGCTTCCGGCAGTTCAGCACGACGGTGGGCGCCCCCGCCGGCACGATTGCGGACGGCGAGCGCACGCGTATCGCGCCGCAGATGTACTACTACGTGGGCAGCCTCGGCCTGATCGGCGAGTACACCGAAGTTGAACAGGAGGTCTCGCGCGTCGTGCCGACCGGCGTGCGCAGCGCCACGGTGGACACTTATGCCTGGCAGCTTGCCGCGTCGTATTTCCTGACGGGCGAGGAGGCCTCGTTCCGCGGCTTCCAGCCGAAGGCGAGGTTCTCGCTGGAAGACAACACGTGGGGCGCGTTCGAATTGGTTGCGCGTGCGCAGGCACTGAAGGTCGACGAGAATGCCTTCACGGGCGGCTCCAACTCCTTCGCCGATCCGCTCACGAACGCGAGCGAGGCGGAGTCCTGGGGCGTCGGCCTGAACTGGTATCTCAACGAGAACGTCAAGTGGCTGCTCGACTACGAGCGCACGAGCTTCGAAGGCGGCGCAGCCGCCGGTGCCGACCGTCCGGACGAGGATGCCGTGCAGCTTCGCCTCGCGATCGGGTTTTGAATAGGAGATAAGCATCATGAAGTCCACGAAGACCTGGCGCCGCATCGTCGGCGCGATCGCGGGCAGCCTCGCGTTCATCGCGACAGCCGGCGCAGCCGAGACCGTGCTGCTCAACGTGTCGTACGACCCGACGCGCGAGCTGTACGAGGAGTACAACAAGGCGTTTGCCGCGTACTGGAAGAAGAAGTCCGGACAGGATATTTCGATCCGTCAGTCGCATGGCGGCTCCGGGAAGCAGGCGCGCACCGTGATTGACGGCCTGCAGGCTGACGTTGTCACGCTCGCGCTGGCGTACGACACGGATGCGCTGGTCAAGCAGGGCAAGTTGCTGCCGGCGAACTGGCAGTCCCGCCTGCCGAACAACAGCTCGCCCTACACGTCGACGATCGTGTTCCTGGTCCGCAAGGGCAACCCCAAGAAGATCAGGGACTGGGGCGACCTGACCAAGCCGGGCGTGTCCGTGATAACGCCGAACCCGAAGACCTCGGGCGGGGCGCGCTGGAACTATCTCGCGGCCTGGGCCTGGGCCGAGCGCCAGCCGGGCGGGAGCGAGAAGACAGCCACTGATTACATTGCGAAGCTTTACCGCAACGTGCCGGTTCTCGATACGGGAGCTCGTGGATCGACGACGACATTCGTACAGCGCGGCATAGGCGACGTGCTGCTCGCCTGGGAAAACGAGGCGCATCTCGCGGTCAAGGAATTCGGGGAAGGCAAGTTCGAGATCGTCGTCCCCTCGCTCAGCATCCTGGCGGAGCCCGCAGTCGCCGTCGTGGATCGCGTGACCCTGAGAAAGAAGACCACGGACGTCGCCCGCGCCTACCTTGAATACCTGTATTCACCGGTGGGGCAGGAGATCATCGCGAAGAATTTCTATCGGCCACGCGACGAGGCGGTCCTGAAGAAGCACGCCGGCGTGTTCCCGGACGTGAAGATGGTGACGATCGCCGACTTCGGCGGTTGGAACAAGGCGCAGGAGAGGCATTTCAACGACGGCGGCATCTTCGACCAGATTTACCTGAAGAAGTAAACGCCCGTAAAAGGGGACAGATCCAGCAAAAACGGGTCTGTCCCCTTTTTCCTTTATCAGGCCTTGAGCCGGTAACCGACGCCGGACTCCGTGTGCAACAGGTCGGCGCCCGCCGGATCGCGCTCCAGCTTCTGGCGGAGGCGGTGCACGAGCTGCTTCAGGAGCTGGCGATCGCCGCTGCCGCGATGACCCCAGACGTGCGCGAGCAGGCGCTCCGCGGAAACCACATGCCCCGCCTGGGCCACCAGGATCTGCAGCAGGCGCGTCTCGAGGCGCGTCAGCCGCAACGGGGCGCCCCCGTCGATGGCGATCGTATGGGCCTCGAGGTCGAGTGCGACCCGGCCCGATTCGACGATGTCGGCCTGCTCAATCCCGGCGCGACGCAACAGCGCCTTCACGCGCGCGAGCAGCGTCCGCGGGCTGAAGGGTTTCGTCAGGTAATCGTCCGCGCCCAGCTCCAGCGCACGCACGAGGTCTTCCTCGTCGCCACGCGCCGTCAGCATCATGACCGGTACTTCGGAGCGTGCACGGATCGCCCTGCAGACGTCGAAGCCGCTGCCGGAGGGCAGGTTGATGTCGAGGATCACGAGGTTGGGCACCTCCGCCTCGAAGACGCGTAGCGCCTCGCCCGTGTCGGCGGCCTTGACCACGGCGTAGCCGGCGTTCGTCAACGAGAAGGCGACGAGCGCCAGGAGGTCCGGGTCGTCGTCGACGACGAGCAGCTTCATGCGGCGTCCGTGCCCAGCGGCAGGGTCACGGTGAACCTCGTCGTCTCGGCCGGCGTGCGCGCGGCATTCACTTCGCCGCCGTGCCGCTCGACGATCGACTTGACGATCCAGAGGCCGAGTCCGAGGCCGCGCGGATCCGGCTCGCGGTCGGCAGCGCGGTAGAAGCGCTCGAAGATGGAAGCGCCCCCGAGCTCCGGCGCGCCGGGACCCGCATCCTCCACCCACAGCTCGACCTTCGCGCCCTTGCGCGCCGCGCCGACGGTGATCTCGCTTTCTTCGGGCGCGTACTTGTTCGCGTTCGCGAGCAGGTTCGTGACCACCTGGGTGAGTCGTGGCGCATCGCCGGTGATGTTCGGCAGGTCCTGCGGGATCGCGGTGCGCAGCAGTTGACGGCGCTGCGTGAGCAGGCCCGACATCAGGTCCTCGGCGTCCTCGACCACCTGCGCGAGCGAGACGCTCTGTCGCCGGATGCCGAGCTGGCCCGACTCGATGCGCACGCTCTCCAGCAGGTTGTCGATCAGGCGAGTCAGGCGCAGCGTCCCGCGCTGCAGGGACTCGAGCAGCTCCCCGAGGCGCTCCCGCGGCATGGCGTCGAGGTTGTCCAGCATCAGCTCGACCGAGGCGAGCTGGGCGGCGAGCGGCGTGCGGAATTCATGCGAGATATTGGCGAGCACCGTGTCCCGCGCGCGACGCACGGCCTCGAGCTCGGTCTCGTCGCGCATTACCTGGACCTGGAGGCCGCCGACCGGCGCCGCGCTCGTGACGACGACCGTGCGGTCCACGCCACCGGCCTGGAGGTGATGAGTGAACTGGGCCTTGCCGTCGTCGCGTGCCGTGTAGATCGGGCATATGAAATCGCAGGGCCGTCGGCCGTCCACGTCGCGCGGCTTCAGGACATCCCCGCAGAACTGGCCGATCAGGGATTCCGGGGTCGCTCCCAGCATCTTCGCCGCCTGCGGGTTGAGGTACCGGATGCGCCGGTCGACGTCGACCGCGTAGACACCCTCCACGACGCCCTGGAGCACGGCCTGGGCCTGCGCCTCGTTCTGCCGCAGCGTCGTCGTCAGGTCGAGGAGATTCCGCCGCATGTCGTCCATGGTGCGCGCGAGCGCCTCGACTTCCTGGGTGCCCTGCGCCGGGATCGACGACGAGAAATCGCCCTGGCCGAGGCGCTCGGCATAGTTGGCGAGCGCCTGGATCGGAGCGCCGATGCGCCGCGCGAGCAGGAGCGCGGCAAAGAGTGCGACGACCGCGAGCAGGACCGAAACCAGCGCGAGCCTGCGAACGAAACTCGTGACTGCGCCGGCGCCGGCAGTCGCCGGCAGGCGCGCCTGGATCAGGAGTATGGCTTCGCCGGTAGAGGCGAAGACCGGAAGGCTCGCCGCGAACTCGCTGCGCGGCACGATTTCCGCGACCGCGATGCTGCCGGTCGCGAGCGCTTCCGAATGCACGTCGCGAACATCAGGATCGACGCTGTCCAGCCACGCCGTGATCGGCACCAGCTGGATCTCCGCATTCACCTGTCGCGAGAGCTCCGCCGCGAGGCGTTCGTCGAGCTCGCGGATCACCACCACCCGCCCGTCCTCGAATCCCGGAATGTTGGCGCGGGCGCCCAGGGGGCCGCGCACCCGGCTCGCGACCATGAAGGACTCGCCCTGCTCGTCGGCAGCCTCGAGCGCGGCCGGCCAATCGGCCTCCTCGCCCGCAGACACGACGAGCTGGCTCCCGTCGAATAGCGCGCAGGCATCGAGCCTGGCGGTATCGCAAAAGCGACGCAGGAACAGCTGGAGCTGGACCGGGTTCGCGTCACGTATGAGGCGTGCGAGGGTCGGGCGGCCCGCCAGGAGGCGCGACGCCGTGACGGTCTCCTCGCCGACGCGGCGTATTTCATAGCGGGCCTGATGCGCGGCGGCGCGGACGCGCGAGAGCGCCTGTTCGGAGGCCTGGTCGCGCAGGAGGCCGAGCGAGGTGAGTGCAATCGAGACGATCGAGAAGAGGACCAGGCCCGCGGTCGTGACGAGCAGCAGCCGCTCGAGGGATCGCGGGCGGGCGAGCAGCCGCTGCAATCCCGGCTTCGCCTGACGGCCGAGCTGCCAGGCGAAGGCCTTCGCTTTCCGCAACACCGGGTGCAAGCTCAATGTCCTCCGGTCCCGGAGCGCCATTCAACCAGAGTCTTGGCAATCAGTGTGAGGATCGCGAGCATCGCGAGGAGCGAAGCCACCGCGAAGGCGGCGACGAAGTTGTACTCGTTGTAGAGGATCTCGACCTGCAGCGGCATGGTATTGGTGACTCCGCGGATGTGGCCCGACACGACCGAGACCGCGCCGAACTCGCCCATCACGCGGGCATTGCAGAGGATCACGCCGTAGAGCAGCCCCCACTTGATCTTCGGCAGCGTGATGCGCACGAACGTGATCCACGGCCGGGCACCGAGCGAGAGGGCGGCAACCTCCTCGTCGCTGCCCTGCTGCTGCATCAGCGGGATCAGCTCGCGCGCGACGTAAGGGAAGGAAATGAAGATCGTCGCCAGCACGATGCCGGGCACCGCGAAGATGATCTGGATGTCGCGATCGAGTAACCAGTTGCCAAACCAGCCCTGCGTGCCGAACAGGAACACGAGCACCAGGCCCGCGATGACCGGCGATACCGCGAACGGCAGGTCGATCAGGGTGACCAGCAGGCTCTTGCCGCGAAACTCGAAGCGCGCGATGGCCCAGGCTGCGCAGATGCCGAAGACTGTGTTGGCTGGCACCACGATCGCGGCGGTCAGCAGCGTCAGCTTGATAGACGCGACGGTATCAGGATCCTTTAGGCTGAAGACCCACTCTCCGAAGCCCTTGGCGAGCGCCTGCACCAGCACGGCACCGAGCGGCGCGAGCAGGAGAAGGCCGAGGAATCCGAAGGACACGGCCAGCATCCCGACTCGCGCGGCACGCTGGCCCCGAGTGAGCGGGCGGACTTCGGTCGCGACGCTCGCCCCGGCGGCCATCAGCGGTTCACCCCGATGCCCATCCGGCGCTGGCCCCACTGCTGGACCAGGTTGATCGCCAGCAGCATCACGAAGGACATCGCGAGCATGAAGAAGCCGAGGGCGGCGGCGCCCTGGTAGTCGTACTGCTCGAGCTTGATCACGATGAGTAGCGGCGTGATCTCGGTCTTGAGCGGAAGGTTGCCGGAGATGAAGACCACCGAGCCGTACTCGCCGATGCCGCGCGCGAAGGCGAGCGTGAACCCGGTCGCGAGCGCCGGCATCACGGTCGGCAGGATGATGCGGCGGAACACGTGGAAGCCGCCGGCGCCCAGCGATTCCGCGGCGTCCTCGAGGTCCTTGCGCACCTCGATGAGGGCCGGCTGGACCGAGCGCACGACGAAGGGCAGGCCGATCAGGACGAGTGCGACGACGACGCCGAGCCAGGTGTAGGCGACCTGGATGCCGGCTATGGCGAGCTTCTGGCCGAGCCAGCCGGTGGGGGAGAATACGGTCGCGAGCGCGATGCCGGAGACGGCGGTCGGCAGCGCGAACGGCAGGTCGATCATCGTGTCGAGCAGGCGCCGGCCCGGGAAGTCGTAACGGACCAGCGACCAGGCGACGATGAAGCCGAACACGGCGTTGATCGCGGCCGCGAGCGCCGCCGCGCCGAAGGAGAGGCGGTAGGAGGCGACGGCGCGCTCGTCCAGGAGCATCTCGAGGAGCTCGGCCGGCGGGATGCCGAGCGCGCGGATGACCATGGCCGCGAGCGGCAGCAGGATGACCGCGCTCAGGAAGAACGTGGTGAAGCCGAACGTGAGGCCGAAGCCGGGCAACGGGTTCGGCGCGACGATGCGACCGCCCGCCATGCTCAACCTGCCCTGTCCGGGGCGCGCACGATCAGCACGGGGCGCAGCAGCGGGCCCTCCAGCAGAGCCGTGAGCTGCTCTGCCTCGGCGCCGTCGAGCGTATCGAGCCCGAGCACCAGCATCGAGTTCGCGTCCACCGACAGTTCGCGCGCCAGCTCCTGGTTCGGGTCTCCGAAGCGCAGCTCCGTGCGCAGGTCGAGGCCGTGCTCGGTGAGCGCGCGGGAACGTGCATCGAGCAGGAGCCGCAGCCGCGAGGCGCGCTCGCGATCCGGGGTCGCGCCTGCGTGAATCGCGAGCAGCACGGATTCCGCCGGGATATGACGCAGGAGGCTCGCCGCGACGCCGAGCGCGCCAATGCCCGCCTCCGCGCCCGGCAGGACGACGATGCGCGTTGGCAGCTGCGCGCCCGGGGGCATCACCAGGATCTGCGAGGCGCCGTGCGCGAGGTTCCAGAGCGCCGTCGCGCTCGCTCCGGATCCGGCGGCGAGCACCGGCATGCCGGGCGGCGCGCTCGCGGTGCGCGTCGTGCGCGTGGTGATGCGTGTCTGCATGCGGGTGGCGAGCGTCGCGAGAAAGGGCGTGTCGCGCAGTGCGTTGGCCGCCGCCTGCTCGCGCGCGATGACGGTGAAGCTCGTGATCGGCGTGGGCAGGCTGTGGATACGCCGCGCGTGCACGTCGACCCGCTGGCCGATGGCGAGCGGGTTCGCGCGCTGCTCGGGGAAGCTGCGCGAGGCGTCGAGCAGCCAGCCGCTGCCGTCGGCGCCGTCGCGGTCGGGTGTCGCCGGCAGCGGTCCATCCATGGCCATGCGCACGCGCAGCCGCTCCGTGGCGCCCGCGAACTGGAGTTCCTGCACTACGCCGGTGCCGACGAAAGTGAGGTCGTCCCGCCACTTGCCGGAAGAGAACTCGATCTCCTCGGGCCGGATCACGGCGACGATCTCGCGCGGCGTGACGTTTTCCGCTCCGGGGCGTTCAAACCGGAGCTTCTTGCCGCGCCGGTAGCCGAGGAGGAGGTTCGCGGCACCCAGGAAGGTCGCGACGAAGCGCGTTCGCGGCCGGGCGTAGAGCTCATCCGGGGTGCCCACCTCGAGGAGGCGCCCCTGGTGCATGACCCCGATGCGGTCGGCCATGGCGAAGGCCTCGTCCTGGTCGTGCGTGACCAGGATCGTGGTGACGCCGAGCTCCTGCTGGATCCGACGGATCGTGCGCCGGAGCTCCTCGCGGATCTTCGCGTCGAGGGCGCCGAAGGGCTCGTCGAGCAGCAGCACCTCGGGACGGTGGGCGAGCGCGCGCGCCACCGCGACGCGCTGCTGCTGGCCGCCCGAGAGCTGGGTCGGCAGCCGGTCGTCCATGCCGTCGAGCGCCACGAGCTTCAGGAGCTCCTGGCGGCGCGCCAGCCGGTCGGCGCGCTTCATGCGCCGGACGCGCAAGGCGAACTCGACGTTGTCCGCCACGCTCATGTGGCGGAACAGGGCGTAATGCTGGAACACGAAGCCGACGCCCCGGTCGCGGGCGGCGACGCCGGTGACGTCGCGGCCGTGCAGCGAGACGCGGCCGTGATCGATTTCGACGAGACCCGCGATCGCGCGCAGCAGCGTGCTCTTGCCGCTGCCGGATGGGCCGAGCAGCACCAGGAACTCGCCCTGTTCGATCTCGAGGGAGACGTCGTTGACGACCGGCAGCGATTGATACCGCTTGGTCACCTGGTCGAGTGCGATGGACATGCGACAGAACCTGCTGGCCCGGCGGGGCGAATGCTGGAAAGGCTAGTGCCCGGCCGGTTTTCGGGTCAGTCGCGGGCCGGTAACAAGTCGGTAACGGAGCGCCCGGACTGTGACGCCCGTGGCATACGCGAAAGACGAGGTCCCGGACTACTTGACGGTATAGCCCCGGCTCTCGAGACAGCCCGAGAACCCGCGCTTGAAAGTGTCGGCCTGGGCCGTCTGGGTCGCCTTCGTATCGGCTTTCGCCTGTTCCTCGGCTTTCTCGCGCTGGTCGCGGCGATCCTTGCGCGTCCGGTGGCCGCCCGCGACCACGCCGGCGGCCGCGCCGACCTTGGCGCCTTCGCTGGCGTCGTCGTTCGCGACCTCGCCGATGACGGCGCCGGCCGCGGCGCCGCGCGCCGCACCCTTGATGCGCTCGCCCTTCGGACCGTCATCCGTCTCCGCGGGCGCTGCCGCCTGCGCGGGCGGGGACTTCGGGTCGTAGCCGGTCTGGGTCTTGGTCCAGTCGTAGCACTGGGATTCGTCGGTCGCCTGCTGCGCGGCGTCCTGGCCCTTGGCCGGAAAGACGAAGAGGCCATTCTGCGACGCGAGCGACGGAGATGCGGAGGCTGCGGGTGCCGGCGCGGATTCCTGGGCGTTGGCCATACCAGTGGCCAAGAGCAGGGCGGCGGCGAGGAGGGACCTCAACGCGATTGTCGTGATCATGATGCGTACTCCTTGAGCGGCCCGAGCGTCGATCCTAACACCCGGGGTTGCGGCCTCGGACCGCGGTGGGGATGATCTTGCCCTTTCGGGCAGGGGGCAGCTCGCCATGATCCATTCCATTCGCGCCGCGATGCTCGCGTGCAGCCTCATCGCCGCCCTGCCCGCGGAGGCTGACGAGGCGGGCGCCATGGCCGCCGCCGACGCGCATTTGAAAAAGCACGAAGCGGCGATCGTCGAGGAGCTCCGCGGGCTCGTCGCATTGCCCAACGTCGCGACGAGCGAGAAGGACATGGGAGCGAATGCGGCCCACCTTTATCACATGCTGGAAAGGCGAGGCATCAAGCCACAGATCCTCGTGACGCACGGCGCCCCAGTCTCAGTCTATGGCGAGCGCCGCGTGCCGAACGCGAAGCGGACGCTCCTTTTCTATGCGCACTTCGACGGCCAGCCGGTCGGACCGGAATCCGCCTGGAAGTCGCCGCCCTTCGAGCCGGTGCTGCGCATGGGGCGCGCGGAAGACGGCGCGGCGGCGATCCCCTGGAGCGAAGCGACATATCCGCTGCCGGACGAGGCGCGCATTTATGCGCGCTCGTCGAGCGACGACAAGGGCCCGATCGTCGCCCTGCTCGCCGCCCTCGATGCGCTCGACGCCGCGAAGATCCCGCTGTCCGCAAACCTGAAGGTCTTCCTCGAGGGCGAGGAGGAAGCCGGCTCGCCGAACCTCGCGCGGACGCTCGCGGGACATCGCGACAAGCTCGGCGCCGATCTCTGGATTTTCGGCGACGGGCCCGTCGACCCGCGCGGCCTGCCGCGATTGTCGCTCGGCGTGCGCGGCGTTGCCGGCTTCCGCCTGACGGTATTCGGCCCGGCGACCTCGCTGCACTCGGGGCATTACGGCAATGTCGCGCCGAACCCCGGTGCGCGCCTCGCCGCGCTGATCGCCTCCATGCGGGCGGCGGATGGGAGCATCCTCGTGGACGGGCTCACGCCACCGCCGCCGTCAGAGTCGACGCTCGCGCTCGCCCGGGAGGCCTTCGACACGCGCGGCATGCTTGCCTCGGCCGGCATCGGCGCGAGCGAGAGCGGGCTCGATTACGGCGCCTCGATTCTGCGGCCGTCGCTCAACGTGACCCAGCTCCTGTACGGCGGCAGCGGCGCGCAGCGCAATGCCATCGACGCGGAGGCGACGGCGGGCTTCGACCTGCGCCTGGTGCCGGGCATGACGGTGGCGGGCTCGCGCGCGGCGATCGAGGCGCACGTCCGCAAGCAGGGTTACGTGCTGCTCGATGCGCCACCGACCGCCGAGGATCGCCTGCAGCACGCGAAGCTCGCGCGCTTCGACTGGGGCGACGACGGCTACGCGGCCGCGGTGTCCTCGCCGGAAGTGCCGGCCGTCGCGCGCGTCATCGCCGTGATGCGCAAGGCGACGGGCGGTGCCGTGCGCGTCCCGCCGCTCATGGGCGGGAGCCTGCCCATCGCGCCCATCGGCGAGGTACTGGGCGCGCCCTTCGTCATCGCGCCGATCGTGAACGCCGACAACAACCAGCACGCGCCCAACGAGAACCTGCGCATGAAGGAGTTCCGCCATGGCATCGCGCTGTACGCGGCGCTCCTCGCCGAGGCCGGCCACGGCTGGTAGCGCCTAGCCGCCGGCGGCGAGGGCTTTCTCGATCCAGCTGCGGAAGCTCGCGATCAGCGGGTCGTCGTCGCGGTCCTCGTGCCAGGCGAGAAAATACGAGCCGGACGTGATCGTCTGCGCAAACGGGCGCAGCAGCCGGCCGCTCGCGACATGCGCCTCCGCGAAACGCGGCGTCAGCAGGCCCGCGCCCTCACCCGCCAGCACCCCCTCGAGGATCAGGTGCTGGTTGCGCACGAGCAGCTGGCCGCGCCGGCCGCGGGCGGGCGTGCGGCTGCCGGCGGCACGGAACCAGTCGTCCCAGGCCTCCTCCGGAATCAGCGGCAGGCGTGCCAATGCTTCCACGGAGAGGCGCTCGCCCTTCTTCACCAGGTTGCAGGAGACGTAGGGCGTCAGCTCGAGCGGGAACAGGGGCAGCGCATGCGTGTCCGGCCCCGGCGCCGGGCAATGGCGGATCGCGACGTCGAAGCGGCCGTCGTCGAGCGGCCGGTACTCGTCCGCGATGTCGAGCGCGAGCGAGATGCCGGGGTCATGGCGCCGGAATTGCGGCAGTCGCGGCAGCAGCCAGAGCGTCGCGAACGTCACGGTCGTCGTGAGCGACAGCAGCCGCGGGCTCGACAGCTCCATCAGCGCCCGCTCGATGGCCGTGAATCCGAGCGCGATGCGCGGCGCGAGCCGCGCGCCCGCCTTGGTCAGCCGCAGCCGTGGCCGCCGCACGAAGAGGGCGACGCCGAGCCGCTCCTCGAGCTGCGCGATGCGCTGGCTGACGGCCGCCTGGGTGAGACCAAGCTCGTCCGCGGCGGCCGTGAAGCTGCCGCGCTCCGCGCAGGCCGCGAAAACCCGCAGCGATTCCCAGTTCTGGCGCGCGCCGGTGACCTGACTCATAAGCAATACTTATGAGTATAGCGGGAGTCCTAAACCCGCGGGCATCGCCACGGGCGCAGCATCGCTCCCATGCCTCGACAGCCGGGAGCAAGGACCATGACCCAGAAACTCGAAAGGATGCTGCGGATAATTGCCGGAGGCCTCGCCTGCTCCGCGCAGGCAGTGGCGTTCCGCGAGGGGTTGCCCTGGGAGCCGGTTGCGCTGCGGCCCGCGCCGGAGCCGCGACGGATCACATAATCCCCGCTTATTGGCCTGGCGGCTCAGTCGCGCGCGGCGAACCGGATCGCGAGCCCGCCGCCGGGCGCGAGGCGGATCGTCCACGCGTCCTCCCGACGCGCATCCCGCCGCTCGATCGCGATCGCGTGCGGATTCGTGGCCCAGTCCGCGCCGTCGCCGTCGCGGTAGATCTCGGCCGAATAGATCCGGCCGGGTTCGAGAAAGTCGAGCGGCACGCGCAACTCACGAGCGTCCTCGTCGGTGACGGCACCGAGGTACCAGTCCGCCCCGGCCCGGTCCTTGCGTGCGATCGCCACGAAGTCGCCGACCTCGCCGGCGACGACTTTCGTCTCCGCCCAGTCGACGGGCACCTCGCGGATGAACCGGAAGGGTTCCGGGTACCTCGCGTAGTTTTCAGGCAGGTCCGCGGCCATCTGGATCGGACTGTAGATGACGATGTAGAGCGCGAGCTGTTTCGCGATCGTGGACTGGAACTTCTGCCCGCCGCGGCCCCTGAGCGACAGGACGCCGGGCGTGAAGTCCATGGGACCCGCCAGCATGCGCGTGAAGACGAGGTTCGCCTCGTGCTCCGGCGGATTCGGCGGCTGCCCCCAGGCGTTGTACTCCATCCCGCGCGCGCCCTCCCGTGCCACCCAGTTCGGATACGTGCGCCTGAGGCCGGTGTCCTTGATCGGTTCGTGCGGGTTCACGGCGATGTGGCGCTTTGCCGCTTCCGTCACCACCTTCAGGTGGTGCCGCGCCATGTACTGCCCGTCGTGCCACTCGTAGCGGACCTTGCCGTCCTGCAATGAGCGGATGCCGCCTGCGTCCGCGACGTAGCCGGTCTTGACGCTGTCGATGCCGAGTCGCGCATAGAGGTCGAGCGCTGCCTCGAGCTGCCCCTCGTAGCGCGCGACGTTCCCCGCCGTCTCGTGGTGGCCCACGAGTCGGACGCCCCGCTCGCGCGCGTAGGCAGCGACGGCCTCGAGGTCGAAATCGGGCGTGGGCTCGATGAAGCTGAACTCGCTGCCGTCCGCGAACCAGTCGCCGTCCCAGCCACGGTTCCAGCCCTCGATCAGCACCCCGCGGAACCCGTTGGCGGCGGCGAAGTCGATGTAGCGCTTCGCATTGCCCGTCGTCGCGCCGTGGCGCGGGCCCGTGGCCCAGCTCTCGGTGTCAAGGTGCAGCGACCACCAGATGCCGACGTACTTGTAGGGCTTGAACCAGCTGACGTCACCGAGGGCGTTCGGCTCGTTGAGGTTCAGGATGAGATTCGACTCGTACAGCCCACCGGCCGAGGCCGCGACCTGTATCGTCCGCCAGGGCGTGCTGAAAGGCGCGACCCGGCGGACCGGCGGCCCGTCGGCGGCCGGCGAGAGCGACACCCGCAGCCGCTGGCCGGCGCCGCTGCGCCGCAGCCACATTGCCGCGTAGTCGACGAGCGCCGCCTCGTGAAAAGCGAGGTGCAGCCCGCCCTGCGAGCGCACGGTGATCGGGGTGTGCGCCTGGCCGACCTCGGCGAGCGGCGTCCTGCGGTACAGGTACTCGTAACGGTTCCACTCGCCGGCGGGGATCCACCAGGCCGTGGCCGGCTCCGCGACCGCGAATTCGGTCAGCTCCTCGACGATGCCGACCTCGACGAGCCCCGCCTGCCGCGGAAACTCGTAGCGGAAGCCGACACCGTCGTCGAATGCGCGGAAGACGACGTGCAGCTGGCGCCCGCCCGCGCGCTTCTCGACCAGGCGCACGCGCAACTCGTTGTGGCGATCGCGGACGAAGCGACGCTCGCCCCAGGGCTGTTCCCAGGTCTCGTCGTGGCTGCGCCGCTCGACGCCCTCGAGACGGAAGCCGCGCTCGAGCTTCGGGCTGTCGGACAGGATGAAGCCGAGCCGCGATTCGTCGATGACCGGGGCCCCACCGCGGGTGACGGCATAGCCCGGCCTCCCGTCGCCGTCGATCGTCACGGAGACGCGCAGCACGCCGTCCGGCGAGTCGACGGACGCGACCGTCCCGGCGCGGGCGAAGCCCGCGGCGAGCACCAGGACGAGGAGCGCAACCGGACTGCGGGTCATGGCGATCCCGGCGAGGCTAGCAGGAAGGCGAGCCGACGCCGGAGACTGCAAACGTTTTCATGCGATGCAATCGTATGCATTCATTGCGGCATCCGGCGACCCGCCTCTAGGATCGAAGCGCCGACCGCGATCGGCGCCATATCGCTTACGGGGGGACGAAGATCATGGCCAAGCGCACGCCTGCCGGACGGGACACGCTCGATCGAACGGGACTTCCACGGAACCTGCTGCGCGCATCCATCGCCACGACGCTGCTGGCCGCGGCGCTGCCTGCCGGTGCGCAGGAGCAGCTCGGGGACGTCGTCGTCACCGGCATCCGCGTCGGTGTCGAGAACGCGATCGAGACCAAGCGCCAGTCGACGAGCATCGTCGAGGCGATCTCCGCCGAGGACATCGGCAAGCTGCCCGACACCAGCATCGCGGAGTCCATCTCCCGTCTGCCGGGCCTCACTTCGCAGCGCGCCGAAGGCCGGGCCTCGGCGATCTCGCTGCGCGGCACCGACCCCGGTTTCACCACGGCCCTGCTGAACGGGCGCGAGCAGGTCAGCACCGGCGACAACCGCAGCGTCGAGTTTGACCAGTACCCGTCGGAGCTCCTGAGCTCGGTGGTCGTGTACAAGTCGCCGGACTCGCAACTCGCGGCCCAGGGGCTCGCGGGCACGATCGACATGCGCACGATCCGGCCGCTGTCCTACGGGCAGACGGCCGTGGCCCTCAACCTGCGTGCCGAGCAGAACTCGAACGACAACCTGGGCGCGAACGCGGACGACCAGGGCTACCGGGCGAGCTTCTCCTTCATCAACCAGATGATGGACGGCCGCTTCGGCATCGCCTTCGGCTACGCCCACCTCGACTCGCCGCTGGCGACGCGCGGTTTCGGGACCTACGAGCCGTGGAATCCTTCGGGCGGCGGCGACCTCGCGTTCGATTGCCCGGGCGGCAACGCGGATGCTTGCCAGAACAACCCCGGCGTCGCGCCCGGCCAGTTCGCGACCAACGGCATGAAGGTGCGTGCCGACATGGGCGACACCGTCCGCGACGGCGTGATGGCCACCTTCGAGTTCGAGCCGGGAGAGGCCTACCACGGCATCATCGACCTGTACTACTCGACGATGGAACAGACCAACAACGCGCGCAGCCTCGAGGTGAACCTCGGCGGCTATCCGGCGCCCTGCTGCGTCCCGGGGCCCTTCCCGGACGGCACCGTGTTCGGCTACTCCGGGACGACCATCCAGGACGACACGGTGGTGGCGGGCACCTTGAACAACGTCGTGCCGCTCGCCCGCAACTTCCTGTTCACGACCGAGGACGAGATCCTGGCGGGCGGCTTTCGCAACGAGTTCCGGCTGACCGATGCCTGGAGCATGGTCGCGGACATCAGCTACTCGAAGGCGGAGCGGGACCAGCTGCAGCCGGAGATCAACGCGCAGTACGGGCCGAACGTCGTCTTCGACACCGGCACGTTCGAGCTGCGCGGCAACAGCAGCATGCCGTCGCTGTCCTTCGATCTCGACTACACGGACCCGACCCAGGTCCTGGTCGGGCCGACGATCTACGGCTCCGGATACACGAAGAAGCCGCACATCGAGGATGAGCTGACCGCCGGGCGCCTCGACTTCGAGCGCGAGGGCGACATGGGCTGGTTCGGTGGCGCGGCATTCGGCATCCTCTATGCGGATCGCACCAAGGACAAGACTTCGCCGGAGTCCGGCCTCAGCACGATCGGCGGCGGCGCCTACCAGATCGCCGACGAGTTCATCCTGCGGCCGACCAACCTCGACTACGCGGACGCGGGACAGGCGCTCGCCATCGACGTCAACGGCGTGCTGGCCGAGTACTTCAATCCGATCGTCTACGGCGACCCGTTCACGCTGCCTTACCTCGCCGGCAAGTTCTGGGACGTCTCCGAGGAGGCCTGGACCGGATACGTGCGCGGCGACATCAACCACACGCTCGCCAATGGCGTCGAGATGCGCGGCAACATCGGCGTGCAGGTGATCGCGACCGACCAGAGCTCCTCCTCCTTCTTCATAGCGAACGGCGGCCAGGTGTTGACGCAGACGGACGGTAAGTCATACACGGACGTGCTGCCGCAGGTGAATTTCGCCTTCCTGCTGGAGAACGACCAGACGGTCCGCATCGCCCTCGCCAAGGAGATGGCGCGGCCGCGCATGGACCAGCTCAAGGCGACGGAGGAGAGCGGCTACAACTTCGGCACCGGCGAAGTCGGCGGCTCCGGCGGCAATGCGCGCCTCGACCCCTGGCGGGCCTACGCATTCGACATCTCCTGGGAGAAGTACTTCGCGGACCGCGGCGGCATCCTGACGCTCGCCGGCTTCTACAAGGACCTGCGCAGCTACATCTACACGGAGACCGACCCCGACCACGACTTCTCGTACCTGCTGGACGTCACCCCACCGGCATTATTTGCGCCGGGCGTGACCCCGGAGACGACGGGCCCGTTCTCGCGGCCGATCAACGGGCAGGGCGGTTACCTCTGGGGCCTCGAGTTCGCGACTTCGCTCCAGTTCGGCTCGTTCGCGGAGGCCCTCGACGGCTTCGGCGCCATCCTCTCGTACTCGTACACGGAGAGCGACATCGCGATCCCGGGCTCGATCAGCTCGGTCGCGAACCCGAGCATCCCGCTGCCGGGCCTGTCCGAGGACGTGTGGAACGCGACGCTGTACTACGAGAATTACGGATTCTCGGCCCGCATCGCGACCCGTTACCGCTCCGAGTACATCGGCGAGGTCACGAACTTCGCCAACGAGCGCGGCCTGCGTTACGTGGACGACGACATGATCACCGACGCGCAGATCGCATACGCATTCGGCGAAGGCTCGCTCGAGGGCCTGCAGCTGCTGTTCCAGGTCAACAACCTGACGAACGAGCCGTACATCGCGTACTCGGTGAGCAAGGAACGGCTCCTGGACTACCAGGAGTACGGCACGCAGTACCTGGTGGGGGCGAACTACCGCTTCTGAGGGGCGGGCGGGCCCAGCAGGAACTCGAGCGGCACGGCGAGGCGCGCGCGCCAGGCGCGCTCGTCGTGCGCCGCGCCAGCGTCCACGTAAGTCATGAAATCCCGGCCCTCGCGCCAGCCGGCGGCGCGGAGCATCGCGTCCACGCGCCGCTGGTAGGTCGCGTAGCCGGCGTCCAGCGTCACCGTGCCGTGGTCGAAGTAGAAGCGGTGCGTGCCGCGCGGCGGCAGGTGGCGCGCGAGATGATCGGCGACGAGCCCGTCGCCGATCGGCCAATGGACCGACACGCAGCCCGCGGCGCCGAAGACGTCCGGGTACTCGGTCACCGCATAGAGCGAGATGAGCGCCCCCATGCTCGAGCCCATGATGACGGTGTCCTCGCGGCCCGGCAGCGTGCGGTATTCCGCGTCGATGCGCGGCTTCAGTTCCTCGACGATGAAGCGCAGGTAGTCGTCCGAGACGATCTCCTGCCGGCTCATCCAGGGCATGTCCGGCCAGCCCGGGGGCACGCCCGCCTCGGTGATCGCCTTGGCCGGCATGTACTCCGCAAAGCGCTTCGGCGTGTTCCAGATGCCGACCACGACGGCTTCTCGCAGCCGACCCTCGGCGGCGAGGCGCGTGATCGCCTCGTCGAGCCCCCAGTCGACGCCGGTGTAGGAGAGCGCGGGATCGAACAGGTTCTGCCCGTCGTGCATGTAAAGCACCGGGTAGCGGCGGCCGTCGTTCTCCGCGTAGGAGGGCGGCAGCCAGACGTCCACGCGGCGCGCGTCGACGTGGCGTGACTCGAACTTCTCGACGGTGCGCAAGGTGCCCGTGACGCCGGCCGGCACCGCCGGCGCGCCCGACAGCTCGAAGATCGTCGCGCTCTGCGGCGGCAATGCGATGCCCGTCGCGAGCTCGACCTCGGTTCCGCCCATCACGTCGCGGGCGCGGGTGTTGCCGCCCGTCAGGTCCGCGAAGCGCGCGGTGTCGAGCCGGCGCTCCGAAGTCGACTTGTTGAAGGCGACCATCAGCACCTGGCGCGGATCGCGGCGGAAATAGACGTACGTGCCATCCGCCGGCGCGTACTGCACGAGGCCACCCGTGTGCACGGCGCTTGCGCCCCGGCGCCAGGTGAGCAGACGGCGCAGGAAGTCCTGCGCATCGCGCGCCTCCGGCGCGAGCCCGCGGCCTTCCGCCGCGTCCGCCGCGTCGCCGGGCCAGCCGCCGGGAAGATCCTGGCGGATGAGGCCGTGCGCGTCGCTGCCGGGGTTGGCCATGAGGATCTCGGAGCCCCACGTGAACTGCGGGATGCCCCGCACGGTCGCGAAGAACACCATTGCCATGCGCGTCAGCGCGGCGTTTCCGCCGAGCTGCGTATGGATGCGGCTCATGTCGT
Organism: Steroidobacteraceae bacterium; assembly: GCA_035281265.1. Classification (GTDB taxonomy): domain Bacteria; phylum Pseudomonadota; class Gammaproteobacteria; order Steroidobacterales; family Steroidobacteraceae; genus SCUD01. The sequence goes on from DATEEF010000065.1 coordinate 19,152, forward strand.
GGTTGTCGGGAAAGACGACGAGACGGTTCGGGTCGGCGTACAGGAAATCGTCCGCGAGCGCGCGGTAGATCCGCAGGAGCCCGGCCTCGCGGGTTTCCGGCTCCGTGAGGCCGCGGACCAACGCGTCCTGGAGAGGAAAGTCCATCAGGGAAACCGGCGGGGGCGCGCCTTCCGTGCCGGGCGGTGGCCCTTGCTGCCAGCGCGAAACGATTGCGGGATCGACGCTCCAGTCCTCCCCGACGATGCCGAGTGCCGGATACTCCTCGAGCACGCGGTCGCGCCATTGCCCGAGGAAATTGCGGTCGGAATAAGGCAGCGTGTCGACGCGCAGGCCGGAGAGGCCCGCGGTCTCCACCCACCAGATGGTGTTCTGGATCAGGTAGGTCGCGAGCTGCGGATGGCGCTGGTTGAGGTCGGGCATGGCTGGAACGAACCAGCCGTCGGTGAAGGCCGCTTCCTCGCTGCGCGACGCATGGGGATCCCAGAGCGTCTCGCGCCGGTGCGTCGTGCCGACGAACTCCTCCCCGTGGTTGATCCAGTCGGGATCAGGCAGGTCCGCCATCCACCAGTGCCGCGAGCCGCAGTGGTTCAGGACGACGTCCATCACGAGGCCCACGCCGCGGCTGCGCGCCTCGGCGCCGAGGGTGGCGAAGAGCGCGTTGTCGCCGAGGCGCGGATCCACGCGGTAGAAATCGGTGATCGCGTATCCGTGGTAGGAGCCGCGCGGCTGGTTGCTCTCGAGGATCGGGTTCAGCCACAGCTGCGTGAAGCCGAGCCCGGCGATGTAGTCGAGGCGCGCCCGGACGCCCGCGAGGTCGCCGCCGTGCCGGCCGTCCGGATCGGCGCGATTCGCGCGCTCCACGAGCGAGGCTACGCTGTCGTTGCCGGGATCGCCGTTCGCGAAGCGGTCCGCCATCGCCAGGTAGATCGCGTCCGCCGGGCCGAATCCGCGCCGCTGCGCGCTGCCGGCTTCCCGCGCCCGCAACTCGTATTGCTCACGCAGCACGGTACGGCCGCCGCGCCGGAACTCGATCGCGAAGCGCCCGGGCTCCGCGTCCGCGGCGACCATCAGGTCGATGAAGAGGTAGTTGGGGTTCGACGTGCGGATCACGGCGCGGACCGCGGCCCGGGCATCGGCGACCGCCGGCTCGAGGGTGGCGACGTCCTTGCCGCGCACGAGGAGCTGCAGGCGCGGGTTCTTCATGCCCGCCCACCAGTGAGCGGGCTCGATGCGCTCGACGCGCGCCTCGGCAAGAGCCTGTGCCGCAGCGGCGAACGCGAGCAGCAGCGCGAGGGCGAGCCGGTTCACGCGCGCGCTGCGGCGCCGTTGCGGGCGGGCAACCCGGCGAAGAACGCACCGTGGGCCGGAATGGTGACCGTGCCCCCGGCGACCGCGGAAGGCGCGAACCCGTGGCCCGCGAGCGGCTCGACGCCGCCGGATACGGGAATCCGGAGCTCGGCGGGCGCACCGCCGAAGTTGAAGCACGCGAGGACGCCGCCGTCGCCGAGCTCGCGCAGGAACACGAGCGTGCCCTCGGGCGAATCGAAGAGGCGAATCCCGCCGTGACGCAGTGCCGGCTGGCCGCGGCGCCAGCGCACGAACCCGCGGTAAGCGTTCAGCACGGAGTCAGGCGCGCCGTCCTGCCGGCTGACGGCAAGCGCACGATGCTCCGCCGGGATCGGCAGCCACGGCTGCCCGCCCGAGAATCCGCATTCCGGCTCGCCCTCGTTCCAGGGCATCGGCGTGCGGCAGCCGTCGCGCCCCTTGAACAGCGGCCAGAAGGCGCGGCCGTACGGATCCTGCAGCGCCGAGTCGGGCAGCTCCGCCTGCGTGAGCCCGAGCTCCTCGCCCTGGTACGTGCAGGCCGAGCCGCGCAGCGCCAGCAGCAGCGCGTTGAACAACTTCGCGCGCGAGGCGCTGCCGGCCCCGTCTGCCCAGCGCGAGGCGACGCGCGCGACGTCGTGGTTGCCGATCGCCCAGCAAGGCCAGCAGTCCTGGCAGCGCGCGGCCAGCGTCGCGACCACCTGGCGCACGTGCGCGGTCGAAAACTCGTCGACGAGCAGCTCGAAGTTGTACGCCATGTGCAGCCGCCGGCTGCCGGACGTGTATTGCACGATCGTCTCGATCGGGTCCTCCGCGGAAACCTCGCCGAGGGCGACGGCAGGGGCGTAGCGGTCCATGAGGCTGCGCAGCGACTCGAGGAAGGCGTGGTTCTGCGGCTGCGTGTTGTCGTAGAGGTGCACCTGCCAGGCGTACGGATTGTCCACGCTGAAGCCGCGGCCCTTGCGCTCGTGCGCCGGCTTCGGCGGGTTGTCGCGCAGCAGGGGGTCGTGGAAGCAGAAGTTGATCGCGTCGAGGCGGAAGCCGTCGACGCCGCGAGCCAGCCAGAACTCCGCCTCCTCGAGCATCTGCGCTGCGACCGCGGGGTTGTGGTAGTTGAGGTCGGGCTGGCTCACGAGGAAGTTGTGCAGGTAGTACTGCCCGCGGCGCGGTTCCCACTGCCACGCCGAGCCGCCGAAGATCGACAGCCAGTTGTTCGGCGGCGTGCCGTCCGGCTTCGCATCCGCCCAGACGTACCAGTCGGCTTTCGGGTTGTCGCGGCTCTGCCTGCTCTCCTGGAACCACGCGTGCTCGTCGGAGGTGTGATTGAGGACCTGGTCGATGATGATCCGCAGGCCCTTCGCGTGCGCCGCCGCGACCAGGCGGTCGAAGTCCTCGAGGCTGCCGAAGATGGGATCGATCTGCCGGTAGGCGCTGACGTCGTAGCCGAAGTCCTTCATGGGCGACTTGAAGAACGGCGAGAGCCAGATCGCGTCGACGCCGAGGCTCGCGATGTAATCGAGCCGCGCGTGCACGCCCGGCAGGTCGCCGATGCCGTCGGCATTGGTATCGGCGAAGCTGCGCGGGTAGACCTGGTAGATGACCGCGCCGCGCCACCAGTCCGAGGCAGTCGCGGCGCGCAACGCCGCGGCCGGCGCTGCCTGTGCGTCGCTCCGCTCCTGGGTCTGAAGCATGCGGCCCCCTCGGATCCATTCTTTTCGATTGGCCGGGGCCCGGTCGACTGAATACGATTGCATCGCGTTGTCACCACGGATGCAGGGCGCGAGACTCGAACATGCTCGAAAAGCCGTCGCTCGGATTCTGGCAAATCTGGAACATGAGCTTCGGTTTCCTCGGCATCCAGGTCGGCTTCGCGCTGCAGAACGCGAATGTCAGCCGTATCTTCCAGTCGCTGGGCGCGTCCATAGACGACCTGCCCGTGCTGTGGCTGGCGGCGCCGGTGACGGGGCTGCTCGTGCAGCCGGTCATCGGCTATTTCAGCGACCGCACCTGGGGACGGCTGGGCCGGCGGCGGCCGTATTTCCTGGCAGGCGCGATCGCGGCGACGGCAGCGCTCGTCGCGATGCCCCACAGCCCGGCCCTGTGGGTCGCGGCCGGCCTGCTCTGGCTGCTGGATGCATCCATCAATGTGTCCATGGAGCCATTTCGCGCGCTGGTCGGCGACATGCTCCCGGACCGCCAGCGTTCGTTCGGCTTCGCCATGCAGAGCCTGTTCATCGGCGTCGGCGCGGTCGGGGCGTCGGCACTGCCGTGGATCCTCGCGAACTGGGCGGGCGTGGCGAATGTCGCGGACGCCGGCGCGATTCCCGAAACCGTCAGGTGGGCTTTCTACATCGGCGCCATCGCCTTCATCCTCGCCGTGTCCTGGACGGTGCTCAACACGCGCGAGTATTCGCCCGCGCAGTTTGCGCAGTTCCATGCGCGGCATGCGACGGCCGCGGCGTCCCCGGCCGTCAGCCGCAGTGCCTGGCAATACCGCGCCTGGGGAACGGCGTGGATCCTGGCGGGAAGCTGCTTCAGCGTCGCCGTCGCGCTCTGCGGCTGGGACCGCCAGTTGCACGTGCTCGGCGTCGGCGGCGCGGCGTTCGGGCTCCTGCAGCTCGCGGCCGCGTGGCTGCAATCCCGGGGCCGCACGGCGGATGCGCTCTACTGCATCATGAACGACCTGTTCCTGATGCCGCGCACGATGCGGCGGCTCGCGCTGGTGCAGTTCCTGTCGTGGTTCGGCCTGTTCGCGATGTGGATATACACGACGTCCGCGGTGACGAGCCGGCACTTCGGGACGACGGACGCCGCCTCGGCCGCCTTCAACGAGGGCGCGAACTGGGTCGGCGTGCTTTTCGCCGCGTACAACGGCTTCGCGGCCGCCGCGGCGCTCCTGATCCCGCTGGTTGCGCGCGCCATCGGCCGGCGCTGGGCGCATCTCGTAAATCTCTCGCTCGGCGGCGCCGGCCTCATCGCGTTCCTCGCCATCGACGACCCGAAGATGCTCCTGGTCGCGATGGCGGGCGTCGGCATCGCCTGGGCCTCCATCCTGTCGCTGCCGTACGCGATGCTGTCCGGCGCGGTGCCGCCCGGGAAAATGGGCATCTACATGGGCATTTTCAACTTCTTCATCGTGATCCCCCAGATCCTGGCCGCGAGCGTGCTCGGCCTCGTGGTGCGGGTCGTGTTCGGCGGCGAGCCGATCTATGCGCTCGCGCTGGGCGGTGCGCTGATGATCCTCGCCGGAATTGCCACCCTTCGCGTCGACGACCGCGAGGCTGCCGCGCGGTGAACCGCGCTAAATCGGCCGCCGCGATCGCCGCCGCCGCGCTGTCGGCGCAGGCCGCGCTGGCCGCTGAGCCGGAGTATTGCGGCACGGCGGAGCCGTTCGCATCGGAAGCCGTGTACTTCGTGCTCACGGACCGCTTCGTCAATGGCGACCCGGGCAACGACCACCGCGAACAGGGCGGTGCCAACCGGACTTTCGATCGCCCCCTGGAGACGAAGTCGGGCGTCCCGGACAACATCGGCTACCTCGGCGGCGACTTTGCCGGCATCCTCGCGAATGCGGAGTACATCCGCGACATGGGCTTCACGGCCGTGTGGGTCACGCCGATCGTCGACAACCCCGACGAGGCGTTCACGGGCGGGTTCCGCGTCGGCGAGGGTTTCTTTGCCGACCGCGGCAAGACCGGGTATCACGGCTACTGGGGCGTGAACTTCTATCGCGTGGACGAGCACCTGGAGTCTCCGGAACTCGCGTTCGCCGACTTCACGCGCCGCATGCGGGACGAGCACGGCCTCAAGGTCGTGCTCGACATCGTCGCCAACCACGGATCGCCCTCGTTCACCATGCCCGTCGACCAGCCGAAGTTCGGCGAGATCTACGACCGCGAGGGGCGCCTCGTGGCCGACCACCAGAACCTGCCCCCGCAGCAGCTCGACCCCGCGAATCCGCTGCACCGGTTCTTCCATCGCGAGCCGGATCTCGCCGAGCTGTCGAACCTCGACGACACGAACCCCGCCGTGATGGATTACCTCGTGGGCGCCTACCTGCAATGGATCGACCAGGGCGCGGCCGCATTCCGCATCGACACGATCCGCCACGTGCCGCCGGCCTTCTGGCGTCAGTTCACCGCGCGCATTCGCGCCCGCCATCCCGGATTCTTCATGTTCGGCGAGCACTTCGAGTACGACGCGGCGAAGATCGCGACGCACATGCGTCCCGAGAACGGCGGCGTCAGCGTGCTCGACTTTCCGGGACAGGCTGCCATGGCCGAGGTTTTCGGCACGAAGGGCGGCGACTACGGGCGGCTGGCCGAAGCGCTGCACCTGGAGGACGGCGTATACCGGAATCCCTACGAGCTGATGTCCTTCTACGACAACCACGACATGCAGCGGCTTGCCGCGACCGAGGACGGCTTCGTCGACGCCAACAACTGGCTCTTCACGGCGCGCGGGATCCCGGTCGTGTACTACGGCTCGGAAACCGGCTTCATGGCCGGCACGAAGGAGCACGAGGGGAACCGCAATTATTACGGCGCCGGCAATGTCGAGCGGGCGAAGTCACACCGGATTCGCGCCGCGCTCGCCGCGATCGCGGCGATACGCCGCCGCTCGCCGGCGCTTCAACGCGGCCTGCAGCTCAACCTGCAGATGTCGGGCGACCGCGCGGCGTTCCTGCGCGTCTGCGAGCGTGCGGAATCCGCGGAGACCGCCCTCGTGCTGCTGAACAAGGCCGGCTCCCCGGCGCGCTTCGAGATCGACCGCCCGCTTTCCGCCGGTGCGTGGCGCGACGCAGCCACCGGCGTCACCGTGACGGCCGCGCGCGGGGAAGCGCTGCGGCTGGAGGTGCCGGCACACGGCGTGCGCGTGCTGCTGCGGAACGACCGTCTGGAGGACGCGGGGCTGCGCAGGCGCATGGACCGGGCGATGGAAGCGCTGGCCGCCGGCTCAGCCGGCTGACCGGCCGCCACAGGAGGCGCGGATCACGAGCTCCGGCGCGATGAGCGAGGATTCGATCGCCTGGCCCTCGATCATCCGGATCAGGTTCTCCACCAGCAGCGCGGCGGCCAGGCGCGTGTCCTGGCGGACGGTCGTGAGCGGCGGGTTGAAGTCGGCAGCCGAGGCGATGTCGTCGAATCCCACGACGGCGACGTCCTGCGGCACGGCAATCCCCCGGTCCTGCAACGCATGGATCACGCCCATGGCAATCAGGTCGCTGGCGGCGAACACGGCATCGAAGGGCACGCCGGCGTCGAGCAGGGCCATGCCGGCGCGGTAACCGTCCGCTTCGAGGCTTTGCGCTTCCGCATGCAGTTGCGGCAGCGGGCCCAGCCCGGCGGCGCCCAGCACGTTGATGAAGCCGCGGTGACGCAGCTGGAACTCCGGCGAGCCCGCGGTCGCGGAGCCGACGAACGCGATCCGGCGCCGGCCCTGGCGGATGAGGTGATCGGTGGCGAGCTCGGCGCCGCGGGCGTTGTCACAGCAGACGTAATGTCCCGGCAGTCCCTCGACGACCGGGCCCCAGATCACGAAGTGCGACTCGGTCTCGGCGAGGTGCTGCAAGCGATGGGCGTATTTCAGGTAGTCGCCGTAGCCGAGCAGGATCATGCCGTCGGCGCGGTTCGACAGCTCGTAGTCCGTGTGCCAGTCGTCGGAAAGCTGCTGGAACGACATCAGGAGGTCGAAGCTGCGGCGCGCCGCGGCGCGCGCAATGTGGCCGATCATGGACAGGAAGAAGGGGTTGATCTGCGCCTCGTCGGGCGACTCCTCGAACAGCAGCAGGGCGAGCGTGCGGCTGCGGCGGGTGCGCAGCCCGGCGGCGCTGCGATCGGTCCGGTAGTGCAGTTCCCGGGCGATCTCCTGCACCCTGGCGCGCGTCTCCGGCTTGACCAGCGGGCTGTCGCGCAATGCGCGGGAGACCGTAGCCTGCGACACGTGCGCAAGCTGCGCGATCTCCAGCGACGTCGTCTTCGGGGTCTTCACGGCTCAGGCGGCGGCCGGCCGGGCCCGGCCCCGCATCCAGAAATAGATCGGCACGCCCGCCAGCGAGAGCAGGAGGGCCCAGATGAAGGGCTCCTTGCCCAGGCCGAAGAAAGCAAAGGCGGCAAATGCCACACCGCCCGCCGCGGCGATCCAGAGTGCCGGAGAAAGCCCGGCCGGGTCGCGCCTCAGGAGGTAGAAAAGGGCGAACGAGCAGCAGACATAGAGCGGCAGGTTCGCGGCGGACACGATCAGCGACAGCTTGGTGAACGCGCCGACGAGCGTCGCGCTGAAATTCATGATGCCGATAAAGGTGGCGAGGACGCCGGCGAGCAGCAGCGAGGCCCATGGGACGCCATAGCGGTTGCTCTCGCCGAGAAGGGGCGGCAGCAGGCCGCGCACGGCGAGCGTGCGCGTCAGCTCGCCCGAGAGGAGGGTCCAGCCGTTGAGGCAGCCGAGACCGCTGATGACGATGAAGAGCGACAGCCAGCGGCCGTTGCCCGGGCCGATCAGGTGGTCGAGGATCGTGACGAAGGGCGCATCGGAGGCGGCCAGCGTCGCCTGCGGCACGACGAATATTCCGATGGCAACGGCGGCGACGTAGACGACGCCGACGAACAGGATGCCGATCAGCGTGGCGCGCGGGATTGTCCGCTCCGGATTCGTGACGCGGCTGGCTGCGACGGCCGCGGACTCGAAGCCGAGCATCGTGTACAGCGCCACCGCCGCCGCGCCCATCGATGCCTGGAGGCCGATCGGGTTGGTCGGAAGATTCGACGCATAGTCTTCCGGAGTCGACAGGATCGAGACCGCGCCCACGACGATGACGAGAATGAGCGGGACCACCTTGAGCAGGGAGGTGACGACCTGAACGCGCCCGCCGCTCCTGACTCCGAGCAGGTTGATGGCGACGAAGATCCACATGAACGCGACCGCAATGACCGCCGGCGGCACCGTCCGCAGGGACGGAAAGACGTCCAGGAAGTAGCCGGTCGTCCCGATGGCGAGGACGGGCAGCGTGACCCAGCACGAGATCCAGTAACTCCAGAGCACCGGGAATGCCAGCGACTCGCCGAGCGTCGAGCGCACGTAGCCGAAGGGGCCATCGGCCTCGGGCAGCTTGCGCGCGAGCGCTGCGAACGTGAGCGCGAGGCAGACGCAGCCGATGATCACCGCGGCCCAGCCGGTCAGCGCGTTGAGCCCGAACGGCGCGAGCGCGGCGGGCTGCATGAAGATGCCCATGCCGATCGTGTTGCCGACGACGAGGGCCGTCGTCATGCCGAGGCCGAGCTGGCGGTGGATCATCGCGCGCCCCCCTGGTGGACGAGATGCCCTTCCTTGATGACGCCGGAGACCCGGCGCATGAGGTCGATGTTCTCGAGCGGGTCGCCCTGGATGGCGATCATGTCGGCGAACTTGCCCGGGGCGATCGAGCCGAGCTCCTGGGAGCGTCCGAGCGAGGCGGCGGCGCTCTGGGTCGCGGCGCGGATCGCGTCGAGAGGGGTCATGCCGTATTTGACCATGTAAGCGAACTGCCGTGCATTGTCGCCGTGCGGGTAGATGCCGGAGTCGGTCCCGAAGCCGATGCGCACCCCCGCCTTCACCGCCCTGGCGAAGTTGGCACGCTGCAGGTCGGTGGTCTCGCGGTTCTTGCGCATGATTTCCTCCGGCCAACCGTCGCGCGTGCCCACCTCCTCGGTGTAGTCGCCGTTGTAGATGTCGGCGACGAGCCAGGTGCCGTGCTTGACCATCAGCGCGATGCCCTCGTCGTCGAGGAAGGAGCCGTGCTCGACGGTGCGCACGCCCGCGCGGACCGCGTTCTTGATGCCCTCGGCGCCGTGCGCGTGCGCGGCGACGAAGGTGCCGCGCCTCGCGGCCTCTTCCACGGCCGCGCGGATCTCCGCCTCGGTGAACTCGGGCTTCGACGGCGTCGTGCCTGCCGTGAACACGGCGCCGGTCGCGATGACCTTGATGAGGTCGGCGCCGCCCGCGAGGATCTCGCGCACGCGCTGGCGCACCTCGGCCTCGCCGGTGGCGACGCCGCGGCGCATCTCGTCGGGCACCACCGTGCCTTCGGGCAGTCCGGTCACTTCGCCGCCGCCGCCTGGCGCGGTGAGGTACGCGCCCGCGACGAACATGCGCGGGCCCTCGACCTGGCCGGCATTGATGGCGTTCCGCAGCGCGACGTCCACGTACGCGCGGTAGGTGCCGACATCGCGCACCGTCGTGAAGCCGGCGGCCAGCGTCGCGCGCGCGTGCGCGGCGCCCATCAGCGCATCGCGCGCGGCGGAGCTCGACAGCGGGGCGGCGACGTCGGCGGAGCTGATGTCGCCGACGAGGTGCGTGTGCAGGTCGATGAGCCCCGGCAGCACGGTGTATGCGGACCAGTCGATCAGCCTGCCGCCGGTGCGGGAGGCCGAGGTCCACGGCGTGACCGACGCGATACGCCCGTCCTCGATCCGGATCGCGCGGTCCGGGAGGTAGACGCCCTGCTCCACGTCGAGCATGCGTCCCGCCCGCACGACCACCGTCTGTGCAAGCGCAGGCGCCGCGCACGCCAGGGCGAGGAATGCAAGGAGGGCCCTGCGAATCATTTTCATTCAGTCGTCTCCGTCAAGGTTCTGCATGCGGGCGGACGGGGCGCTTGCGGGCGCCATCATAAATGCTGATAGCATGGCGGCCCCAAGTTTCGACGCCGGTCACGTTTCCGGCGAGGTTGCAGCATTTGGCCACGGGATTCCGCGCTATTCGTAGCATCCTGACGCTTTCCTTCGCGTTCGCCGCATCCATGGCCCAGGCCGGCCCCCGGGCCCGAGACCTCGGGGTTCCCTTCGACGGCACGCCCGGTTCCCTGAACGCGATCACGGACGTCGCCGGCGTGACGGTCGGTCACGAGACGCTGATCGAGGACCTCGCGGACGGCCACAAGGTGCGCACCGGCGTCACCGCGATCCTGCCGCGCGGCAAGGCCGACCTGCAGACGCCGGCGTTCGCCGGATGGTTCTCGCTGAACGGGAACGGCGAGATGACCGGCACCGTGTGGCTCGAGGAGTCGGGCCTGCTCGACGGGCCGGTGATGATCACGAACACGCACAGCGTCGGCGTCGTGCGCGACGCGGTGATCGCGTGGCGCGTGCGCCAGGGCAACCCGGACCGGTACGGGTACTTCTGGTCGCTGCCCGTCGTCGCCGAGACCTGGGACGGCCACCTCAACGACGTCAACGGATTCCACGTGAAGCCAGAGCACGCGGAGCGCGCGCTGGAATCCGCTAAAGGCGGCCCGGTCGCGGAGGGCAACGTGGGCGGCGGCACCGGCATGATCTGCCACGAGTTCAAGTGCGGCATCGGCACGTCCTCGCGTCGCGTGTCGATCGACGGCCGCGACTTCACGGTCGGCGTGCTGGTGCAGGCGAACTACGGCCTGCGCGAGACGCTCCGGATCGCGGGCGTGCCGGTCGGCCAGCACCTGCGCGAGCACCGTGCCTACCAGGACCAGCGGCCGAAGCGCGACGTGGCCGACACCGGATCGATCATCATCATCGTCGCGACGGACGCGCCGCTCCTGCCGCACCAGCTCAAGCGCGTCGCGAAGCGCGCCGGCATGGGACTCGCGCGCATGGGCTCATACGCCGGCGACGGTTCCGGCGACATCTTCCTGGCCTTCTCGACGGCCAACGCCGGGCCGCTCGGGAACGGCGCGTTCCCGTCGGCGACGTTCATGGAGAACGGCAAGCTCGACGCGGTCTTCGAGGCGACGGTGCAGGCGACCGAGGAGTCGATCGTCAACGCGCTGGTCGCCGCGAAGGACATGGACGGGGTCGACGGCCACTACGCCAAGGCGCTGCCGCATGCGGAGCTCAAGAAGCTGCTCGAACTCTACGGCCGCGGCACGACGCCCAGGTAGAGCCCGTACCAGTCAAGCATCCGCTGCATGCGGTCCTTGAGGTAGCTCGGGACCGTGAGGCCGTGGTACTCGTTCGGGTAGATCACGAGCCGCGTCGGCACGCCCTGCGACTTCAGCGCCTGGTACATCTGCATCGAGCCGATGCAGGGCACGTTGTCGTCGAGCTCGTTGCAGAGGAACAGCGTCGCCGTCGTGATCCTGTCCGCGTTGAAGAACGGATAACTCACGCGCTCGAACTTCTCGCGGTCGCGCCAGGGGAGCCCGAGCTCCTGCTCGTACTCGCGGATGTACATGTCGACGCCCCAGCTGCCGAAGATGTTGGCGACGCCGGCGCTCGACACCGCGCCCTTGAAGCGCTCGTCGCGCGCGATCACCTGGTCGGTCAGGATCCCGCCGTAGCTGTGGCCGCCGAGCCCGAGGCGATCCGGGTCCGCCACGCCCATTTCGACGACGTGGTCCACGGCCGCGAGCACGTCGGCCGTGTCCTTCACGCCCCAGTCGGCGTAGATCGCCTTCGCGAAGTCGAAGCCGCGGCCCGAGCTGCCGCGCGGGTTGGCCGCGATGACCGCGTAGCCGTTCGCGGCGAAGACCTGCCAGTCGTCCATGAACTCGTGGCTGAACTGGTACACCGGCCCGCCGTGGATGCGCAGGATCGCCGGGTAGCGCCGGCCCTCGACGTAGTCGAGGGGCTTCACCAGGAAGCCGTCGATGGGCGTGCCGTCCTCGCTCTTGAAGCTGATCTCCTCGACGGGCGCGAGCTTCCTGTCCTTCAGCCACTCGTTGTTGTCGGCGATGAGCCGGGGGACCTCCCCCTCTTGCACTGCCTCTATCCGGTACGGATGCATCGAGTCGCTGCCGAGCACCGCGATGCGGCCGTCAGCAGCGACGTCGAAGGCAAGGTCGAATCGGGGTCCGGACGTCAGCGGCTTGACCGTGCCGGTCGCCAGCTCGATGCGGGAGACGTGCGTGACGCGGCTTTCCTCCACGAGAGCGAGGACCGCCGCGCCGTCCGGAGTGAAGCGGGGCTTGGTGTGGAAGCCGTCGGCGCCGAGCGGCCGCTTGACCTCGCCGCTCGCGACGTCGACCACGGCGAGCGACCATGGCGCGTAATAGATCCACTTGTCCTCGTTCTGCTGCAGGTAGGCGATACGCTTGCCGTCCGGGCTCCAGGCCGGGCGTGAATCGAGGCTCGGGTCGTTGTCCGCGCCCGCGAAGCGGGTGACCTGCTTTTCCTCCGCGCCCTCGCGCGCGTCGATGACGTAGACGTCCCAGTTGAGGTTGCGGTCCGGGTCGGGGCCGCGCTTCGTCACGTAGGCGATTCTCGTTCCGTCCGGCGACCAGGCGGGCAGCTGCTCGTCATTCGCCCCCTTCGTCAGCTGGGTCGACTTCTTCCCGGCGATCTCGAAGAGATAGAGGTGCTCGCGCTTGTCGGTGAGCCAGCCGACGTAGTCTTCCTTGAAGTAGTGGCGGTCGATGACGATCGGCTTGGGCTGCTTCGGCTCCTCCTCGCCTTCCGCCAGTTCGGGATCGTCGGCGACGATGGCGAGGCGTGCGCTGTCCGGGGCCCACTGGAAATCGGAGACGCCGCCGCGGAATTCGGTGAGAACCTCGGCCTCCCCGCCATCCGCCGGCATCAGCCATACCTGGATCTTCGCGTCGTCGTCGCCGCGGTCGGACAGGAAGGCGATCCACTTGCCGTCCGGGCTGTACGCGGCCTGGTACTCGTCGGAATCCGGCGTGCGCGTGAGGGCGCGCTTCTCGCTGCCGTCCCAGCGCGCGCGCCAGAGGTCGTACTGCGCCTCGTCCTCCTCGAAATTCGGCTCGCTCGCGCTGTACACGACGTACGAGCCGTCGGGCGACAGGTCGAGCTCCGTGACGTTCGAGACGCGCGCCAGGTCGTCGACGGTGAACCTCGTCGGTTCGGCTGCGATGGCGGTGAGCGCGAATACGGTGCCGGCGATCAGGCCGGTGAGGGCGGGGATCCGTGGCATGGTCAGTCCTCTGTCCGTGTTGCGGCGAGCGCGCGGAACTTCTCTCGCGCGGCATTCAGGTAGGCGAGCGTGTCCGCCTTTTCCTGTTCGCTGTTCCAGCCGCCGCGGGCGTTGGCCGCCTCGACGACGCGGTCCATCCAGGCGACGAAGTAGGCGGCGTCCCCGGGCGCGGGCGGCGGCGGGGACTCGAAGTACAAGGGGCTCGTCGTCGCGTACGGATAGAGGTCGAGCACCCAGGGATTCGCCTTCTCGTTGTAGGCCCGCAGCACGACCCAGCCATCGGGCGCAAGCTTCACGTTGCCGGTCCAGTCGAAGGCCGTACGCTCGCCGGTCAGCCTGAAGTGCTTCACGACGCGGCCGTTCTGCACGAGCTCGAGACGATCGACCGGGAACGGCGCGCGCAGCGACACGCGCACCGGTCGCGTCGCCTGCGACCCGGCGAGCGTCTCGCCGGGACGCTTGCCGTCGATCGTGAGCCCCAGCAGCGGGCCGTTGCTCACGAACGTGCGGCCGGATTTCAGCGCATCGCCGAGTGCCTTCGGCGTGCGCTCGCCGTTCGTTTCGAGGAACACCCGGACGAGGCCGATGGGGCCGCGGAGCGAGGCGTAGTTGGCCATCGCGTCCGTGCCGGCGCCGGCGGGCAGCCTGAAGCCGAGGTTCAGCAGGCGGTACCAGATGCCCGCCGTGATGTGGTGGTCGGAAAAGCCCATCACTTCGAGGTAGTCCACCTTGCCGTGCGCGACCGTCGCGGGCAGCTCGTAAGAGAGGACTCTTTCCCTTGGCGGATCAATGGGGAAGTCGGCGATATGCACGTAGCCGACGATGCCGCCCTGCGCGCGCGCGAGATCCGAGATCGCGCCGTTGTTCGGCCAGGGGCTCGCGAGCGCGGTGTGCCGGTAGGCCGTGTAGTCGGGCAGGAGGTAGTGGTCCTCGAGATTCAGGATGCCCATGTGGCCCCAGAAGCTGGTGTGGTATTCCTGCGCGTGGAAGAGGATCCGCTTTCCGCTCGCCCCATCGGGCTGGCCGCCGGGCCTGAAGTACGAGATGTCCGGGATCCGCTCTTCCTTGTTGACGAGCAGGTTGTAGACGACGTCGAGGTCCTCGGCCTCCTGCTGCGCCAGCAACGTCTCCGGCGTGCTGCGGTAGTGGCCGCCGTAGTTCATGTGGACGTGCAGGTCGGCGGAAAGGAAACGGCCGAAGTCGGTGGACAGGTCGTTGTCCGGCAGCCGGACCGGCAGCTCGGTGGTACCGACGAGAGGGATCTCGCGCTCGATCCGGACGTGCTTGCGGCGGAAACCGCTCTGCACCTGGACGGTCGTCTTCCCCGGCGGCAGCTTGATGCTGCAAGTCTCCGGGCAGTGCAGGTAGTGCACCTCGCTCGGGAACTGCCCGCGGTCGTACAGCTCGTCGGCATGCATCCAGGATTGCGAGGCACCGTGCCAGCGCCTGTCGCTGCCGAGCACCGCGACGCGCGCGGAGATCGGGTTCCCCCGCGCATCCTGCGGCTTGATGATCAGTTCGGCAGCCGGCATCTGCCGGCGTGTCCAGTGCACCTTCTCCTGCCGGATCCCCGTCTCGGCGCCGCCGAAGACGTCGAGGACGAAGAGCGCCGTGTTGCCGGGCTTGTTGCCGATGTAGGCGATGCGCTTGCCGTCCGGCGACCAGCGGGCGTTGCGGCGGTCGAAGTCGCCGTACGTCAGCGGGAGCGGCGCGGCATCGTCCGTCGTCGTGAGCCAGAGCTGGTGCCACTGGCCGCCGTGGTAGTTGGAGAAAAGAATGCGCTTGCCGTCGGGGCCGACCTCCGGGCGCGCGGCCCACGAGGTTTCGAGCTGGTGCCTGTCGAGACATTCCGGTTCGCCGCCGGCGACCGCGATCGAGCAGATCCAGCCGGTCCCCCATGGAATCTCGCGGTTGGTGACGTACCACACGCGCTTTCCGTCCGGAGACCAGGACGGGTTGATCATGTGGTCGTGCGTCGAGTAGTAGTAGCGGTCGATCCTGCTTTCGCGCGGTTGCACGAGGAATCGTTCGTTCGAGAGTCCCGTCGGAGAAAGATCCGCCACCTTCAGGTTGAAGTGGCCCGTGCCGCCGGTCGAGACGAAGACGAGCCGGCGGCCATCCGGCGAGATGCGGGCCTCCAGATTCACCCCGCCGTTCGCCGTCAGGGCGCGGATCTCCCCGCTCGCGACGTCGAGCCGGGCGAGCTCGATGGCCTTGCCGTCGTAGCGGCTGAAGACGATGCTGTTTCCGTCCGGGGCGACGTCCGGCTGGTAGTCGTAGACGCCATCGGCGTACGTGATTTCGAATGACTCGCCCGAGCCGATGCGCTGGCGCCAGAGCGAGCCGTCCATGCTGTAGATGAGCTCGTCGCCCGACGGCATGAACGCCACCGACGACGGACCCGTCGTCAGCTGCGGGATGTAGAGCTCGCGCCAGTAATAGCCGTGCGGCAGCGCGACCTGCGATAGAACGGGCTCCCGCCCGGCGCCGGATGCCGCCGCCGCGGCGAGGAAGGCCGCGACGGCGAGCAGGGCGCGGGCGAGGGGGCTCACGCCTGTCCCGCCAGCGCCTCGTCCAGGGATTGCCGCAGGTAGGTCAGCGCCTCGTCGACTTCCGCTTCGGTCACGGAAAGCGGCGGCATGAAGCGCAGCGTGGAGACGCCGCAGGAGAGGAGGATGAGGCCGTTCTGGTAGGCGCAGTTCAGCAGGCGATCCACCATCTCGCGCGCCGGCGAGCCGTCTTTCTCGATCATCTCGACGCCGATCATGAGGCCGAGGCCGCGGATGTCGCCGATGCAGGGGTAGTCCGGCTTCATCTCGTGCAGGCGCTTCATGAAGTACGCGCCGACCTTGGCGGCATTCGCGGCATATTGCTCGCGCACGAGGTCGATCGTCGCGTTCGCGGCCGCGCAGGAGACGGGGTTGCCGCCGAAGGTGTTCCCGTGCGCGCCGCGCTTCCACTGCTTCATGAGGCTCGCGCGCGCGACGACCGCGCCGATCGGAAGCCCCGAGCCGAGGCCCTTGGCGAGCGTCATGATGTCGGGCTTCACGCCAGAGTGCTCGGCGCAGAACATCTTGCCCGTGCGGCCGATGCCCGACTGCACCTCGTCGAACACGAGCAGGATGCTGTGCTCGTCGCAGAGCGCGCGCAAGCCGGCGAGGAAGCCCGGCGGCGGAACGAGATAGCCGCCTTCGCCCTGGAGCGGCTCGATCACGATCGCGGCGACCTCGCTCGCGGGGACGTTCCGCTCGAACAGCATGCGGATGTAGTCGAGCACGGCCTTGCCCTGGTCGCTGCCGGCGAACAGCGGGCGATAGCTGTTCGGGTAGGGCACGTGCGTCACGCCGGGCATGGTCGGGAAGAAGCCCGCCTGCTGCGTGTACTTGCTGGAAGTCAGCGACAGTGAGCCCATCGTGCGGCCATGGAAGCTGCCGAGGAAGGCGATGACGCGGCCGCGCTTCGTGACGTAGCGCGCGAGCTTGAGCGCCCCCTCGACCGACTCCGTGCCGGACTGGCAGAGGAACACCATGCCCGGCTCGCTCATCGGGGCGAGCGCCGAGAGCTTCTCGGCCAGCGAGGTCATCTCCTCGTGCCAGTAGTCGCTCGAGATGTGAAGGAATTTGCCGGCGGCTTCCTGCACCGCCTTGACGACGCGCGGATGCGCATGGCCGGTCGCGCAGACCGCGATGCCCGCGGCGAAGTCGAGGAAGCGGTTGCCGTCGACGTCCCAGACCTCGGTGCCCTTGCCGTGCGAGATCACGAACGGGTAGTCGCGCGGGTAGGAAGGCGAGGTGACCCTCGTGTCGCGCTCGATCATGGCGCGGGACTTCGGTCCCGGCAGCTCGGTCTTGATGTTCGGGTTCTTGAATGCGCCGGGGGCGCGGGCAGGAGCGTTCATAGCGGCAGCCTCACTGGTTCTCGGTGCGCGGCTTCGGTCCGGGCCTCGAGCGCGCGCAGCTCCGCGAGCTCGGGCGCGGTCGGCTCCGCGCAGGTTTCAAGCTTCGGCAGGACGGCGAGCGGCCAGCCGACGGCGGCCTTGGCTTCCTCTGCCGGGATTCCGGGATAGACCGCGGAAAGCGCGAATTCTCCAGTTTCCGGCTGCGGTTTCAAGATGCCGACATCGGTCACGATGACCGCGGGGCCGGCACCGCGCGCGCCGCTTTGCGAGCGCCCGGCGAATAAGCCGCCGCTCGTCCGGAAGTCGAGCGCCTTCACGAAGCTGCGGGGGCTCGCCTTCATGACGATGAGGACCTCGCGCGCGTGGGCCGCTATCTCCGTCGCGCCGCCCGCGCCGGGCAGGCGCGTCTTCGGCTTGTCGTAGGCGCCGATGACCGTGCTGTTTAGGTTGCCGAAGCGGTCGATCTGCGCGGCGCCGAGGAAGCCGATGTCGATGCGGCCCGCCTGCAGGTAGTCGCTGAAGATGTCCGGGAGCGGGATCACGCAGGTCGCGGTCTCGGCGAGCTCGCCGTCGCCGATCGAGAGCGGCAGCACCTTCGGGCGCGTACCGATCGTGCCCGACTCGTAGATCAGCACGAGGTTCGGCGCGTGCGTGAGTCGCGCGAGGTTGCAGGCGGCGCTCGGAAGGCCGATGCCGACGAAGCACACCTGGCCGTCCTTCAGCAGCCTCGCTGCTGCGACGGTCATCATCTCGTCGCGCGTGTACCCGCTCATCCGGCCACCCACGCGGATCGGATTGATCGCGCTACGGCTCGCACTTCGCCGGCGGGACCACCTTCGCTCGCTCGGAAGAACGGACACTCGCTCGCTCCGGGGTCCCGCAACGGGTCGTGCGCGCCGTAGCGCGGCACGTCAAGCGCGCGTTGGCCGGGCGGGGGCCCTGAGCGAGCGCGTAAGTTCCGGCGGCGCGAGCGAAGGGTTCCCGCCCGGCCGAGCGCGCCTGCCGTATAGCGCTGCGTCATGCCGCGCGCCCTTGCAGGCTCGCGAGGAAAGCGCGGTGATCGGCCGTCCCGCGGACGTGGCGGTCGATCCAGTCGGTGAACTGCTTGCGATCGCGCGCGATCGCGTCCCACTTGAGGTAGAAGTCGTTGTCGCGGGCATAGTGCCCCTGCGCGTAGGAAGGCCAGGCTCCGCCGGGGCAATGCGACACCGCAGTCACCGTGAAGTGTGGCAGCACGACGTTGTTCATCGCGGGCGGCAGCTCGTCGACGATCTTCTCGACCGTCACGAGGAGCTTCCCCGCGGCGAGCCCCGCCTCGCGTGCCGCGCCGACGATCCCGTCGATCGCGACATTCCCGCGCTTGTCCGCGCGCTGCGCGTGCAGGATGGTGACGTCCGGATTCACGGCCGGCACCGTCGCGATCCTCTCGCCGGTATAAGGGCAGGTGACGCTGCGGATGCGCGGGTTCTTGCCCGGCAGGTCGGTACCGATGTAGCCGCGCAGCATCCCGAACGGCAGGCGCGCGGCCCCCGCGCGGTAGGCGACGGCCATCGCCGCGTGGCTGTGCTCGTCGATCTCGAGCGGAGCCGGCCACTGGTTCTCGACCGCATCGCGCAGGCGATGCAGCGAGCCGACGCCGGGATTGCCGCCCCAGGAGAAGGTGAGCTTGCGCGCGCTGCCGGCGCCGATGAGCTGGTCGTAGACGAGGTCGGGCGTCATCCGCACGAGGTGCAGGTTCTTCCTGCCCTGCCGGATCAGCTCGTGACCGGCCGCGAACGGGATGAGATGCGTGAAGCCCTCGAGCGCCAGGCAGGCTCCGTCGGCGACGTGCTTCGCGATCGCGTCCGAGAGCGGCAGGAACTCGCTCATTCAGTCGACCACGGTCCGCGACTGCTCGCGCATGTAGAGCGGCAGGTAATAGGCCGAGGCGATGGCCTTGCCCGACGAGCCCGAGCCCTTCCAGCCGCCGAACGGCTGGTAACCCGGCCAGGCGCCGGTCGTCGCGCCCGCACCGCGGTTCGCATAGATCACGCCGGCCTGTATGCCGTCCTGGAACCAGGGAATTTCTTCCTTCGAGCCGTAGAAACCGGCGGTGAGTCCCATGTCCGTGTCGTTCGCCAGGCGCATCGCCTCGTCGCGGTCGCGATAGCGATGAACCATGAGGATCGGCAGGAACATCTCGTGCTTCCACAGCGGGTCGGAGACGTCCGCCTCGGCCAGAACGGGCTCGACATAGAAGCCGCGCCCGAACGCGCCTTCGGACGGCTGCCTGCCGCCGCGGCGGATATTCGCGCCGCGGCTCTTCAGGTCCGCGACATAGCGCGCATACGATTCGTGCGCGCGCCTGTTCACGACCGGGCCGAGCCCCGTCGCGCGCTCGGTCGGGTCGCCGATCCTGATCTTGTCGATCTCCTTCTCGATCTTCTCGAGCAGCTTGTCGGCGACCTTCTCGTGCACGTAGAGGCGCGAGAGTGCCGAACATTTCTGTCCACCCATGCCATA
This sequence comes from Steroidobacteraceae bacterium, assembly GCA_035281265.1. Taxonomy (GTDB): domain Bacteria; phylum Pseudomonadota; class Gammaproteobacteria; order Steroidobacterales; family Steroidobacteraceae; genus SCUD01. Next base: position 38,759 of record DATEEF010000065.1, read on the forward strand.
GGCCGAGCGCGCGATGCCGGCCGCCGCGCGGTCGAGGTCGGCGTTCTCGGTGACGATGGTCGGGTTCTTGCCGCCCATTTCCGCGATATAGGGCCGCGGGTACGCGCCCTTGGCGATCTCGCTCATGATGGCGCGGCCGACGGCGACGGAGCCGGTGAAGGTGACGCCCGCGACGCGGGCATCGCGCACGAGCTGCTCGCCGATGGCGGAGCCGGGACCGTTCACGTAGTTGAAGACACCGGCGGGCACGCCCGCGTCGCGGATGCAGTCGGCGAGCAGGCGCCCGGCCCAGGGGGTGTCGGAGGCGCATTTCAGGATGACGGTGTTGCCCGTGACGAGTGCTGCCGCCGTGGGACCTGCCGCGAGCGCGATCGGGAAATTGAACGGCGCGATCACCGCCCAGACGCCATAGGGCCGCATGACGCTCTTGTTGCGGGAGACGAAGACGGTGGACGGGTCGTTAGGCAGGTCGAACTCGTAGCCCTTGTGCGACTCGAAGTCCGCGGCGTAGACCTCGAAGAAGTCGACGCATTCCTGCGCCTCGCCCAGCGCTTCCAGCCGGTTCTTGCCGACCTCGAGCACCAGCGCCGCCGCGATGTCGTACACGCGCTCCTCGAGGATCCGGGCGACCTTGCGCATCAGCGCGACGCGCGTGGCCGCGCCCGCGTCGCGCCAGCCCGGGAAGGCGCGCTCGGCGGCGGCGATCGCCGCGTCCACTTCCTTCTCGCTGGCGTGCGGGAAGCGGCCGATCTTGATGTTGCTGTCGATCGGGCTCGCGCGCTCCTCGGTCGCGGCGGCGGGAACGTCCTTGCCGTCGACGTGCATCGGGTGCGTCTTGCCGAGCTGGCCGCGCATCTTCGCGAGCGCGCGCTCGAAGCGCTCGTGCATCTCCTCCGGCGGGTTGAACATCGTGGCGTAGGTCAGGCGAAAGCTCATGAGGCGCGCTCCAGGGAAGCGGGGAAGAACCGGGCCAGCAGGCGGTCGAGGGCACCGAGCGCGCCTGCGAGCTCCTGCTCGGCGATGACGAGCGGCGGCGCGAGCACCAGCACGTTGCCCTGCCCGACCTTGAACGACAGCCCGTGCGAAAGACAGCGATACAGCACCTCGTCGGCAAGCCCGGGATCATTCAATTCGACGGCAAGGAGCAGGCCGACGCCTC
>DATEEF010000066.1:0-2067 GCA_035281265.1 Steroidobacteraceae bacterium
GCGCCCGCCTGGCGCAAGGGCTCGCGGAAGGCCCGATGATCCTCGTCGGCGACGTGGGCGGGACGCGCACGCGCCTGGCATTCGCCGAGCGTGCCGGCGGCACGTGGAAGATTTTTGCGGTCGAGGAGCGCAGGACCGCGCCGGACATCCTGGAGGCCGTGACCCGCTTCGTGCGCGCGGCGGCGGGCGGGCGCGTCAGCGCCGCGGCATTCAGCGGCGCCGGAGCGCCGGCGGCGGACGGCAGCATCCGGCTGACGAACGCAAACGTGACTCTGTTCCCGCACGAGCTCGCCGCGGCCGCGGGCGTCACGAGCGCACTGCTCGTGAACGATTTCCGCGCCATCGCCGAGGCGATACTGCACTTCTCGGGCGAGTCGCTGCGGCGCTGCGGCGGCGGGGAACCGGTGCGCGGCGAGCCCGTCGTCCTGCTCGGTCCCGGAACCGGCCTCGGCACGGCGATCGGCGCCGTGGGCCCCGGCGGATGGCACGCGATCCAGGGTGAGGGCGGGCACACCGACCTCGCGCCGGTCGACGACGAGGAGCTCGAGGTGTGGAAGCGGCTGCGCCGCGCGCACGGACGGCTGTCGGCGGAATCCGTTTTGAGCGGCCCGGGGCTCGAGCGGCTGTACGCGGCGGTCGCGGACGGCGCGCGGCTCGGCGCGGCCGAGATCGACGCCGCGGCCTGGCGCGGCGAGCCCGCTGCGCTCAAGGCGCATGCGCTCTTCACGCGCTGGCTCGGGCGCGTGGCCGGCAATCTTGCGCTGATCGCAGGCGCGCGGGGCGGCGTCTATCTCGCCGGCGGAATCCTGCCCCGCTGGGGCGATCGCTTCGACGTCGCGGCGTTCCGTCGCGCATTCGAGGACAAGGCGCCTTACACCGCGTGGCTGCGCGCGATCCCGGCCTTCCTCGTGACGCATCCGCAGCCCGGACTGCTGGGCCTCGCGATCCTCGCGGAAGCCTACCGATGAACGGCAGCACGGACACCATCGTCGCGCCGGCGACCCCACCCGGGCGCGGCGGCATCGGCATCGTGCGCGTGTCGGGGCGGGGCACGCGGCACATCGCGACGGCAATCCTCGGGCGCCTCCCCGCGCCACGCCACGCGACCGTGTCGGTGTTCTCGGACTCGAACGGGAATACGCTGGACGTCGGCCTCGCGCTGTACTTCCCGGCGCCGGAATCCTTCACCGGCGAGGACGTGCTGGAGCTGCACGGCCACGGCGGGCCGGTCGTCATGGACCTGCTCGTGGCGCGCTCGCTCGAGCTCGGTGCACGGCTCGCGCGGCCCGGCGAGTTCTCGGAGCGCGCCTTCCACAACGGCAAGCTCGACCTCGTGCAGGCCGAGGCGATCGCGGACCTCATCGCCGCCGGCTCGGCCGAGGCGGCGCGCGCGGCGCTGCGCTCGCTGTCCGGCGTGTTCTCGGGCGAGGTGCACGCCCTCGCCGCGAAGGTGCTGGAGCTTCGCGCCTACGTCGAGGCGGCGATCGACTTTCCGGACGAGGATGCGGAATTCCTCGCGGCGCCGGAGGTGCACGAGCGGCTCACCGACATCGCGGCGCGCTTCGCCAGGATCGCCGAGACGGTGCGCCAGGGCCGGGCGCTGCGCGAGGGCCTGCACGTCGTGATCGCGGGCCGCCCGAACGCGGGGAAGTCGAGCCTCCTCAATGCGCTCGCCGGCTTCGACGCGGCCATCGTGACGGAGATTCCCGGCACCACGCGCGACGTCCTGCGCGAGCGGATCCACGTGGACGGCCTGCCGATCCACGTGGTGGACACCGCGGGCCTGCGCGAGACCGAGGACGTCATCGAAGTCGAGGGCCTGCGGCGCGCGCGCCTGGAGATGAGCCGCGCCGACCTCGTGCTCTACGTCGTCGACGGCACGCGTGGCTTCCAGCCGGGCGAGTCGTCCGCCCTGCCGGCCGGCGCCGCGACGCTCGTCGTCTGGAACAAGGTGGACCTGCCGGACGCGCTGCCCGCCCCGGAACTGGAGGACCAGCCGGTCGTCGCGGTCTCGGCGCTCACGGGCGCGGGCCTGCCGGCGCTGCGCGAGCAGCTGAAGTCCGCCGC
>DATEEF010000067.1:0-27672 GCA_035281265.1 Steroidobacteraceae bacterium
TTGCTCTCGCAGATCGGAAGGGCGTCGGCGCCCTTGGCCGAGATCACCAGTGAATCCGTCGCCGAAGCATTCTTGAACGTGAGCTTCCCGCTCTTCGGTATCCGGTAACTCGACATCGTCTGGTTGTTGCGGACGTCGATCACGATCGTCAGGTCGGCCATGGTCTGTCCCCCCCGGTCGTCAGATGTTGTTTCGGACCGCTTCCAGCTCTGGCGCTGACTTCAGGAACACTTCGGGATAGCCCAGCTCGCGTGCGCGTTTCACATGACTCACGGCTTCGGGGTGATTACCGAGCCCAAGCTCTGCGAGCGCGACGTAGTAGTGCACTTCGTTGATCTTGTCCCCTTCGGCCAGGGCGGCTTCCATGCACTGTCGGGCCCGGTCCCCGTCACCGAGCCGACTCGCATAATACGCCGCCTGTGCCTGGTTGACGGCGTGTTTGGGGTTGATCGAGAGCTCCCCCTCCACGCGCTGCATGGCGGTGGCATATGCCTCGCGGGCCTCCGCCGGGCGGCCGTCGAACAGGAGCGCATCGGCGAGGTTGCCCCACAGCCGGTGGTCCGCGGGGGCAAGCTCCGCCGCCTTGGAGAAGAGTTCCGCGGCATCCCGGTACCGCCCGCGGTAATACTCCACAATTCCGGTGTTCGAGAAACTCGCCCGCCGCGGCTCCAGGGCGAGCGATCGGCTGAAAGCTATGGCCGCCTTATCGAAATCCCCCAGATACAGGTAGGCCGCGCCCAGGTTGTTGAACGCGTTCGGGTTGTCCGGCTGGAGGACGGTGGCGCGCTCGTAGGGCACGACGGCCTCGGCCGGCCTGCCATGCGAGAACAGGAAGCTGCCATATGCGATCTGCGCGGCGGGGTAGCGCGGTTGCACCGCGATAGCGCGGCGCAGCGTCTGCTCTGCTTCCGCGGTCTTCCCGCCTGCCGCCAGTGAGTCGGCGAGCCCGATCAGCGCGTCCGGGGAGGCGGGCACGATCGCGAGTGCGCGGCGGTAGGCCGCTTCCGCCTCCGCGGCATCGCCGGTGACGAGCCGCAGGCTTCCGACGGCCTCGTGAACCTCGTGGGCCGTGCTGTCGAGGGCCCGCGCCCGCGCGCAGGCTTCCTCGGCCGACGCCACGTGCGCGGGAACGCGCTCGAGCAGGTAGCGCTCCACGCGCGCCTGGCAGAGGCCGGCCTGGGCCCGCGCGAATCCCGGCTGCATTTCGAGCGAACGCTGGAAGAGACGTTCGGCCTCGTCCAGCGTGCGGTCGCTGCGCGGCTTGCGCAGGTTCGACAGGCCCCGCAGGTAGGCGTCGTAGGAGGCCGCGTCGCCGGAGCGGGCCGGCGCGGGACCGGTGCCGGCTTTCAGGTCGAGCACCAGCTCGAGGGCGGTCAGCACTTCGCGGCCGATGTCGTCCTCGACCGCGAACAGGTCCCCCGATGTCTCGTAACTGTTCGACCAGCGGTTGGCCCCGCTGTCGCGCTCGACCAGCGCGGCGTTCACGCGCACGCGATCACCCTGGCGCCGGACGCTGCCTTCGACGACATAACTGGCCCCGAGCGCCTCGGCGACCTGCCGCGCGTCGACGTCGCGACCGCGATAGGCGAAGGTGAGGCTGCGCGCGGAGACCTGGAGTCCCGGGATCTTGCCGAGACGGTGCGCCAGCTCCTCCGCGAGCCCGTCGCCGAGATAGTCGTTGCCGGCGTCGCCGGTCAGGTTGCGGAACGGCAGGACCGCGATCAGGTTCGCGGTCACCGGCGAGAAGACGTTTCCCAGGTTCCTGTCCGTGCCGGGCACGGGAATCTCGCGCCAGAACAGGCCCGCCGCGGCCACCGCGATGAATGCAGCGGCGGTCCCGGCGATGTGCATGACGCGGTGCGAGGCGATGTGCGCGAGCGCCGCGCGTGCGCGACCCACCGCGTCCGTCGGCGACGGGAGCACCTCGAAGACATGCACGGGCTCCTCGATGTTCTTGACGCGGCGCGTTCCGGCGTCGACGTAGCGCGCGGGCACCTTGAGGTGCACCTGCTCATGCACGGCTGCCGAGACCAGGATCCCGCCGGGCTTCGCGAGCGCCTGCAGGCGCGCGGCGACGTTGACGGCATCGCCGGCGACGCCGTCCTTGCCCTCGATGACGTCGCCGAGGTTCACGCCGATGCGCAGGCGCATCTGCGACGCGGCGGGTAGTGGCGCGTTCTGCTTCGCGACGGCGTCCTGGATCGCCTGGGCGCACTCCACGGCGTGCACGGCGCTGTGGAACTCGGCCATCAGGCTGTCGCCGACGCTGCCGAATACGCGGCCGTCGAACTCGCGCACCTGTGCTTCGAATATGGAGCGGCGCGCCGCGAGCGCGGCGAGCGTGCCGGCCTCGTCGGCGCCCATCAGCCGGCTGTAGTCGACCACGTCCGCCGCGAGGATCGCGGCAATCTTGCGGCTGTCCCGGACCATGGGCGCCTCGCTGATCGGCGGGAAAGTATAGCGCCGCCGCGGCCGGCGCCTCAGGCGAGGCTGCGTTCGACCTTCATGACGTCCTGCATCCCGCGGATCGCGCGGATCAGCCGCGCGAGGTGGGCGCGATCGTGCACCTGGACCTCGAACAGGATCGTCGAGTGGTCGCCCTGCGAGGAGTCGACGTTGACGTGGCTGATGTTGCTCTGCTCCGCGGCGATGCGGGTCGCGACTTCGGCGAGGATGCCCATGCGGTTGCTGGCGTCGACCACGAGGCCGGCGCTGAAAAGGTGCTGCGGCGGCTGGTCCTTCTGCCACACGGCCGAGATCCACTTCTCCTCCTGCTTGCCGAACGCGGCGACGTTCGAGCAGTTGTCGCGGTGGATCACGACGCCGCGGCCGCTCGATAGGTAGGCGACGATCGCGTCGTAGGGGATCGGGAAGCAGCAGCGCGCGTAGCTGACGACGAGGCCTTCCGTGCCCGCGATCGTGAGCGGCTGCGTGGTCGGGACTTCGGGGCGCGAGTCGTCGTCCGGCAGCAGCCGGCGCGCGACCAAGCGCGCGAGGCGCTCGCCGAGGCCGACCTTCTCGAGCAGCTCGCTGCCGTCCTTCAGCGCCAGCGAGCGCGCGACCTCGTCGATGCGGCCGGCGGGCAGCTTCTTGAGCGTGAGCTCGAACTCCTCGAGTGCCTGGTTGAGCATGCGCCCGCCGAGCTCGGCCGCCTCGCCCTTCTTCAGGTTCTTGAGGTACAGCCGGATGGCGGAGCGCGCCTTCGCCGTCACCACGAAGCTCGCCCAGGCGGGATTCGGCTGCGCGCCCTTCGCGGTGACGATCTCGACGGTCTGCCCGTTCCTCAGGGTGGTTCGCAGCGGGACCAGCCGGCGGTCGACCTTGGCGGCGACGCAGCGCTGGCCGACGCCGGTGTGCACCGCGTAGGCGAAGTCCACGCAGCTCGCGCCGCGCGGCAGCCGCATGATGTCGCCCTTGGGCGTGAACACGTAGACCTTGTCGGGAAAGAGGTCGACCTTGACGCTCTCGACCAGCTCCTCGGCCGAGCCCTCGTGCAGGTCCATCACGTTCTGCAGCCACTCGCGCGCGCGCGCCTGCTGCGCCTCGCCGTCCTTCTCGCCCGACTTGTACTGCCAGTGCGCGGCGATGCCGGCCTCGGCGAGGCGATGCATGTCCTCGGTGCGGATCTGCACCTCGATGGGCGTGCTGTTCGGCCCGAACAGCGAGGTGTGCAGCGACTGGTAGCCGTTGACGCGCGGTATCGCGATGTAGTCCTTGAAGCGTCCCGGCATCGGCCGGTACAGCCCGTGCACGAGCCCGAGGGCGCGGTAGCACTCGTCGACGCTGCCTACGATGATGCGGATGCCGAACATGTCGACCACCTGCGACAGCGAAAGGTGCTTGCGCCGCATCTTCACGTAGACGCTGTACAGGTGCTTCTCGCGCGCCTCGACGCGCCCGTTGACGCCCGCGTCCGCGAGCGACTTGCGCACGGCCTTGACGATCTTCGGCAGGAACTCGCGCTGGTTGCCGCGGGCCCGCTTCAGCTCGCGCTCGATGATGCGGTAGCGCTGCGGGTAGAGCGTGCGGAAGCCGAGCTCCTCGAGCTCGAGCTTGATCGAGTGGATGCCGAGGCGGTTCGCGATCGGGGCGTAGATGTCGAGCGTCTCGCGCGCCACCGAGCGGCGCTTCTCGGGCGGCATCGAGCCGAGCGTGCGCATGTTGTGCGTGCGGTCGGCGAGCTTGACCATGATGACGCGGATGTCGCGCACCATCGCGAGCATCATCTTGCGGAAGCTCTCGGCCTGGGCTTCCTTGCGGCTCTTGAACTGGACCTGGTCCAGCTTGGTGACGCCGTCGACGATCTCGGCTACCTCGTCGCCGAACTTCTGCCGCACTTCCGCCATCGAGGAGGGCGTGTCCTCGACCACGTCGTGCAGGACTGCGGCGGCGATGGTCGCGCCGTCCAGGTGCAGGTCGGCGAGGATGTCGGCGACCGCGATCGGGTGCGTGATGAAGGCTTCGCCGGACTTGCGCTTCTGCCCCTTGTGCGCGGTCTCGGCGTACTCGAAAGCCTCGCGCACCCGCTCGACCTGGTCGGGCGGGAGGTAGGCCTCGATCTTGGAGACGAGCTGGCCGATCCCGGGAGCGCGTCTTCCGCCCGGCAGCAGTCCGAGGATGGAAGACGCGTAGTTCATCGGGCCGGCGGCTCTTCGGTCAGTCCCCCAGGCCGAGTTGCGGGGCGCGGAAGTCGACGCCGAGGTCGAGCGGGTTCTCAGGAATGATCTCCTGCTCCGGCTCGGGATCCGGCTCGGAGAGCAGGTCGATCGTGACCTTGCCCTCCGCGATCTCGCGCAGCGCCACCACCGTCGGCTTGTCGTTCTCCCAGTCGACGCGCGCTTCGGCGCCGTTCACGAGCCGGCGCGAGCGCTTGGCGGCGAGAAGCACGAGGTCGAACAGGTTGTCGACCGTGGTCAGGCAGTCTTCGACGGTGATGCGGGCCATGGAAAAGACCGTAAATTCAGCCAATTGGGCCGGAAATAGTACCACAGGGGACGGTCGCCTTTTCGCGCCCTGGCGAAAAGGGGACTGCCCCCTCTTTCTAGCTGATTCCCCGCCTCGTTTTCCGCGACCTGCGCTCGTTCGCGACCCGGGGCGGCTGCGTGAAGGCGTCGAGGTCCTCGGCCCGCCGGCTGGTCGTCCGGCGATCGTCGTGGTGGTTGTAGGTGCACTGGCAGGTATCCGGCCGGGTGCAGCCGGGCAGGGGCAACAGGGGAGCCTCGCGGGACAGCCAGCGGCGATTCTTGCCGGAAATCGCGGCGTTGCACGCGCCGCTGCCCGGCTTGACCGATACCGCGTGCCAGCGGCGGTCGGCGGGCTTGGTGTCCTTTCCTGCCATGGGTACTGCCTTGCCTGAGGGCGCCATGCTAGCGAATCCCCCGGCGATGTGAATGGGGGGGCGGGGCGGCCCGCGAATCAGTTCCCGAGCAGCTCCCGGGACAAGGGGACGAGCTCGGGACGGTCGGCGCGCAGGGCGTCACCGCGTCCGTCGAAGACGGCCTCGAGGTCGGCGAGCGCGGCGTCGAAGTCGCGGTTGACGATCACGTAGTCGAAATCCTTCCAGTGCGACATCTCGAGGACGGACTCCCGGATCCGGCGCGCGATGTCTTCCTCGCTGTCGCTGCGCCGCTTGCGCAGGCGCGATTCGAGCTCGGCGCGAGACGGCGGCAGTATGAAGACCTGCACGGCCTCGGGCAGGTGCTCGCGCACCTGCTTCGCGCCCTGCCAGTCGATCTCGAGGATCAGGTCGCGCCCCTCGGCGAGCGCGGATTCGACGACGCTCCGGCGCGTGCCGTACAGGTTGCCGAAGACGTTGGCGTGCTCGATGAACTCGCCCGCCGCCTGCAGCCGCTCGAAGCCGCCGCGGTCGATGAAGTGGTAGTCCCTGCCGTCGTGCTCGCCCGGCCGCGGCTTGCGCGTGGTGCAGGACACCGAGAACTCGGTGCCGGGGCGCTTCTTCATCAGAGCGTGGAGGAGGCTCGTCTTGCCGGCACCGGAAGGCGCCGCGATCACGTAGAGGCGTCCGCGCTTCATCAGCGGTAGCGGCGGCTCAGCCACTCGTCGGGCTTCAGGAAGGCCGCGGCTTCCTCGCGCAGCCACTGCCGGAGCGCGATCACCATCGGGAGCTCCGCGTAGGCGGAGGGGCAGACGAACCAGTACTTGAAGCGCGAGGGCACGATCGTCTTGCTCGCGAGCACGAGGTTGCCGTTGTCGAGGTCGTTCGCGGCGATCGACCAGCGCGCGGGGGCATAGCCGAGGCCCTCTATCACGGCCGAGAGCACGCTCACGGAGTCGTCGATGATCGTCGGGCCGGCGGGCCAGGGCGTTGGCGCCGCGCTCTTCTCGAACCGCGACCAGGGCTCGTCCCGTGCCTGGAGCATCGGGATGCCCTGGTAGCTCTCGCGGTCGTCGAGCGAGCCGAATTTCTTGAAAAGCTTGGGCGAGGCGACGACGACGAGCCACTCGTCCATCAGCACGTCGGCCTCGAGCCCGGGCGCGACGTTCTCGGCCAGGCGCACCGCGGCGTGGAAGTCGCTGCGCGAGAAGTCGACGGCCTCGCGCGAGGTGTGCCAGTCGACGCGCAGCTCCGGGAAGCGCGTGTGCAGGCCGTGCAGCCGCGGCGTGATCCACTTCTGCAGCAGCGAGGAGAGCGTCGAGATGTTGATGATGCCGCTCGCGCGGACCATGCGCGTCTCGCGCAATACGGCGACGAGCGCGTCGAGCCCGGACTGCACGCCCGGCAGGAGCTTGGCGCCCTCGGGAGTCAGCTCGACCTTGCGGCCGCTGCGCCGCAGGACCGGTATCTGCAGGTATTCCTCCAGCGCCTTGATCTGCTGCGAAACCGCGGCCGGCGTCACGTTCAGCGCGTCCGCGGCCTCGGAAAACGACAAGCGCGTCGCCACGGCCTCGAACACGCGGAGGGCGTTGAGCGGCAGTCGTCCATAGGCCGAAGCGGGCACAAGTTTCCCTTAACCGAGCTTGAGTTATTGCGTTTGTTCAGGGGCGACGCGGGCTGCAAAGTCTAGCCCGAACACGGGATGAAAGGGCGCCGGGCCCGATCCCCGAAAGCCAAGGAGAAATGTCATGAACGGTCGTTTGCAGGGATTCCTCAGCTTCCTGGACCTGCTGGCCGAAGGCCAGCGCCGCCAGGCCGAAGTCGTGACGGGACGCCGTTTCGAGGCCCCCGCCGGCCTCGCGCCGGTCCTCGCGGGCAACGTGGTCAAGTTTCCCTTAACCGGGCATCAGAAACCGCGTTCGCTCCGGCATTGAATGTCGATTTCAATGAGCCCCGGACGATAGAACCTCGATGAAGACAAGGAGCCAAGCCATGAACGCCTATTCGACAGTCCGCAACACGAGCTTCGCCACGATCGTCGTGGCAGCGCTCGCCGGGATCGTCAGCAACGCGCTGGCGGTAGACCAGAGGATCATCTATGAGCGCGACGTGCCCGAGGCGGCCGCCGTAGCGGTCCTCCCGGAAGTCACCGTGACCGCATCGCGGCTCGACTGGTGAGCGCCGGCAAAAAGCGCCGGGCCACAGGTTCGCAGTCATTGCAGGACGATCGTGCCGCTGCCCTCCTCCCCTCCGGCGCACGACACAATGACTGCGAACCTGTGGCCCGGTCCGGTGCCGGGTCGAACTTATCGCATTTATTGAGCTCGCAATAAGTGCGATAAGTTCGACCCGGCACCGTAAGATGGGCGCGTGTTCCCGATCCGGGATGACAATCCCCATTTCTCGACTCCGTTCGCGACTTACGGGCTGATCGCGCTCAACGTCCTGTCCTGGGTGCTGCTCCAGGGGCTCGGCAGCGAGCCCGCGCTGTCGTCCTCCGTCTGCCGCCTCGGCCTGATCCCGGCGGACGTGCTCGGCACCGTCCCGCCCGGCACGAGCTTCCCGATTTCGCCCGATGCCGCCTGCGTGCTCGAGGGCGGCGGCTCCTGGCACACCGTGCTGACGTCGATGTTCCTGCACGGCGGTTGGATGCACCTGATCGGGAACATGTGGTTTCTCTGGATCTTCGGCAACAACGTCGAGGACGCGATGGGCCACCTGCGCTTCGTCGTGTTCTACCTGCTGTGCGGCATCGCCGCGGCGGGCCTGCAGGCGGCCTTCGACCCGCGCTCCGTCATCCCGATGGTCGGCGCCTCGGGAGCTATAGGAGGCGTGATGGGCGCGTACGTGCTCATGTACCCGCGTGTGCACGTGCACCTGTTCGTGATCCTCGGCTTTTACGTCAACACGATCGCCGTACCGGCCTACTTCATGCTCGGCTACTGGTTCCTGCTGCAGGTGGTGAGCGGGGCGGTGTCGGTCGGCGCGGAGGGCGGTGGCGTCGCGTTCTGGGCGCACGTGGGCGGTTTCGTCGCCGGCGCGCTGCTGAGCTACCTGTTCAGGGACCGCGAGATGCTCGCCCGGCACCCGTATTACGGATGGACTAGGCGGTCCCCGACGCAAAACTGGCACAAGGTGCGGCGCTGAGCCGGCATCGGGCAGCTGCCAAGTTATGTCCAGCGGGCGCTCACCAGCCCCTCAGATAAAGATCAGCGATTTATCAGGTCGATACCGCGGGCTTGGATTACCCTGATACAAGCTGCCAGGGTACCGGCCGCCAACCAAGAACAGGGGGATGAGACATGTCGGGTTCGTCAAAGCTGAAGCTGGCGGGACTCGCCGGCGCGATGGTTCCTTTCGTAGTTCTCGCGGCGAACATCGTCGGTACCTCGGGACCGGATGTCCTGGAAGGCACGCCGGACGCCGACACGATCAACGGCAAGGGCGGCGCCGACACGATGATGGGCCTCGCCGGCAACGACACCTTCATCGTCGGCCAGCCCGACGACGAGGTCCTCGAGGCCGTCGGCGACGGCACCGACACCATCAACTCCACGATCAGCTTCACGCTGCCCATCTACGTGGAATACCTCATCCTCTCCGGCACGGACCCGATCGACGGAACCGGCAATGAGCTCGACAACCGGCTGACCGGCAACGATGCCGACAACATCCTGGACGGCCTGACGGGCGCGGACCGCATGACGGGACGCCTGGGCAACGACATCTACGTCGTGGATGCGAGCGGGGACCTGGTGATCGAGGCGCCGGGCGAAGGCACTGACCGCGTCCGCTCGTCGGTGACGCACACGCTGCGCCCCAACGTGGAGCAGCTGGTCCTGACGGGTGAGGCCGCCGCCAGCGGCACCGGCAACGAGCTCGCGAACGCGATGCGCGGCAACCCGGCCAACAACACGCTTCGCGGCCTGGCGGGCGACGATGCGCTGAATGGCACGGGCGGAAACGACCGGCTGATCGGCGGCCCCGGCAACGACAAGCTCATCGGCGGCGGCGGACTGGATACCTTCGAGTTCGACACCGCGCCGGATACGGCCCTGAACCAGGACCGCATCGTCGACTTCAATCCCGCGGACGACGTCATGCGTCTCATCGGCGCCGCATTCCCGGGGCTGACGACCGCCGGGACTCTTCCGGCGGCCCAGTTCGGGACCGGCGGCTCGGCGAACGGCCCGGACATCCGGATCATTTACGACCCGGCCACCGGCATCGTCCGCTATGACGAGGACGGCAACGGGCCGCTGGCTTCGGTACGGTTCGCAAGACTCCTGAACGCGGCGGCCGTGACGAGATCCGATTTCACGGTCGTGGATCCGGTCGTGACGGCGGTCGATTTCGACACGCAGATCCAGCCCATATTCACCGGCCGGTGCATCGGCTGCCACAACACCACCAGCGCCCCGCATGGCCTGATCCTCGCCGAGGGTCACAGCTATGACCTTCTCGTCAACGTGGCGAGTGCGGAAGTGCCGAGCCTCAAGCGCGTGAAGCCTGGCGACCCGGACAACAGCTACCTCGTGCAGAAGGTCGAGGGCACGGCCGCGGTGGGCGGGCGCATGCCGCTCAATCGCGATCCGCTGACCGAGGAGCAGATCGCCCTGATTCGCCAGTGGATCAGCGAGGGCGCCAATCCCTGAGTCGCTGACACGCCTGCACACGGCCTGAACCTGCAGCCGGGCCGGAGGTACATACCGGCATCCAGGCAGCACGGGTTGTGCCATGTCGCGCTTGTCGAACCTGAAGCCGGTCGCGTTTGCCGGCGCCCTGGTTCCGGTCGTGGTCCTTGCAGCCAACATCGTGGGCACCCCGGGGCCGGACGTGCTCGAAGGCACGCCCGATGCCGACACGATCAACGGCAAGGGCGGCGCCGATACGATGATGGGCCTGCCCGGCAACGACACCTACTTCGTGGCCCAGCCCGACGATGAGGTCCTCGAGGCGGTGGGCGACGGCATCGACACCGTCCGGTCGACGATCAGCTACCAGATCCCGCTGTACGTGGAGAACCTCACGCTGGTGGGCAGCGCCGCCATCAACGGCACCGGCAACGGCCTCGACAACCGGCTGACCGGCAACTCTGCCGACAACGTGCTGAGCGGGCGGGCCGGTGCGGACCGCATGTTCGGCCTCGATGGCGACGACACCTACGTCGTGGACGACGCGGGGGACGACGTGCATGAGGCCGCGAATGACGGGCTCGACACCGTCCGCTCGTCGGTGAGCTACACGCTGCCGGACGAGGTGGAGGCGCTCGTCCTGACTGGCGCGGCCGCGCTCAGCGGCACGGGCAACGTCCTCGCGAACTCCATCACCGGGAATGCCGCCAACAACATCCTGAGGGGTCTCGGAGGCTCCGATTCGCTGCGGGGCGGAGGCGGCGACGACCGGCTGATCGGCGGCCCGGGCAACGACCGGCTCACCGGCAGCGGTGGACGGAACGCATTCCAGTTCGACGCGGCGCTGAATGCCACCACGAATGTCGACCGCATCGTCGACTTCGATCCGGGCAAGGACGTGATGCGCCTCGTCGGTGCAGTGTTTCCCGCGCTGTCGACTGCCGGCGTCCTGCCGGCAGGCGCTTTCCGCGTGGGTGCCGCCGCGGGCGATGCCAACGACCGCATTCTCTACGACCCGGCTTCCGGCGCGCTCCGCTATGACCCGGACGGGACGGGCGCGACGGCAACGGTGCGGTTCGCGACGCTCATTTCGACGCCCGCCGTGACGAACGCGAACTTCGTGGTGGTGGATCCCGTCTCCGCGACGGTGAATTACGGGGCGCAGATCCAGCCCATCTTCAGCCAGCGCTGCGACCACTGCCACAGCGGATCCGGCGCGCCGCAAGGCCTGCGGCTCGATGCGGGCAACAGCTACGGGGACCTCGTCGACGTGCCGAGCCAGGAAGTGCCGAGCCTGAAGCGCGTCGATCCGGGCGATCCGGACAACAGCTACCTGGTGCAGAAGATCGAGGGCACGGCCGCCGTCGGCGGGCGCATGCCGCTCGGCGGCTCGAGGATTCCGCAGGAGGAAATCGACCTGATCCGGCAGTGGATCAGCGAGGGCGCGAATCCCTGAATCGCCTGCGGCGGGGCGCAGTCACTCCACGTTCTGGATCTGCTCCCGCATCTGCTCGATCAGCACCTTGAGCTCGACCGCCTGGCGCGTCGTCTCGACGTCCTGAGACTTCGACGAGAGCGTATTCGCCTCGCGGTTGAATTCCTGCATGAGGAAATCGAGCTTGCGGCCGACCGCATCGCCGGACGCCATGGTCGAGGTGAGCTCGTCGACGTGGCTGCGCAGCCGGTCGAGCTCCTCCGCGACGTCCATCTTCTGGAGGAGCAGCGCGACTTCCTGCTCGAGGCGCTCGGCGTTCACCTCGGCGCGCAGCGCCGCGATCCGCTCGCCGAGCTTGGCCCGGATGCGGGCCTGCACATCCGGCAGGCGGGCGCCCACGGCATCCACGATGGCGGCGACCTGGGCAGCGCGGGTCGCGAGCATCTGGCGGATGCGCTCGCCCTCACCCGACCGCGAGGCCGTGAACGAGGCAAGGGCCTCGCCCAGCAGTTCCGTCGCCGCTACGGCGAGCCCGGCCGTGTCGCGTTCCGTTTCCTTGACGACGCCCGGCCAGCGGAGCAGGTCGACCGCGTCGATGCGGCCCGCGCCGCCGAGGCGCTTGCTCACGCTGCCGGCCCGCTCGATCAGCACCGACAGGAGCTCCTCGTCGAGGGCGAGCGCGCGGCCTGCCGTCGCACCGGGCCTGAGATAAAGGGAGGCGTCCACCTTGCCGCGTCGCGCGACGGCGCCGATCGTGCGCCGGAAATCGCCCTCGGCCGCGCGCAGCTCCTCGGGCAGGCGCAAGCCGACCTCGAGGTAGCGGTGATTGACGCTGCGGATCTCCCAGGCGAGCTGCCCGGCGGGCGTCGTGCGCTCCGCGCGCGCGAAGCCGGTCATGCTCTTCAGCATCGTGGGGCCATTCCCGGGTGCAGTGCGGGCCGCTGATGTAAGCTTCACCGCAGTTTAGCAGGGGGCGGCGGTCCGCGAACCGCCGGCACGCACGTGGCGATCGAGTGCGCCGAGGTCAGCCTGACCGGCGATCGCGAGGACAACCAGGACCGCGCGGCCATCGCGGCGGCCGACGGCGCGGCACTGCTCGTCGTGATGGACGGCATGGGCGGCCACGCGCACGGCGCGCGTGCCGCCGAGGTCGGTTGCAAGGTGATGCTCGACCTGTTCCGCGCCGAGACCAAGCCGCTGTTCGATCCGCTCGGCTTCCTGCACCTCGCCATCGGGCGCGCGCACGCGGCGGTCGTCGCGATCGGCACCAAGCTCGCCGTGGACGTGCGCCCGCGCGCGACCTGCGCTGTCTGCCTGGTGCAGCGGCAGGAAGCCTACTGGGCCCACGTGGGCGACAGCCGCATCTATCACCTGCGCAACGGTTCGGTCGTCGCGCGCACGCGCGACCACAGCCACGTCGAGCAGCTCCTGCGCGAGGGCTCGATCCGCGAGGAGGAGATGTCGAGCCACCCGATGCGCAATTTCGTCGAGTGCTGCCTGGGCGGCGAATCGGTGCTGCCCGAGATGACCCTGTCGCGTCGCCAGCCGCTCGAGGACGGCGACGTCCTCATGGTCTGCACCGACGGCGTGTGGTCGAACCTCAAGGACACGGATATCGCGGCATTCCTGAAGGCGCCCGGCAAGGCCAACGGCGGCTGGCGGCCGGCGCTCGAAAAGCTGGTCGAGCAGGCGGTGGCGGCGTCCTCGCCGCACAGCGACAATGCCTCGGCTGCCAGCCTCGTCTGGCACCACTGAGCAAGGCACGGAGCTTCGCATGCGACCAGGCGGCCGCGCGGCCGACGAACTTCGACCGGTGCGATTCACGCGCCGCTACACGACTTACGCGGAAGGCTCCGTGCTCTGCGAGTTCGGCGGCACGCGCGTGCTCTGCACCGCGAGTGTCGAGAACGGCGTGCCGGCGTTCCTGCGGGGGAGCGGCAAGGGCTGGCTCACGGCCGAGTACGGCATGCTTCCGCGCGCGACGCACACGCGCAGCGCCCGCGAGGCGGCGCGGGGCCGGCAGGGCGGTCGCACGCAGGAGATCCAGCGCCTGATCGGCCGGTCCTTGCGCGCCTGCATCGACCTCGCCGCGATCGGCGAGCGCACGATCACGCTCGACTGCGACGTCTTGCAGGCCGACGGCGGCACGCGGACGGCCGCGATCACGGGCAGCTACGTCGCGCTCGCGGACGCGGTGGACTCGCTGCTCCTGCGCAAGCAGCTGGCGACGAGCCCGCTGCACGGACAGGTAGCCGCGATTTCCGTGGGCATCGTGAACGGCGAGGCGGTGCTCGACCTCGAGTACGCCGAGGACGTCGACGCCGAGACGGACATGAACGTCGTCATGAACTCCGGGGGCGCCTTCATCGAGGTGCAGGGCACCGCCGAGGGACACGCCTTCCGGCGCGAGGAGCTCGACGCGATGCTGAACCTCGCAGCTTCCGGCACCGCGCGCCTCTTCGGCCTGCAGCAGCAGGCGCGCCAAGGTTAGGAAACGAAGGGGTCAGACCCGTTCATATTCGCGAACTTGATGCACCGTCTGCGAATATGAACGGGTCTGACCCCTTCGTTTCCTCCCGCCGCGTCGTCATCGCGACCGGCAATCCCGGCAAGCTGCGCGAGATCGTCGCCATCCTCGACGGCCACGGCCTCGAGGTCGCGCCCCAGTCGGAATTCGGCATCGAGCCGCCCGTCGAGGACGGCGACAGCT
Source organism: Steroidobacteraceae bacterium (assembly GCA_035281265.1). Classification (GTDB taxonomy): domain Bacteria; phylum Pseudomonadota; class Gammaproteobacteria; order Steroidobacterales; family Steroidobacteraceae; genus SCUD01. Next base: position 14,115 of record DATEEF010000067.1, read on the forward strand.
TCGTCGCCAATGCGCTCATCAAGGCGCGCCATGCCGCGGCATGCTCGGGCCTGCCCGCGATCGCGGACGACTCCGGGCTCGAGGTCGACGCGCTGGATGGCCGGCCGGGCATCCATACTGCGCGCTATGCGGGGCCCGACGTCGACGAGGAAGCCAACAAGACCAGGCTGCTCGAAGAGCTCGCGGGCGTGCCGGCGTCGCGCCGCAGCGCGCGCTACCGCTGCGCCATGGTGTTCGTGCGCAGCGCTGACGACGCCGACCCGATCGTCGCGGAGGGCGCCTGGGAGGGTCGCATCGGGTTCGAGCGCCGCGGGACGGGTGGCTTCGGCTACGACCCGCTCTTCGTCGTGGCGGGCGGGGACCTCACCGCGGCCGAGATGCCCGAGGCCGCGAAGAACCACGTGAGCCACCGCGGGATCGCGCTGAGGTTGCTCGCCGACAAGATGAAGGCGGCCGGGTGGTGAAGCCGTTTACTTGACGGTCTTGACGAGATCGCCGGGCTTGGGCTCGCCGTCCGGGTAGAGGTTGTTGATCAGCCGCAGCTGCTGCAGCGGATATTTCGGGATGGAGCTGTCCTTCGCGAGGGCCTCCATGGTGGTGCCCTCGACGGTGCGCATGATGTGGAGGCGGTGCGGCTCGGCCAGCGGGAACTCGTTCGCGCGCATGCGCCGGAAGGTGTTCGCCGTCGAGAGGAAGAACGGGTCGCCGGCCGGGGCCTCGAGACCCGAGCGGCTCGCGCCCTTGAAGACCCACATCAGGTTCGCGTAGTAGATGACGACGTAACGCACGCTCGTCGCCTGGCCATAGGGCGACGGGTCGCCACGCACGATCGCCGTCCAGGCCTTGAGGCCGTTGACGTCCAGGGTCTCGGCGCGCGACAAGCGCTTGTTCGCAAGCCCGCGCATCGCGAAGTTGCGCGGGTCGGTGAGGTCCGCCGGGGGCGCCTGCGTGCGGATCTCCATGATGTGCTCTTTCTTCGGCGCGACCGCGAGGATCTTGTCCGGCTCGTTCACGATCTGCCAGCCGCGCGGGAAGGCGAGCGTGAACTGCATGTCCGAGTGATAGAAGCGGTTGTCGCGGATCATGCCCTGGCGCGCGCTCGAGCCGACCGGCAAGCCTTCGATCGCCTGCAGATAGCCTTCGCGGTTCGAGGTCCCGGCCTCCGCCGAGGGCGGCGCACGGCCGGCCGCCGCGACCGCCTGCTGCAGGCGCGTGTCGTTGTCCGGGTGCGAGGCAAAGACGCCGTGGTAAAGCCGGGGCTCGCGGCCCTCGAGGCGCGCGCGCTCGCGCTCGAAAGTGTCCTGCGCCTTCAGCGTCGAGATCACGCGGATCATGGCCTCGGGATCGTACCCGGCCTTCGCGAGGTAACTCGCGCCGAGGCGGTCGGATTCGAGCTCGGCCTCGCGGCCGTAGCCGCTGATGATCGCCTGGCCCGCCATGTTCGTGAGGTCGGCGAGTGCGGGCATTCCGGTGAAGATGGCGGTGGCGGCGCTCGCGATGCCGGAAAGCATGCCCTTGCGCTGCTGCTTCTTAAGGTGCTCCGCGGTGATGTGGCCGATCTCGTGCCCGAGCACCGCGGCGAGTTCCGCCTCGTTCTGGAAGTAGGGCAGGATGCCGCGCGAGATGTACACGTAGCCGCCCATGGTCGCGAAGGCGTTCACGTCGTCGGTATCGACGATCGTGAAGTGCCATTCGAGCTCGGGCATCTCGCTCACCGCCGCGAGCTTGTCGCCGACGCGCTGCACGTACTCCTGGAGGTTGATGTCCTGATGCACGCCCATCTGCTGCGTGAAGGCGACGTGCATCTGCTTGGCGGTGCGGACGTCCTTGCTTTCCTTCTTGGCCTCTTCCTTGGCGGCAATGGCGGGATTGCCGGCGGCAAGGCCGAGTGCGAGGCAGGCGGCGAGGCAGGCAAGCTTGCCGGTCAGTGGACGCATGGCGGTCTCCGCTCCCGGCCCCAAGGGTACCGGTCCCGGATTAGATGCGGGGACTGTCCGAAAGTTGACGGCCGCCAGGCGGCGGGCCGGCTTACTTCAGGCCGTACTTCTTGCGGAAGCGATCGACGCGGCCGCCGGAATCCACGATCTTCTGCTTGCCCGTGTAGAAGGGGTGGCAGTTCGAGCAGACTTCGACCTCGAGGTTCGACCCGAGGGTCGAGCGCGTCTGGAAGCTGTTGCCACAGCTGCAAGTCACCGTGATTTCGGTGTACTTCGGGTGAATGCCTTCTTTCATTGCCGTATCCCGTGGCTGGTGGCGTGGGGCCGCGCAGTCTAAGGGCGGCGACCGCCACATTCAAGATGAGTGGGCCGGCACCGCCGCTAAGTCGCTAAGTTGCGGGAATTGCAGGGTATTTTTTCTTATCCACAAATTGTGTGGATAACTCTGTGGAACGCGGTCCTACAGCGGGACGCCTTTTCGGGCATTCCTGCATTAATGACACTTTGATTAAATTTTGAGCAGGCCGTTTTCCCATGCACGCTCAAAGGGTTACAGCATGCTAGTTAACGCACCTCGCTAACAAAGTCGTGAAAGTCTTTATCTGACACGAAGCGTGCCGGCGCTGTGTACAACTCCCGGGGCGTCCGGCGGCTGTTTTCGTCGGGCAGGAAAGCGGCCAGCACGTCGTTCAGGAAGCGGAACCCCAGGGGTGATGCCCGGAAACAGCCTTCGTCCCGGAAAACCAGCCCGCGAGCCTCGAGTTCACCAAGCTTCGGGACGACCGTAGTGCCCGGCAAGCCCGTCGCCCGCTCGAATTCCACCAAGCGAAAACCCTCGGTGAGGCGAAGCGCATTGAGCATGTACTCGAATGGCAGTTCGGCGGCCGGCACCGCCCGCCGGATTGCGCCGGCACGGCCACCGGCCGCGAGGTACGCCCGGGGCGAGCGGGGTTTTTCCGTGCGGATCACGGCGTCGCCGACCGTCGCCTTGCCGTGCGCACCCGCGCCGATGCCGAGGTAGTCGCCGAAGCGCCAGTAGGTGAGGTTGTGCCGGCACTGCCGTCCCGCACGGGCGTAGCCGGACACCTCGTATTGGCCGAAGCCGGCGGCCGCGAGCCGAGCGTCGCCGTCCTGCTGCATGTCGAAGGCGAGGTCATCGTCGGGCAGTGGCGGCGGGCGGTTGTGGAACACCGTGCCGGGCTCGAGCGTCAGCTGATAGCGCGACAGGTGCGCAGGTTCCAGTGCGATTGCGGACTCGAGATCCGCGAGCGCCCCTTCGCGCGTCTGCTGCGGCAGCGCGTACATGAGGTCCAGGTTGAAGTTGTCGATCCCGGCGTCGACCAGCTCGGCAACCGCAACGGCAATCTCGCCGGGTCCGTGGATGCGCCCGAGCGTGGCGAGCGCCGCGGCGTCGAAGGACTGGGCGCCGAGCGAGACGCGGTTGACGCCTGTCCGGGCGTAGCCGGAGAAGCGGCCGTGCTCGACGGTCCCGGGATTCGCTTCCATCGTGATTTCGGTGTCGCGCCGGAACCGCAGCCGTGCGGCGATTCCTTCGAGGAGCGACGCGATTGCGCCGGTACCGAACAGGGATGGCGTGCCGCCGCCGAGGAACACGCTCGAGACTTCCCGCCCCGCGGCGAGGTCGAGGTCGCCGTCCAGGTCCGCGAGCAGCGCCCCGACATATTCCGTTTCCGGCAGGCGATCCGGCCGGACGTGCGAGTTGAAATCGCAGTACGGGCACTTGCGCACGCACCAGGGCAGGTGCACGTAGATCGCGATCGTCTCGCTCATGCCGTCATTCTATGAAATGGGGGCCGTCCAGCCTTGATTCCTGCGGTGCAGCATGACAGGCTGCGACGCGGAAAATAGATGCCAAGCAAGAAGTACCAGCTGACCGACCTCGCGACGGGCCGCAAAAGCGAGCTTGCCGCCCTTTCCGGCAGCGTCGGGCCGGACGTGCTCGACATCAGCACGCTCCAGAAGGACCAGGGGCTCTTCACCTACGACCCGGGCTTCATGGCGACGGCCGCGACGTCCTCGGCCATCACCTATATCGACGGCGACGCCGGCGTCCTGCTGTACCGCGGCTACCCGATCGAGCAGCTCGCCGAGCACAGCAGCTTCCTCGAGGTGTCTTACCTGCTCCAGAAGGGGGAGCTGCCGAGCGCGAAGGAGCTCGCCGAGTTCACCAACTCGATCACGCGGCACACGATGCTGAACGAGTGGCTGCTGCGGCTCTACCGGGGCTTCCACCACAACGCCCACCCGATGGCGATGGTGGCGACCATCGTCGCCTCGCTCGCCGCGTTCTACCACGATTCCACGGACATCACCGACGACCGCCATCGCGAGATCTTCTCGCACCGGATGATCGCCAAGACGCCGACCATCGCGGCGGCCGCCTACAAGCACGCGCTGGGCCAGCCCTTCATCTACCCGCGCAACGACCTCGGCTACACGGCGAACATGCTGCACATGTTCTTCGCCGTGCCCTGCGAGCCCTACGAGGTGGACGAGCTGCACGCGCAGGCGCTCGACCTGCTGTTCATCCTCCACGCGGACCACGAGCAGAACGCGAGCACCTCGACGGTGCGGCTCGCGGGCAGCACGGGCTGCAATCCGTACACCGCGATGTCCGCCGGCGTGTCCGCGCTGTGGGGTCCAGCACACGGCGGCGCCAACGAGGCGGTCGTGGACATGCTCGAGAAGATCGGCGACGCCGCCCACGTGCCCGGGTTCCTCTCGAAGGTGAAGGACAGCCAGGGCGGCGTGCGGCTGATGGGCTTCGGCCACCGCGTCTACAAGAACTTCGACCCGCGCGCGACGATCATCCGCGAGATGTGCCACAAGGTGCTCGGCAAGCTCGGCCAGAGCGACAACCCGCTGTTCGAGCTCGCGCTGAAGCTCGAGGAAGTCGCGCTCAAGGACGAGTACTTCATCAGCCGCAAGCTGTACCCGAACGTCGACTTCTACTCGGGCATCATCTACCGCGCGCTCGGCATCCCGCGCGAGATGTTCACCGTGATGTTCGCGATCGCGCGCACCGCGGGCTGGGTCGCGCACTGGCAGGAGATGATTTCCGACCCGCAGATGAAGATCGCGCGCCCGCGCCAGCTCTACACCGGCCCCACGCGCCGGGACTACGTTCCCGTCAGGAAGCGGTAACGCCCCCACGAAGCAGGTCCGCGACCTCGGCGAGGGTCGCGCGCCGCATCGGCTTGCCGTCGACCGGGCCCGGCGGCGCCTGGCGGATGCCGTCCTTCGGGAAGATCGTCGCGTCCACCTCGTGGCTGCCCGCCGCGAACCGCACCGCAGGAAAGGCCTCGACCTCGTCGCGCTGCGTGCGGAAGCGGCGCTCGGCGAATTCGTGGCGGATGCCGCGGTCGATCAGGCGGACCGCGACCGTCTCGGGCGTGTCGGCGAAGAGGTGCAGCGTGATGTCGTTGTGCGCCGTGGCGGTGCCCGAGAGCAGCGGGCCGACGAGCCGTGGCTCGAACTCCTCCAGCAGGCGCATCGCCTCCAGTGCCACCGAGCGCATCTCCGTGAGCTCGATCGCGTGCTCCTCGGCGCCGAACAGCCGCTGGTGCTCGGCAAGTGCCTCCTCGATCTCGGTGTTCTTCGGCAGCACGGCGAGGTCGGTGACGCCGAAGCGCTCCGCGGCCTTGCGCTTGGCGAAGCCATAGTCCTCGTGCCCGTGCTCGATCATGAGCCGCGCGGCCTCGCGCGCGATGGCCTGGCGCATCATGTCGCCGCGTACCGATCGCTTCGGCATCAGAAGATCGGCTCCTCGTAGCGCTGCGGCGGCGGCTCGCCCGGGACCTGGCCCTCGCCGACGCCCGCGGGCACGTGGTCGGCGAGGAAGTACTCGAACTCGATCGGCGTTTCCCCGGCGAGCACCGTGGGATCGGGCGAGATCCGCGCAGTGACGACGCCGTCCGGCATCGGCACGGAGCGCTGCGGGACGCCGGCGAGCGCCTCGCGCATGAAGTAGACCCACATCGGCAGCGCCGTGCGCGCACCCTCTTCCTGGGGACCGAGAGGCCGCTCCTGGTCGAAGCCTACCCAGGCCGTCGCCACGATGTCCGGGCTGAAGCCCGCGAACCAGGCGTCGCGGCCCTGCTGGGTCGTGCCCGTCTTGCCGGCGAGGTCCTCGCGGCCGAGCGCGCGCGCGCGCTGGCCGGTGCCGCGGCGGATCACGTCCTTGAGCAGGTCCGTGATGATCCAGGCATTCGCTTCCGAGATGGCACGCGGCGCGGCCTCCTCGGCGATCGGGCCCGAAAGGCTGCCGCCCACGTCGGCGGCGCGAACGACGCCGAGCGGCGAGTCGCCCTCGACCATCAAGGGCGGATCGCCCGCGAACGGCGGGACTTCCGCGGTGCAGCCCATGCAAGCCACGGGCGCGTCCGTTTCCTCCAGGACCGTGCCGTCCGCCGCGAGGACCCGGTCGATGACGTGCGGCTTGACGAGCGAGCCGCCGTTCGCGAACACCGCGAAGCCGTTCGCCATCTCGAGCGGCGTCAGCTGCGCCGTGCCGAGGGCGGCCGTGAGGTCCGCCGGGATGTGGTCGGCCGGCAGGCCGAAGCGCTGCACGTACTCGCGCGCATAGCCGACGCCGATCTGCCGCATCACGCGGATCGTAACGAGGTTGCGCGAGCGCGCGAGCGCGTCGCGCAGGCGCGTCGGTCCGTAGAAGCGCCCGGTATCGTTGCCGGGCCGCCAGTCCTCCGGCCGGGCTTCCTCGCCCTCGGCCGGCGGCTCGGCGCCGACGCCGATGCCGACCGTGGGATCCGGGGCCTCGTAAATGACCGGCGCGTCCAGGATGACGGAGGCGGGTGTCAAGCCGGCTTCCAGGGCTGCCGAATAAATGAATGGCTTGAACGACGAGCCGGGCTGGCGCCGCGCCTGCACCACGCGGTTGAACTTCGAGGCGTCATAGTCGAAGCCGCCGGACAGCGCCACGATGGAGCCGTCGTGCGGGTCGAGCGCGACGATGGCGCCCTGGGCTTCCGGCACCTGCGCGAGCAGCGCCTCGCCCTCGCCGGTCGGCAGCACGTAGACGACATCGCCGATCTTGAGCACGTCGCGCGGCGACTTCGGCGTCACGTCCCCGGTGCGCGCCCAGCGGATGCCCTCCATGGCGAGCCGGTAGCGCATGCCGCTGCGCGCGACCACGGTCGCCTCTTCCGCGCCGGTGCGCACGACGATCGCGGGGATCAGGCCGCCGATCACGGGCCGCGCCTCGATGAGGCCCGCGAGCTCCTCGTCGCTTTCCTTGCCGACCTCGACACGCCCGACCGGGCCGCGCCAGCCGTGGCGCCGGTCGTACTCGAGCACCGCGCTGCGGAGCGCGACGTCCGCGGCACGCTGCAGGCGGCTGTCCACGGTCGTGACGACCTGGAAGCCGTCGGAATAGATGCGCTCGCCGAACTTCTCGAACAGCACGAGGCGAACCATCTCGCCGACGTAGGGCGCCTCGACCTGCACGCGCGGGCCGTGGAGCCCGCGCGCGACGGGCTGGTCCATCGCTACCTGCCAGGCGGCCTCGTCGAGGTAGCCGAGCTCGCGCATGCGCCGCAGCACGTAGGTGCGACGGTCCGTCGCCTGCTCGACGCTCGCGACCGGATTCTGGCGCGACGGCGCCTGCAGGATGCCGGCGAGCAGCGCCGCCTCGGCGGCGTCGACCTCGGCGAGCGACTTGCCGAAGTAGGTCTCGGCCGCGGCCGCGAAACCGTAGGAGCGCTGGCCGAGGAACTGCGTGTTCACGAACAGCGTGAAGATCTCCTCCTTGGTCAGCTCGTTCTCGAGCGAGAGCGCGAGGAACACCTCGCGCAGCTTGCGGCGCAGCTGCTTCTCCTTGGTGATGAGCGTCGTGCGGACGAGCTGCTGCGTCAGCGTGCTGCCGCCCTGCGACGCTTCCATGGTCGTCGCGGCGATCACGAGCGCGCGCGCGATGCCCTGCCAGTCGACGCCCGGATGCTGGAAGAAGCGGTCGTCCTCCGCCGCGAGCACGGCCTGAACCACGACCGGCGGTATCTGCGCCCAGGTCACCGGCACGCGACGCTGCTCGCCGATCTGCGCGAGCAGCTTGCCGTCGCGGCTGTACACGCGCAGCGGCACCTGCAGCCGCACGTCGCGCAGCACCGCGACGTCGGGCAGCGTCGGCTTCAGGTAGTAATAGGTCGCGAGGAATGCGAGCCCGACGAGGCCCGCGAGCGAAACGATGACTGTGGCCGCGATGCGCAGCCGTCGGTTCAGGGGCGTGACCACCGGCTTCGATTATGCATAGTAATGTGCGGCACTGCCGGCACCGCGGGTCGCTTCTCCGCGACGCCGGGACCGTGACGGCAGACACGGTTGGACTTCCCTTTCGAGTGCAGCATCCATTCCGGATCCGGTGCCGGAGGCCCGTGGGCGCGAAAGGCCGGTTCCAGCGGTCAGGGCCGGGGGCTACCCCCCGGCTGAGCCGTGGGCCTTCGAGTTCGGGCCCGAATGCGGGTGAATTGCGAGTCGGGTCACGTTCAATTTAACAGTTGCTTGCTATATAGTTGGCCGTCAACTTGACCCAGAATAGCGATTGGCCGCGTAATAGCCTGACCTGAAAAGGAAATTTCTGTGCTCAAGCTGCCCAAAATTTCACTCGGACGGAGCTACTCGCCGCTTATCGGACTGGACATCACGACGTCCTCCATCAAGCTGATCGAGCTCTCCCAGTCGGGCGGCCAGTACCGGGTCGAGGCCTACGCGGCCGAGCCGACCCCCCACAACGCCATCAACGAGAAGGCGATCGTCGACGCGGCAGCCGTCGGCGACGCGATCCGCCGTGCGGTCAAGCGCTCGGGCGTGCGGGCCAAGGAGTGCGCGGTGGCGATCTCCGGCGACGCGGCCATCACCAAGGCCGTGCAGATGCCGAAGAACCTGTCGGACACCGACCTCGAGCAGCAGATCGAGATGCAGGCGGACCAGTACATCCCCTTCCCGATGGAGGAAGTCAGCTACGACTTCCAGGTGCTCGGCCCGTCGGAGAAGGACCCCGACATGCGCGACGTGCTCCTCGTCGCCTCTCGCTCCGAGAACGTCGAGCAGCGTGTCGCGGCGGTGAATGCCTCCGGCCTCGTCGCCAAGCTCGTGGACGTCGAGGCCTTCGCGCTCGAGAACGCCTGCAAGCTGCTCACGCACCAGATGCCGGATGGCGGACTCGACCGCACGATCGCCGTCGTCGACTTCGGCGCGAGCACCACGACGTTCAGCGTGCTCAAGAACCTGGTCGTCGTGTACACGCGCGACTTCGCCTTCGGCGGCCAGCAGCTGACCGAGGAGATCATGCGCACCTACGGCCTCTCGATGGAGGAGGCCGGGCGCGCCAAGAAGGAAGGCGGCCTGCCCTCGAACTACCAGCCCGAGGTGCTCGACCCCTTCATCGACGACATGACCCAGCAGGTCAGCCGCTCGCTGCAGTTCTACCTGGCGTCGGGCAGCGGCCGCAGCCAGCCCGAGCAGATCCTGATCTGCGGCGGCTGCGCGAACATCCCCGGCGTGGCTGACGTGATCGCGAGCCGGGTCGGCATCCCCGCCGAGCGCGGCGACCCGCTCGGGCAGATGAAGATTTCCTCCAAGGCCAAGGCACTGGGAGTGACGCGGGACGCGACGGCACTGCTGCTCGCGTGTGGTCTGGCACTGCGGAGTTTCGACGAAGATGCCAAGTATTAACCTGTTGCCCTGGCGGCAAGAGCTCCGCCAGCGGCGTCGGAAGGAGTTCCTGTACGGGATCGTCGGCGCGGTGCTGCTCGCCGCCGTCATCACGCTCGTCGCGAACCTCGTCGTCAGCTCGATGATCGACGCGCAGAACCGCCGCAACGAGCTGCTGAAGGCGGAGATCGCCGAGCTCGACAAGGCGATCGAGCAGATCCTGGCGCTCGAGGAGGAGAAGAACCGGATGATCGCGCGCATGGAGGTGATCGACACGCTCCAGGCGAGCCGCCCCGAGGTCGTGAAGCTCTTCGACCAGATCGTCTCCACGCTGCCGGAGGGCGTCTACCTCACTTCGGTCAAGCAGAGCGGCAACAAGCTCGAGTTCAACGGCGTCGCGCAGTCCAGCACGCGCGTGTCCGCATTCATGCGCAACCTCGACGCGGCCGAGTCGCTGTCGTCGCCGGAGCTGAAGGTCATCCAGACCGGCGGCGGCACGAACCCGGGCGCGCAGTTCACCCTGTTTGCCGCGCAACGTGCCCAGGCCGGCGCCGCGGAAGCGAAAACCCCGGCGAAACGCACCGCGCGGGCGGCGGAGGCAGGGAAATGACCTTCGTCGAACAGCTGAAACAGCTCGACTTCAAGGACATCGGCCGCTGGCCGTTCCTGTTCCGCGCCCTCGGCGTGCTGATCGTGCTCGTGGTTGCGACGGGCCTGCTCGTGTATTACTTCGTGCTGAGCGAGGCGAAGGGCAACCGGCCGCAGCTGCTCAAGGCCCGCGCCGAGCAGCAGCAGCTGTGGGCGACCTTCGACCAGAAGCAGCGCAAGGCCGCGAACCTCGAGGCCTACCGCCAGCAGCTCGCCGAGATCGAGCGCACCTTCGGCGCCATGCTGCGCCAGCTCCCGGGCAAGACCGAGGTGCCCTCGCTCCTCGTCGACATCTCGCAGACCGGCCTCGCGGCTGGCCTGCAGGAGCGCCTGTTCCAGCCCGGCTCGGAGACGAAGAAGGACTTCTACGCGGAGCTCCCGATCAAGATCCAGCTCACCGGCGGCTACCACGAGTTCGGCCTGTTCGTGTCGGGCATCGCGGCGCTCCCGCGCATCGTGACGCTGCACGACATCGAGATTTCCCGCGGCCAGCAGCGCAGCTCCTCGGGCCGGCGCGGCGCGCCGGCGCCCACGGACGCACTCACGCTCAACCTCACGGCCAAGACGTACCGCTACCTCGACGAGGACGAGACGGCCGCGCCCGCGGAGGCGGACAAGGACGCCAAGGGCAAGAAGAGCAAGTCGCGGCGCGAGCGTGAACAGGAAAAGAAGACATGAGCCAGGACCGCATGCGCAAGCTACTCACCGCCGGCGGCATCGCCGCGACGCTCGCCCTGGCGGGCTGCGGCGACGGCCTCGACGGCCTGCGCGCCGAGATCGACAAGGCCAAGCAGCGACCGGGCGGCCGCATCGAGCCGCTGCCGGAAGTGCGCCCGTACGTGAGCCACGAATACCAGATGGCGGACCGCCGCTCGCCGTTCCTGCAGAGCCTGGCCGGGGAAAACCCGACCGGGCCGCGGCCGGACGTGCAGCGCCCGCGCGAGTACCTCGAGCAGTTCCCGCTGGATACGCTGAGGATGGTCGGCACGCTCCGTCTCGGCGGCGGGAACTACGGTCTGGTCCAGACCAAGGACGGGCTGATCCATCGCGTGCTCCCGGGCAACCACCTCGGCCAGAACGACGGCCGGGTGATGGCCGTGAGCGACGCGAAGATCACGGTGGTCGAGATCGTGCCGGATGGACTTGGCGGATACCTCGAGCGCCCCGCGGCGCTGGCCCTTGCCGACTGATTTCTGGGAGAAAGTCTGATGGCTGGCAACAACACGGTGTGGAACATGGACTCGGCGCGCGGCGTCGCGAGGCGGATCGGGGGCGCGATCGCTCTGCTCGCCGTCGCGGCCTGGTCGCAGCTCGCCGTCGCCCAGGGCGCGGCGCGGCTGACCGCGGTCGAGGTGCTCCCGATGCAGGGCAGCGCCCTGCAGGTGCGGTTGCGCACCGACGGCACGGCACCCCAGCCCCTGACCTTCACCATCGACAAGCCCGCGCGGCTGTCGGTCGACCTGCCTGACGTGGGGCTCGCCCTCGAGAACCGGCGCATCGACGTCGGCGCCGGCGGCGTCGACACCATCGTCGCGGCCGAGGCCACGGGCCGGACGCGCGTGGTGTTCAACCTCGACTCGCTCGTCTCCTACTCGGCGGTCGCCGAGGGCGACAGCGTGCTGGTCACGATCGGAGGCGGCGGCGCTCCGCCGTCGGGCTCGACCCCGCCGCTCGCCGTCGGGATGGCACCGACGGGCCGCGCGATCACGGGCGTCGATTTCCGCCGCTCGCCCGAGGGCGCGGGCCGCGTCGTGATCCAGCTGTCCGACCCGGCGACCCCGGCGAGCCTCAAGCAGGAAGGCAACCGCGTGATCGTCGACTTCACGGGCGTCACGCTGGGCGACGACCTCATGAAGCGCTACGACGTCGTGGACTTCGCGACGCCGGTGACGATGTTCGACGCATCGCGCCTCGGCAACGGCGCGCGCCTCGTCGTGACGGCGACCGGCGACTTCGAGCAGCTCGCCTACCAGACCGACAACCAGTACGTGGTCGAGGTCCGCCAGCGCCCGCGCGCCACGGCGGCCGTCGCCGAGAAGGACAAGGTCTACACGGGCGAGCGCCTGACGCTCAACTTCCAGGATATCGACGTGCGGCCGGTGCTGCAGCTCCTCGCCGACACCAGCGGCCAGAACATCGTGGTATCCGACTCGGTCAAGGGCCGCGTGACGCTGCGCCTGCAGAACGTCCCCTGGGACCAGGCGCTCGACATCGTGCTGAAGACCAAGGGCCTCGACATGCGCCGCAAGGGCAACGTGATCCTCGTGGCCCCGCAGTCGGAGCTCGCGGCCAACGAGAAGGCCGAGCTCGAGGCGCAGAAGGACATCCAGCAGCTGGCGCCGCTGCGCACCGAGTTCCTCACGGTCAACTACGCCAAGGCGTCCGAGATCGCGCGCCTCGTCAAGTCGGCGGGCGGCGGGTCACTGATGTCCGACCGCGGCAGCGTCACGGTCGACGAGCGCACCAATACGCTCCTCGTGCAGGACACCGCGGAGAACCTCACGGCGATCCGCGCGATGGTCGCGACGCTCGACATCCCGGTACGCCAGGTGCTGATCGAGTCGCGCATCGTGATCGTGGCCGACGACTTCAGCCGCGACCTCGGCGTGCGCGCCGGCTTCACGCGCGTCTCGGACGACATCAAGGACCTGATGGCGGTGAGCGGCAGCGCGCAGGCGACGGATTCGATCATGGGCTCGGCACTCGATAACCTGGCCAGCACCGGCCAGCCGTTCCCGGTCGAGGTGCCGTTCGGCCCGGCGTTCGAGCGCTACAACGTGAACATGCCGGTCGCGAACCCCGCGGGCCGCATCGCGCTGTCGATCCTCGACTTCGACGACTTCCTGATCGACCTCGAGCTGTCGGCCGCCCAGAACGAGGGCCGCGGCGAGATCAAGTCGACCCCGCGCGTCATCACGGCGAACCAGCGCGAGGCGATCATCGAGCAGGGCGTCGAGATTCCCTACCAGGAGTCCGCGTCCTCCGGCGCGACGACCACGCAGTTCAAGAAGGCGGTGCTCTCGCTCAAGGTCACGCCGCAGATCACCCCGGACGACCGCGTGATCCTCGACCTGACGGTCACCAAGGACAGCGTCGGCCAGCTGGTGCCATCGGCGACGGGCGGCTTCGTGCCCTCGATCGACACGCGCAACATCCAGACCCAGGTGCTGGTCAAGGACGGCCAGACGGTCGTGCTGGGCGGCATCATGGAGACGGAGCGGCGCGACAACGAGAAGAAGGTGCCAGGCCTGGGCGACGTGCCGATCGTCGGCAATCTCTTCAAGACT
>DATEEF010000068.1:0-5152 GCA_035281265.1 Steroidobacteraceae bacterium
CGTCCAGGGGATGACCGCGAGGCCGAGCGCATGTGCCTCGACGACGAGCCCCGGCGTGAGGTCGCGCGCGTGCGGCGACCAGACCTTCGCGCCCAGCGCCTCGACGAGCTTCGGCACGGATCCGCCGTGGTCGTCCACATCCAGCTCGCCGAGCCAGGCGGACGGGCCGGGCTTGCCGACCTCGATCGTGTCCTCGTCCGGCTGCTGGTCGGTGAGCGCGACGAGCGTGATCTCGGGGGCGAGCTCGCGCAGGAGCCGGAGCGGGCGCCAGTCGAAGGACTGCACGGTGGCGCGCGCTGCCATGTTGTTGGCGCGGATCGCGTCGGCGAGCGCGCGGGCGAATGCGAGCGGCGAGACCGTCTGCTCCGGATGGGCCGGGTCGATCTTGGTCTCGATGTTGAAGCGCACGTCGCGGTTGCCGCTGCGCTCCACGAGCGCGAAGACGTCGGCGAGTCGCGGGATACGCTCGCCGTCCACGGGCTGCTGCTCCGGGAAGTCCGTCGCGTACTGGCTGCCCGGCCGGATGCGGCCGACGTCGTACTGCTGAAGCTGATCGTAGGTGAGGTCCACGATCGCGGGTCCCGGCTTCTCGAGGAACTTGCCGGCGGCGTCCCGCGTGTGGTCCGGATTGAGCACGCGGTCGTGGCTCACGACGACGACGCCGTCCTTCGTCACGCCGCAGTCGAGCTCGAGCGTAGTGACGCCGATTTCGAGCGCGCGCTTGAATCCAGCGAGCGTGTTCTCGGGAGCGAGCCCGCGGGCGCCGCGATGCCCCTGTAGGTCGAATGCGCGGGCCTCCGCTGCGGCTTCGGCCATCGCGATGCCCGGCAGGAGCACTGCGAGGCTGATAGCGAGCGTGGCCAGTCGGACGTGTCGGTTCATCATGCTGTTTCTCCCCTGCCGCGGCGCGCCGACAGCGCCGCGATGATCTCCGCGTCGCCGGCAACCCCCAGGATGCGGCCTGAATCCGCGAGCAATACCGGATGTCCCGTGCGCCGGCGCAGGTGGATGAGTCCCTGGAGCGTGATGGATGCCGGAGCGACGACCACGCAGCGCTCGCCTTCGGCGCAGGCGTCCTCGTCCTCCACGGCGCGCAGCGGATGCGCCGTACCGTCGAGGCGCAGCTCGGCGGCCGAACCGCTGGAGTCGACGTGCAGCCGGTAGCGGCGCGCGACGTCGAGGAAAAGCGCGCCGCCCCCGTCCTCGAGGGCTTCGCGCGCGCGCATCACCATCGCCCCGGTCAGCACCTTGAGCGGGTTCATGCGGCGCACGAACTCGGCCACGTAATCGTCCGCCGGGCGCAGCACGATGTCCTGCGCCGTTCCGGTCTGCACGATGCGCCCGTGCCGCATGATCGAGATGCGGTCGCCGAGCCGGAGCGCCTCGTCGAGGTCGTGGCTCACGAAGAGGATCGTCTTCTTCACGCGCGCCTGGAGCGCCAGCAGCTCGTCCTGGAGCTTGTCGCGGATCAAGGGGTCGAGCGCCGAGAACGGCTCGTCCATCAAGAGGATGTCGGCATTCGTCGCGAACGCGCGCGCGAGCCCGACGCGCTGCTGCATTCCGCCGGACAGCTCGCTGACCGCGTGCTTGCCCCAGTCGGCGAGGCCGACGAGCTCGAGTTGCTGGGCGACAATGCGCTGCCGCTCCGCCGCTGTTTCGCCGCGCAGCTCGAGGCCGAGGCCGACGTTCTCGGCGACCGTCCGCCAGGGCAGCAGCCCGAACTGCTGGAACACCATGGCGACGCGCCCGCGCCGGATACGCCGCAGGTCGTCGGCACCGCAGCGCGCGACGTCGATCGCGCCGTCCCCGTCCGCGACCAGCACCTGGCCGCGCGTCACGGGATTGAGGCCGTTCGCCGCGCGCAGGAGCGTCGACTTGCCCGAGCCGGAGAGACCCATCATCACGCAGATCTCTCCCGGCTCGATCGCGAGGCTCGCGCCCGCGACGCCGAGGATCACGTTGCACTCGGCGGACAGCTCGTCGCGGCCGGCGCCCGCGTCCAGCCGCGCGATCGCCGCCGCGACCGACCGCTCGCCCTTCTTGCCGCGCTCGCGCGGGAACAGGATGTCGACGTCGCGGAACTCGACGGCCGCGCTCATTCCTGGGGCCCGCCGCGGCCGGGCCGGCTGATGCGGTCGAGGATGATGGCGAGCAGCACGATGGCGATGCCCGCCTCGAAGCCGATGTCCACCTGCACGCTGTTGAGCGCACGCACGACCGGCACGCCGAGCCCGCCGGCGCCGACGAGGGCGGCGATCACGACCATCGAGAGCGACAGCATGATGCACTGGGTGATGCCGGCGAGGATCGTCGGCCGCGCGCTCGGCAGCTCGATCTTCCACAGGCGCTGCATCGGTGTCGCGCCGAAGGCGTCACCGGCCTCGAGGAGCGTACGCGGCACCGAGGAGATGCCGAGGTGCGTGAGGCGAATGGGCGCCGGCACCGCGAAGATCACCGTCGAAATCAGCCCCGGCACGACGCCGAGGCCGAACAGCACAAGCGTCGGGATCAGGTACACGAAGGTCGGCAGCGTCTGCATGAGGTCGAGCACCGGCCGCAGCGCGGCAAAGAGCCGCGGGCGGTGCGCGGCCGCGATGCCGACCGGCACGCCGATCAGCGTCGAGAAGAGCGCCGAGACGATGACCAGCGAAAGGGTCTCGAGCGTCGCCGCCCAGTAGCCCTGGTTCATGATGAAGAGCAGCGCGGCGACGACGAAGACGACGAGCGGGATCGAGCGGTGCAGCCCCCAGGCGACGGCGGCGATCGCGAGGATCAGCACGATTCCCGGGATGGCGGCGAGGAGCGCGTTCACGCCGTCCACCGAGCCCTGGATCACCGTCGAGATGGCGGAGAAGAAGCCCCGCCCGTTCGCCTTGATGAATTCGATGGCCGATTCGACCGTCGCCCCCAGCGGAATCTTGTGCGCCGTCACCCAGGCCTCGAAGCCGCCGGCGCCCGTGGCCGCCGCGGTGTTCCGGTCATCCAGTGAGAGCGGCGCGGGCTGGCCGTCGAACGTGGTCACGCCGTCGAACCAGGGCCCCAGCGCGTCCGGATTCCGGCGCAGCCATTCCTCGCCTGCCGCTTCGGGCGTGAGCTTGCGCTCGAGGATACCCTCCATGATCTCGCTCTCGGCGCGCAGCGTGAACCTGAGGTTGCGCACCAGCCGGCCCACGTTCGGGCATTCCTGGAGATAGCCGGCGCGCACGTTCGTGTAGACCGTCGCGCCGCCGTAGTTGGGACCGAAGCTCGAGTCGCCGCCGGTGAGGTAGCGCATCTCGAAGCGCGTGTTCATCGGGTGCGGTTCCCAGCCGAAGAACACGATGGGCCGCTTCGCGGCGATCGCCCGCTCGACCTGCGCGAGCATGCCCTGCTCGCTCGACTCGACCAGCTTGAAGCCGCCGAGCCCGTGCTCGTTCGACTTGATCATGTCCAGCACGAGGCGGTTGCCGTCGTTGCCGGGTTCGATGCCGTAGATCTGGTGCTCCAGCTCGCTGGCGAAGCGCCGGATGTCTCCGAAGTCGCGCAATCCCGCCTCGTGGAGATAGGCGGGCACGGCGAGCGTGTACTTGGCGCCCTCCAGGTTCGCGCCGACCACTTCGACCGAGCCGTCGTCCTGGTAGGGCCGCAGGTCCGCCGCCTGGGCCGGCATCCAGTTGCCGAGGAACACGTCGATGTCGCCGTTCTTGATCGAGGCGAAAGTGACCGGCACCGAAAGCACGGTGACCTTCGGCTCATAGCCGAGCAGGCGCACGAGGTGGCTGGCGAGGCCCGTCGTCGCCGTGACGTCGGTCCAGCCGATGTCCGAGAACCGCACGATACGGCAGGACGCCGGCTCGGGCGCCGCGGTTGCCGCGAAAGGCAGGAGTACGAGCGGCGCGAGGGCGCCGGCGAGCAGCCGCCGGACCGAACTTGACCTCGTGAACCGCCTATCGAATGATCGTTTCACGGTCCCCCCGCAACCCGCCGTAGTCTCGCAGAACTCCTCATGGCTGACGAACTTCTCGTGACGACCAATCCCGCGACCGGCGAGAAGCTCGCGGAGCTGCCCGTGGCCGGCCCCGCCGAGGTCGATGCCGCGGTCGAGGCCGCGCGCGCCGCGCAGCCCGCCTGGGCCGCACTGCCCGGCGCCGAGCGCGCCCGCATTTTGCGGCGCACCGCCGAGATCCTGCGCGCCCGCAACGACGAGATCGCGGCCCTCGAGACGCGCGACACGGGCAAGCCGATCCAGGAGACGCGCGTCGTCGACGTGATCTCCGGCGCCGAGTGCCTCGAGTACTTCGCCGCGCTCGCGCAGAGCGCCTCCGGCGAGCACATCGACCTCGGCCCTTCCGCCTTCGGCTACACGCGCCGCGAGGCGCTCGGCGTCACGGCCGGCATCGGCGCCTGGAACTACCCGATCCAGATCGCCTGCTGGAAGTCCGCGCCTGCGCTCGCCTTCGGCAACGCGATGATCTTCAAGCCCGCGAGCCTGACACCGCTCACCGCGGTCGAGCTCCAGAAGGCGTATCGCGACGCAGGCCTGCCGACCGGTTTGTTCCAGGTCGTGCAGGGCCATTCCCCGACAGGCCGTCAGCTGACGCGGCATCCGGCGATCCGCAAGGTCTCGCTCACGGGCTCCGTCGGCACCGGCAAGGCCGTCATGAACGACGCCTCCGGCACGATCAAGGCGGTCACGCTCGAACTCGGCGGCAAGTCGCCGATCCTCGTATTCGACGACGCGAAGCTCGACCAGGCCGTCTCCGGCGCGCTGCTCGGCAACTTCTATTCCGCCGGCGAGGTGTGCTCGAACGGCACGCGCGTGTTCGTGCACCGCAAGGTGAAGGCCGAATTCCTTAAAAAGCTGGCGGCGCGCGTCGGCGCCATGAAGATCGGCGATCCCATGGATCCCGCTACGCAGGTGGGATCACTCATCTCCGAGGAGCACATGCAGGGCGTGCTCGGTTACATCGTGCGCGGGCGCTCGGAGGGCGCGCGCATCCTGGTCGGCGGGAAACGTCGCACGGAAGGTGCGCTCGCCAAGGGCGCCTTCGTCGAGCCGACGGTGTTCGACGGCTGCCGCGATGACATGACGATCGTGCGCGAGGAGATCTTCGGGCCGGTGATGGCGGTGCTCGACTTCGAGGACGAGGACGAAGTCGTCGCGCGCGCGAAC
>DATEEF010000069.1:0-6074 GCA_035281265.1 Steroidobacteraceae bacterium
TCACCGAAATCCGGCGTTCCGCGGGCGCGCGGTCCATGACCGCATCCATGGCGTTGATGATGAGGTTGATCATCACCTGCGACAAGTGTACCCGGTCGCCGGCAACGGGCGGCAACCGCGGCTCGACGGAATAGTCGATGGCCACGTGCCGCGACACCGCGTCGGCGCGAACGAGCGACTGAACGTCGTTGACGAGGATGTCAATGGCCAGCGGCTGGGTGACCACCTGGCGGCGCTTCAGCAGCGCGCGGAGCCGGTCGATGACTTCCCCGGCGCGGCGATCATCGCGATGGATGTCCGTAACGATCGCCTTCAGTTCATCGAGGTCCGGCTCCGGCGATTGCAGCAGCATTTCCGCCGCCTCGGCGTTGCGCAGGATGGCGCCCAGCGGCTGGCTCAGCTCGTGTGCCAGCGACGACGCCAGCTGGCCGAGGACCGACACGCGTCCCGCATGCGTCAGCTCGCGCCGCAGCTCCTGGGTCTCCGCCAGCGACTGGCGCTGATCGGTGATGTCGCGGATGACGCCGCGCATGAGGGTTCCACCGGACCGGGGATCACGGTCGGCCCGCCCGTGCGCCGCCACCCAGCGGGCATCCTGGCCGGGAACCAGCACGCGGAACTCCGCGTCATGCTCCTGGCCCGTCAGGAGCCCGGTCTGCAATTCCGGACTCAGCCTGGGAGCGTCGTCCGGGTGGATGCGCGCAAGCCAGTCCCCGATCTCGCCGGCTTCGTCGTCCCCGAACCCGAACAGGTCGCGCGTCGGCCGCGTCGCCCACACGCGGTTGGTGCGGCTGTTCCATTCCCAGAGGCCGAGGTCCGCAGCGCTCGCCGCCAGCTCGAGCCGGCGCTGGCTTGCCCTGAGCTCGAGCGCCATGCGGGATGCGCGCAGCCAGTCCCGGCTGAGCTCGTAGGCCATGGCGAGCAACGGGACGATGAAACAGGGCGTGATCAGCAACGGCCAGCGTACGATTCCCCAGATCACGAGCTGGACGTACAGGCCGGCGAGGGTCACGAAAATGAAGACGCTGCCGCCGATGACGACGGCCTTGCGCCGGGCGTCCGCGCCGCCGCGTCGCCACTGGGCCAGGGCGGCGTCAAGCACGAAGACGACGAGCAGGAGGCTTGCGGCCGTCCCCAGAAACTGCCAGCGACCGGTGACGGCCTGGCCGACCACGCTGACGGGCTCGCCCAGGAACTCGATGTGTACGATGGAGTCGACTCGTTCGAAATTGACCGAGGGGTCGAGGATGAAATTCAGGCACAGGATGACGAGGCGCAGCCCGATGACCGCTCCCGCAAGCCACTTGCGCCCGGTCCCGAGGTACTGGCGGACGAAGACCACCGTCGCCACGATCATGACGGCCAGCGGCAGGTGGCACCAGCGGACCCAGGAGAGCCAGGCATCGGCCGATCGCGCCTGCATCGTGCCGATTTCCGCGATCGCGACGCCGACGAAGGACAGCGCGACGATCGCGAATGTCAGGTCGACCCGCTCCGCCCGGTCCATTGCCCAGCGCGAGAGGTGCATGAGGCCGAGGAGCGCTGCGGCGGTCGCGATCATCGACCAGACGATGGTCACGAAGCTCAATGAGATCACGAAACCGTCCCGGCACAGCCGCTGGCTTCAGCGCATCACATGATAGTGTGCCGGAGTTACGCGGCGATAGCCCGTCGGACAGCCTCGAGAATGTCCGTGCCAGCGTCGGTCTTGCGGAAGTAGGCCGCGTACCCGAGCTTCTCCGCCTCGGCGTGGGCGCGCTGGTCGTCGAACGCGGTGATGTAGATCACCGGCGTGCGATTGCCCTCCGCAAGCAGCTTCCCGTGCATTTCGATGCCGCTCATCCCGCCGAGCTGGATGTCGACGAGCAGGCACCCGAAGTGGCCGCGCAGCGGATCGGCGAGGAATTGTTCCGCTGATTCGAAGGTGATCGGCTGATAGCCGGACAGCTGGAGCAGCCGCGCCAGCGAGCGGCAGAGGCTCGCGTCGTCATCCACCACCGCGATGTAGCGGCTGAGCGTCATGCGGAGGCTCCGCCGATGCGGGCGATGACCGGTCGTTCCGGCTGGGACTCGAAGTGCGGCGTCATGATCTGGACGCCCGCCGCCGCGAATGCGTCGAGGATGCGCGTGTTGAGCTCCGCCCGGACGGCGATGCGGTCGGCACCGGCGGCGAGGTGCGTGTGGAGCTGGTAGCTCACGAAGAAGTCCGAAAGCTCCCAGGTGAGCACGCGCGGCGGCGGGTCGGCCGCGACGCCGGGCGTCGACGCGGCTGCATCCGTCAGCAGTTGCCCGACGCGCTGCCACGGCACGTCGTAGCCGATCGCGATGGAGGTCGACAGGAGCATGCCCTTGTCGGCCGCGAGGCGCGTGTAGTTCACGAGGCGCTCGGATGCCATCACGGCGTTCGGGACCGTGATTTCCTCGCGGCGCATCGTGCGCAGCTTCGTCGCGAGCGCGCCCATCTCGGTGACGATGCCTTCCGTGCCGCCGACGGCGACGAATTCGCCCACGCGATACGAACGCGCGTAGAGGACCATGAGGCCGCTGACCCAGTGGTTGATCAGCCCCCCCGAGGCGAAGGAGACCGCAAGTCCCAGCACGACGCTCATGCCCTGGAAGGCCTTGCTGTCCGCCCAGGGCAGGAGCGGATAGGCGGTCGCGATGCCGAGCACCCAGACGATGCCGCTTGCGATGCGCCGCGTGGCCTTGGCTTGTTCCTGCGCGAGCCAGGCGATTTCGCGCAGGCCGAGCTCGACTTCGACCAGTACGCGCGAGATCCAGAGCGAGATCGCGCGCGTGATCATCAGGACGGCGACGACGCCGACGAGGCTCGGCATGGCCAACGCAATGGCGCGCCCCGCCGCCGCGAGTTTCGCGACGAGCCAGGCTCCCAGCCGCTCGCCGAGCGGCGCCGTATAGGGAAACTGCTGGAAGATGAACGTGAGCGCAAGGTAGGCGAGGCCCAGGGTCAGTGCCCAGCTCAGCACGCGGAATGTCGCCCGCTCGACCGTCTCCAGGGTCGGGATGATGTCGATGCCGCCGAGCGAGAGCTTCCTGTTGCGCAACAGCAGCGTCAGCCTGCCGACGACCGCGTAGCGGAATTTCATGATCATCCGCGTCGCGACCATGAAGGCGATCAGGGCGAGCAGCGCGAACGCCGCACCTTCCAGCGTCGCGCGCACGTCGCGCTGTGCGACGCGCGCGTCCAGCAGCTCCTCGACTCGCCTTGCGGATTCGGCGGCCGCCTTGTCGAGCGTGATCTCCGATTCCGGGTCGAGGTCGCCGGGCACCAGGCCGAATACGACGCGATCGCCGACCGCGATCATGAGCCCCTCGTCGGCACCCACCTGCCCGGGCTGGATCGCGATCTTCGCGCCCGCTGCACCGTAGGGCAGCGCTGCGATGCGTGCGGCGGCATTCTCCGCGCGCTGCGCGGGCGCGACGCCGCCCACCGGTGCGCGAAAGACCGCGACCGGCCGGTTCCAGATCACGAGCGTCGCCGGTTCCGTGGCCGCGTTCTCCTGCCCCAGGGCGATGCCCG
Source organism: Steroidobacteraceae bacterium (assembly GCA_035281265.1). Classification (GTDB taxonomy): domain Bacteria; phylum Pseudomonadota; class Gammaproteobacteria; order Steroidobacterales; family Steroidobacteraceae; genus SCUD01. The sequence continues at coordinate 3,542 of DATEEF010000069.1, forward strand.
CGGACAGGAACGCAACCACGGCCAGCGGCGCCAACAGCCCCCCTGACACGTGCGGCTTCATTTCACGTGCTCACGCTCCCAGGCTCGCACCCGCGCGCGACCTGCATCGAACAGCCTTTCGTAGTTGCCGCGCCGGATGGCCAGGCTCGCCTCCGGCGTCAGTTGCGCGAAGATCCGGTCCCAGAGGTGGAAGACGCGCAGCTGCGTCTCCTGGTCCTTCGGCGCGACGTTGTCGGTGCCGAACAGGAAGCGCTCCGGGTACCGGTTGAACAGCTCCGCCGTCGCACGCTCGATCTCGGGCGAGCTGATCGCGTACTTCGCGACCTCGTCCCAGGAGATGTCGAAGGACACGTGCGAGAGCGTCGGATCCTCCAGCATCGCCGCGAGGATCGCGCGGTGGTTCGGGTTCGTCGTGACGGCCCCGCCGACGGCCTGCGCGTTGGGCGGGTGCACGATGCGCCCGAGGCCCGTGTGGGCCCAGATGATCGTCGTGCGCGGGTGGCGGCGCAGCAGGTCCTTCATCTGCGACAGGTACACCGGCTCCTGGTCCTGTTTCGCGAACGGCATGTCGATGTCGCAATGCAGGATCACCACGAGGCCGGTCTCCGCGGCGAACTCGAGCACGCGGCCGAGCGCCGGGTCCGTGAGCGTCGCCTTGGGCCCGGCGACCTTCGCCGACACGAACTCCTTGTGGATCGAGAACTCGCCGATGCCCGTGAACACGCCCGGGAACGTCTCGAGCACGCGCCGGATGTGGTCCACGGCGTACATGTCGGCCGGATTGAAGCCCGTGATCATCGGGTCGAGCCGCGCCTGCTGCGCGGGCGGCAGCGAGCGGTACGCCATCGCGATGAAGGCATCCGTGAACGAGTAGTAGTAGAGCGGCGCGTCGCTCTGCAGGTAGTACGTCGGCGCGAATTCGCCCGAGTTCTCGTACGACCAGGTCTGCTGCAGCGGGATCCCGAACAGGGTCGAGCGGCCGACCTTGTCGCCCATGATCGCGAGGTAGTCCGCGACGGGCGTTCCCTGCTGCACGTAGTTGGTCAGGTGGAAGTGCGAGTCGTTGAAGAGATAGCCGTCGTCCGCCGAGAAAGCGTCCGCGGCCGGCAAGCCGGCGGCCGCGTACAGCAGGAGGACACCGATTTTTCGCCAGCCTGCAATCGGCACAATGGATCCATCAACCGCGCCGGCGGCCGGTCACTTGCCCGCCGCCGCGGCGTAGGGGTTGCCGCCCAGTGCGTTCGAGACGTCCGCGATCGCCTTCTGCGCGCGCACGCTGTTGCCGGCGGCATCGAGCGGCGGCGAGACCACCGCGATGCCGAACTTGCCGGGCGACACGGCGATGATGCCGCCACCCACGCCGCTCTTCGCCGGGAGTCCCGTGTGGTACAGCCACTTGCCGGAGTCGTCGTAGAGGCCGGCGGTCGCCATGACGGCGAGCACCTCGGGGACGTTCTCGGACTTCATCACCTGTTTGCCGGTGACCGGGTTCTTGCCGCCGTTCGCGAGCGTCGCCGCCATCGTCGCGAGGTCCTTCGCGTTGACGCTGATCGAGCACTGCTCCGTGTAGACGTCCGTGGCCTGTGCCGGGTCGCTCTTGATGAAGCCGTAGGCGGACATCAGCGCGCCGATCGCCTGGTTGCGCTGGTTCGTCGCCGCCTCGGAGTCGTAGACCTCTTTGTTGACGGTCAGGGGTCGGCCGGCGAAGTCCGAATGGAAGTCGAGGATCTTCTTCCAGACCTCGGCACGGCTCGCGCCGTCCACCATGCTGGTCGCCGTGATCGCGCCCGGGTTCACCAGCGGGTTGATCTCGGGACCCCCGAGCGCCTTCTGCGCGAACTCGACCGAGACGATCGAGTTGAAGCGCATGCCCGTCGCGTCCACGCCGATCCTCTTCTCGATCGCATCGGCTCCCTGGTCCTCGATGACCTTCGCCATCGTGAAGACCTTGGAGATCGACTGGATCGAGACCTCCGACTTCACGTCGCCCGCCGTGTAGACCTTGCCGTCCGGCGTTACCAGCGCGATGCCGTAGATCTTCGAGTCCACTTTGGCGAGTGCGGGAATGTAGTCGGCGTTGGCGCCTTCCTGCAGGTCCTTGTACTTCGCGTAGGCCGCATCGAGCGCAGCCTGGATCTCGGCGGGCTTCTTCTGGGCGAGGGCCGGCATCGCGACGAGGGCCGCAAGTCCCCCGGCAATCACGGCTGCGCGCAGTCGCGCGCGTCGATTGGACACTTTCATGTTACTGGCCTCCGAACTTGAATGTGTGGCCGAAGTTGTACTTCACCGAGAACTGCACCCGGAAGTCGTCCGAGGTGAAGCCGTCGCGCGCGTTGTGCCGCTTGCCCCACTGGATCTCGGGCCCGAACATCACGTTCTTGACCGGGTAGAACATCACGTTCGCAAGGGCGTATTCGCCCTTCTCGAACGCGGTCGGGGACTGTCCGTTGGTCGTGTCGATGTCGAGCATCGAGTAGCCGATGGTCGTCGACATGCGGTCGTTCCAGTTGGTGTCGACGAATGCGGAGATGCC
>DATEEF010000070.1:0-23539 GCA_035281265.1 Steroidobacteraceae bacterium
CAGGCCTACAGCATCGCGGCGGTCAACGAGTTCGACCCGCTGTTCGACGACATCTACGCGTTCTGCGAGGCCCAGGATCTCGACATCGACACGCTGATCCACGAGGAAGGCGCGGCGCAGATGGAGATCAACCTCAACCACGGCAACCCGCTCGACCTCGCGGACCAGGCCTTCCTGTTCAAGCGCACGGCGCGCGAGGCCGCGCTGCGCCACAAGATGTACGCGACGTTCATGGCGAAGCCGCTGGCCGGCGAGCCGGGCAGCGCCATGCACATCCACCAGAGCATCGTGGACGCGAAGACCGGCGACAACGTCTTCAGCGACGCCGAGGGCAAGCCGACGGGGCTCTTCGAGTCGCACATCGCGGGCCTGCAGAAATACCTGCCGTCGGCGATGTCGCTGTTCGCGCCGAACGTCAACAGCTACCGGCGCATCACGCGCTACCACTCCGCGCCGATCAACGTGCAGTGGGGCTACGACAACCGCACCGCGGGCCTGCGCGTTCCGTTCTCGGAGCCGCAGGCGCGGCGCATCGAGAACCGCCTCGGCGGCGCCGACGCGAATCCCTACCTAGCGATCGCGGCCTCGCTCGCCTGCGGCTACCTCGGCATGATCGAGGGCCTGAAGCCGACCGCGCCGATCACCGGCTCGGCCTACGACCTGCCGTTCGCTCTGCCGACGACGCTCGCGGACGCGCTCGCTCTCCTGCGCGGCAGCAAGCCGCTGGTCGAGGTGTTCGGCGAGCGCTTCGTTGCGGCATACTGTGCCGTGAAGGAAAACGAGTACGACACGTTCTCGCGGGTGATCAGCTCGTGGGAGCGGGAACACCTGCTGCTGAACGTCTGAGCCCGGGGGAAAAGCCATGAGCGCGAAGCCGAAGATCACGGGACGGGGAACGCGCGACTGGCAGGAACTCGACTCCCGGCACTACCTGCACCCGTTCACCGACTTCCGCGCGCTCGCGGCCGAGGGCGCGCGCGTCATCGTGCGCGGCGAGGGCGTGCACCTCGTGGATTCCGAGGGCCTCGAGATCCTCGACGCGATGTCGGGCCTGTGGTGCGTGAACATCGGCTACGGCCGGCACGAGCTCGCGGACGTGGCGGCGCGCCAGATGCGCGAGCTGCCGTACTACAACAGCTTCTTCAAGAGCGCGCACCCGCCGGCGATCGAGCTCGCCCAGCTCCTCGACGAGCTGACGCCGCCGCAGTTCCACCGCGTGTTCTTCACGCAGTCGGGCTCGGAGGCGAACGACACGATCCTGCGCATGGCGCGGCGCTACTGGGACCTGCTGGGGCAGCCGAAGCGCTCGGTCGTCATCAGCCGCATCAACGCCTACCACGGCAGCACCGTCGCCGCGGCGAGCCTCGGCGGGATGGCGGCGATGCACGCCCAGGGCGGCCTGCCGATCCCGGACATCGTGCACATCGAGCAGCCGTACTGGTACGAGAACGGCACGGATGTCTCGCCCGAGGAATATGGCCTGCGCGCCGCGCGGCGCCTCGCCGAGAAGATCGAGGAGATCGGCCCCGGGCGCGTTGCCGCCTTCATCGGCGAGCCGGTGCAGGGCGCGGGCGGCGTCATCGTGCCGCCATCGACCTACTGGCCCGAGATCGAGCGCATCTGCCGCGAGTACGGGATCCTCCTGATCGCCGACGAGGTGATCTGCGGCTTCGGGCGCACCGGCCAGTGGTTCGGCAGCGAGTACTTCGGCATCGAGCCGGACTTCATGACGGTCGCCAAGGGCATCACCTCGGGCTACCAGCCGCTCGGCGGCGCGCTGGTCTCCGACAAGGTGGCCGACGTGCTGATCGAGAAGGGCGGCGAATTCGCGCACGGCTTCACCTGGTCGGGCCACCCGGTCTGCTGCGCGGTCGCGATCGAGAACCTCAACATCATGCGCCGCGAGAAGATCGTCGAGCGCGCGCGCGAGGAGATCGCTCCCTACCTGCAGAAGCGGATCCGCGAGCTCGAGGACCACAAGCTGGTGGGCGAGGTGCGCGGCGTAGGCATGCTCGGCGCCATCGAGCTGGTGGCCCACAAGAAGAGCCGCACCTTCTTCCGCGACCGCGGCACGGTCGGGCTCATCTGCCGCGACCATTGCTTCAAGAACGGGCTCATCATGCGGGCGGTGCGCGACACAATGATCCTGGCGCCGCCGCTCGTGATGACGAAGGAAGACGTGGACGAGCTGGTGGAAAAGGCGCGCCGGTGCTTCGACCTGACGGCCCGGGACATCGGCGTCGGCTGACGAGGGGAATGCACATGCGCGCGCTTCGACCCTGGGCCCTCGCGGCCGCGATCCTGGCGATCACCGCCTGCGGCGGCAAGCCCGAGGCCGAGGACGCCGCCGAGGCGTCGGCCCCGGAAGAAAAGGCCGTCAACGTCCTCAACTGGTCCGACTACATCGCGGACACGACGGTCGCCGACTTCCAGGAGGCGACCGGCATCAAGGTCACCTACGACGTCTTCGACTCGAACGAGGTGCTGGAGACGAAGCTCCTGGCCGGGCGCTCGGGCTACGACATCGTCGTGCCGACCGCGCCCTTCCTCGAGCGGCAGATCAAGGCGGGCGTCTTCCTCCCGCTCGACAAGTCGAAGCTGCCGAACCTCAAGAACATGGACCCGGACCTCATGCAGCGCGTCGCGGCGCACGACCCGGGCAACCAGTACTCGCTCATCTACCTGTGGGGCACGATCGGCCTCGGGTACAACCCGGAGCAGGTGAAGCGCGCGCTCGGCACCGACACGATCGACAGCTGGGCGACGCTGCTCGATCCCCGGAATGCGAAGAAGCTCGCCAAGTGCGGCATCGCGATCCTCGACGCGCCGACGGACGTCTACGGCTCGGTCGCGATCTACAAGGGACTCGACCCGAACAGCGAGAAGCCGGAGGACCTCAAGGTCGTCGAGGACACGCTCGCCGCCGTGCGGCCGTACATCCGCTACTTCCACTCCTCGTCGTATATCAACGACCTCGCGGCGGGGGAGATCTGCCTCGCGCTCGGCTGGAGCGGCGACGTGCTGCAGGCCCGCGACCGCGGCGCCGCGGCGGCAAGCCCGGTCACCGTGAAGTACGCGATCCCGAAGGAAGGCGCGATCAATTACTTCGACATGCTGGCCATCCCGGCGGATGCTCCGCACCCGGACAACGCGCACGCGCTCCTGAATTACCTGATGGAGCCGGAAGTCATCGCGAAGGTCACCAACAAGGTGCGCTTTGCGAACGGCAACTCGGCGTCGCTGCCCTTCGTCGACGAGTCGATCCGCAACGACCCGAACATCTACCCCGGGCCGGAAGTGCGCGCGCGCCTGCACCCGGACCTCGTCGAGTCGCAGGAATTCAGCCGCGACCTCAACCGCGCCTGGACGCGCATCCGCAGCGGCCAGTAGCTTGCGCGCCCCGGCCCGTCGCGGGTTGAAGCTCGCGGCGGCCTGCCTGATCGCCGCCTGCAGCGGCGACGGCAGGGACGAGGCGGACACGCCCGCCCGGGCCGAACAGAAGGTCGTCCATGTCTACAATTGGGTCGACTACATCGGGCGGACGACGGTCGCCGATTTCGAGGCCAAAACCGGCATCCGCGTCGTCTACGACACCTACGATTCCAACGAGATCGTCGAGACCAAGCTCCTGACCGGCAAGGCCGGATACGACGTCGTGTTCCCCACCGCGTCGGTCCTTTCGCGCCTGGCGCGGATCGGCGTGTTCCTCGAGCTGGACCGCACGAAGCTGCCGAACTTCGCGAACCTCGACCCCGACATCCTCGAGCGCATGGCGACCTACGATCCGGGAAACAGGCACGCGATGCCGTACATGTGGGGAACGACGGGGCTCGGCTACAACCCCGCCCTCGTGAAGAAGGCGCTGGGCACCGACACGCTCGACAGCTGGGAGGCCGTGTTCGATCCGGCGCGCGCATCGAAGCTCGCGTCCTGCGGGATCACGATGCTCGATGCGCCCGAGGACGTGTTCGAGGCCGCAGAGGTGTACCTCGGCACCGCGCCCAACAACGAGGACCCGGCGGAGCTCGCGGCAGCGGAGGCCCTCGTCACGAAGGTGCGCCCGTACGTGCGCGCCTTCGATTCCAGCACGCACCTCAATGCCCTGGCGAGCGGCGACATCTGCGTCGCGCTGAGCTGGAGCGGTCTCATGCTGCAGGCCCGCGACCGCGGCGCAGCGGCCACGCGCCCGGTCGAGATTCGTTACCTCATACCGAAGGAAGGCGCACCCACGTGGTTCGACACGGCCGCAATACCGGCCGACGCGCCGCATCCCGACAATGCGCACGCCTTCCTGAACTACCTGATGGAGCCCCGAGTCATCGCCGGGGTCAGCAATGACATCCGCTATCCCAACGGGAACGCCGCGGCGCTTCCATTCGTCGACGCCGACATGCGCGACGATCCGTCCATCTACCCGCCCATGGAAGTCCGGAGCCGCCTGCACGTTTCGGCCACCCGCTCGCAGGAGTACAGCCGGCTGGTCAACCGCGCGTGGATGCGCATCAAGACCGGCGAGTAGCGGGCATGGCGAGCCGCCCCTGGAGCGCGATCGCGGCGGTCCTGCCGCTGCTGTCCGGCTGCGGCGGCGGCGACGATGCCGCCACGGCCGCTGCGCTGGCCGAGGACAAGGTCGTCCATGTCTACAACTGGATTGACTACGTCGGCCCTGAGACGCTCGCCGATTTCGAAGCGAGAACGGGCATCCGGGTCGTCTACGACACCTACGACGCCAACGAGATCCTCGAGACCAAGATGCTGACCGGACGCTCGGGCTACGACGTCGTGTTCCCCTCGTCGGTGCCGCTCGCGCGGCAGATCGGGGCGGGCGCGATCGGCAAGCTCGACAAGTCCAAGCTGCCGAACCTCGTTCACATGGACCCCTTCGTCATGGAGCGCATTGCGCTCAACGACGCGGGGAACGAGCACTCGATCCCCTACATGTGGGGCACGGCGGGCCTCGGCTACAACACTGAGCAGGTGAAGAAGGCGCTCGGCACCGGCCGCCTCGACAGCTGGGCTGCCATCTTCGATCCCGCGGCCGCCGCGAAGCTCGCGAAGTGCGGCATCGCGATGATGGACGTGCCCGAGGACACGTTCATGGTCGCGCGCATCTACCTCGGGCTCGACCCGAACAGCGAGAAGCCCGAGGACCTCGCCGCGGCGGAAGCGCTGCTGAAGCGCGTGCGGCCGTACATCCGCTACTTCAACACTTCGCAGCTCGCCAACGACCTGGCGAGCGGCGAGGTCTGCGTGGCGTTCAGCTGGAGCGGCAACATCATGCAGGCGCGTGACCGCGGCGCCGCGGCGGCGCGGCCGGTCGTGCTCGCCTACGCGATCCCGAAGGAGGGCACGTTCATCTGGTTCGACACCGCGGCGATCCCCGCGGACGCCCCGCACCCCGGCAATGCGCACGCTTTCCTGAACTACCTCATGGAGCCGGAGGTCATCGCGAAGGTCAGCAACCGGATCGGCTTCGCGAACGGCAACCGCGATTCCCTGCCCTTCCTCGAGGCCCGCATCCGCGACGATCCCGCCGTGTATCCGCCGCCGGAGGTCCTGCGCACGCTGCATCCCGACACGCCCGAGTCCCCGGGCTACAAGCGCGAGGCGAGCCGCGCGTGGACTCGCATCAAGACGGGCCAGTAGACTGCCGGGGAAGAGGGGAGCCATGGCCAGTCCGCGACCAGACCAGAAGAACGAGCCCTGGAAGGACCCGGGCGCGCAGCCCTACGTAAGGCTCGAGAAGCTGACGAAGAAGTTCGGCGACTTCGTCGCCGTCGACGACGTCTCGCTGAACATCTACCGCGGCGAGATCTTCTGCCTGCTGGGCGGCTCGGGCTCGGGCAAGACGACGCTGCTCAGGATGATGGCCGGCTTCGAGCGGCCCACCGAGGGCCGGATCTGGATCGACGGCACGGACGTCACCGCGACGCCCCCCTACGAGCGACCGGTCAACATGATGTTCCAGTCCTACGCGCTCTTTCCGCACATGAGCGTGCAGAAGAACGTCGCGTTCGGCCTGCGCCAGGACAAGGTGGGCCGCGGCGAGGTCGACGACCGCGTCGCGGAGATCCTGAAGCTCGTGCGCATGGAGCAGTTCGGCAAGCGCATGCCGCACCAGCTCTCGGGCGGCCAGCGCCAGCGCGTCGCGCTCGCCCGCGCGCTGGTCAAGCGCCCGAAGCTCCTGCTGCTGGACGAGCCGCTCGCCGCGCTCGACAAGAAGCTGCGCGAGCACACGCAGTTCGAGCTTCTGAACATCCAGGACAAGCTCGGCGTCACCTTCGTGGTCGTGACCCACGACCAGGAGGAGGCGATGACGCTCGCGAGCCGGATCGGCGTCATGAACCATGGCGAGATCGTCCAGATCGGCACCGCGACGGACATCTACGAGTACCCCGCATCGCGCTTCGTCGCCGACTTCATCGGCTCGGTGAACCTGTTCCAGGGCCGGATCATCGAGGATGAGCCGGACTACGTGCGAGTCACCTCGGACGAGCTCGGCGGCATTTTCCACATCGGCCACGGCGTGAGCGCGGCGCCGGATGCGACCGTGTGGGTCGCGCTGCGGCCCGAGAAGATCCTGCTGGGCCGCGACCGCCCCGACGGCGACGGCGACAATCGCGTCGAGGGCGTCGTCGCCGAAGTCGCCTACCGCGGCGACCAGTCGATCTACCTCGTGAAGCTCGCAAGCGGCCGGCAGATGCGCGTGTCGCAGCCCAACGCGCTGCGCCAGGGCGCCGGCGACCGCATCCGCTGGGACGACCGCGTCTGGCTCTCCTGGGATGCCTCGAGCCCGGTCGTGGTCACGCAGTGAATCCCGGGCGCACCGGCACTTCGCGCGGCAAGCCCTTCCTGCTGGGCGAGCTGCTCGCGTGGATCCGCGCCCACGGGCCGTGGCGCTGGGCCTCGCAGGAGTTGCGCACCCGCGGCTACTCGGGCCGCACCCTGGTCACGGGCGTGCCTTACCTGTGGCTTCTGCTGTTCTTCCTCGTGCCATTCCTCATCGTGCTCAAGATCTCGGTGTCCGAGATCCGGCTCGCGATGCCGCCCTACGAACCGCTGGTCACCTGGATCGCGGACAACGTCGTGGGCCTGCGGATCAACTTCGAGAATTACGCGTTCCTGCTGAAGGACTCGCTGTACCTGAAGTCCTTCGGGAACTCGATCCTGACCGCGGGCATCTCGACCGCGATCTGCCTCCTGATCGGCTACCCGATGGCCTACGGCATCGCGCGCAGCCGGCCGGGCACGCGGAACCTCCTGCTTCTGCTCGTGATGCTGCCGTTCTGGACGTCCTTCCTGCTGCGCGTTTACGCCTGGATCGGCATCCTCAAGAACAACGGCGTCATCAACAACCTGCTGATGGCGATCGGCGTGATCGACGAGCCCATCGTGATGCTGCAGACCGATTTCGCCATGTACATCGGCATCGTGTACTCCTACCTGCCGTTCATGGTGCTGCCGCTCTACACGGCCATCGAGAAGCTCGACAACTCGCTGCTCGAGGCCGCCGCCGACCTCGGCTGCCGGCCGGTAAAGGCTTTCTTCCGGATCACGGTGCCACTCACCAAGTCCGGGATCATCGCGGGTTGCATGCTGGTCTTTATCCCGGCGGTGGGCGAGTTCGTGATCCCGGCGCTGCTCGGCGGTCCCGATTCGCTGATGATCGGCCGCGTGCTGTGGGAGGAATTCTTCAACAACCGCGACTGGCCGGTAGCGAGCGCGGTGGCCATCGTCATGCTGTTCCTGCTCGTCATCCCGATCATGGTCTTCCAGCACTTCCAGGGCCAGCAGCTCGGGGCGCACCGGTGAGCCGCTCGCGCTTCGTCACGGTCGCGATGGTCGCGGGATTCCTGTTCCTGTACCTGCCGATCCTGCTGATGATCGCGTTCTCCTTCAACGAGTCGCGGCTCGTCACCGTCTGGGGCGGGTTCTCGACGAAGTGGTACGGCGAGCTGATGCGCAACGAGCAGGTCCTCGGCGCCGCCTCGCTCTCGTTCAAGATCGCGGCGATGAACGCGACCGGCGCCACCATCCTCGGCACGCTCGCGGGTCTCGCGCTCGCGCGGTTCGGCCCGTTCCGCGGCCGGCCGCTCCTGACCGGGCTCGCGGCCGCGCCGCTCGTGATGCCGGAAGTCATCACCGGGCTATCGCTCCTGTTGTTGTTCGTCGCGATGGAGCAGCTGGTCGGCTGGCCCGAGGGCCGCGGCATCACGACGATCACGATCGCCCACATGACGTTCTCGATGGCCTTCGTGACGGTCGTCGTGCAGTCGCGGCTGGCGACGCTCGACGAGTCGCTGGAGGAGGCGGCCATGGACCTCGGCGCCCGGCCGGCCAAGGTGTTCTTCCTGATCACGCTGCCGATCATCCGGCCGGCGATCCTCGCCGGCTGGCTGCTCGCCTTCACGCTGTCCTGGGACGACCTCGTGATCACGAGCTTCGTCACCGGACCGGGCTCCAGCACGCTGCCGGTCGTCATCTTCTCGAAGATGCGCCTCGGCGTGAGCCCGGACATCAACGCCCTCGCGACCATCCTCGTGCTCCTGGTCGCGATATGCATCGCGATCTTCGGCTTCTGGATGCAGCGCCAGGAGAAGCGCCGCGAGCAGGACGTGCAGCGCGCCATCGCCGCGAACGAGTGATGCCGGCCTCGAAGCTCCCGAACGTCGGCACGACGATATTCACCGTGATGTCGCGGCTGGCCGCCGAGGCGGGCGCGATCAACCTGGGCCAGGGCTTCCCGGACTTCGAGCCGCCGGCGCGGCTGCGCGAGCTGGTCGCGCACCACCTGGGTGCGGGCCACAACCAGTACGCGCCGATGGCGGGCCTGCCCGCGCTCACGGAGGCGATTGCGCAGTGCGCCGCGCGCCGGCACGGCTGGCGTATCGACCCGGCGGCCGAGATCACCGTCACGGCCGGCGGGACGGAGGCGCTTTTCGCCGCCATCCATGCGGTCGTGCACGCGGGGGACGAGGTCATCCTGCTCGATCCCAGCTACGACTCCTACGGGCCTGCCGCGGAGCTCGCGGGCGCGCGCGTCCTGCGCGTGCCGCTCGCGGTTGCCGACTTCGGCATCGACTGGGACCGCCTCGCGGCCGCGATCGGGCCACGCACGCGGCTGCTGGTCGTCAACACGCCGCTCAATCCGGCGGGCTCGGTGCTCTGCGCCGCGGACTGGGAGCGCATCGCGGACCTCCTCGAGGGCCGCGACGCCTGGGTGCTCTCCGACGAGGTCTACGAGGCGCTGGTTTTCGACGGCCGCCGGCACGCGGGCGTGCTCGGCAACGCCCGGCTGCGCGAACGCTCGTTCGCCGTTTTCTCCTTCGGCAAGACCTACAATGCCACCGGCTGGAAGGTCGGGTATTGCGTGGCGGCGCCGCCGCTCAGCGCGGAATTCCGCAAGGTGCACCAGTTCCTGACGTTCGCCGTATCGACGCCGGTGCAGCACGCGATCGCGGACTACATGCGCGTGGCGCCGGAGTTCGCGGACGGGCAGGGGCCGTTCTACCAGGCGCGCCGGGACCGCTTCGTGGAGCTGATGGCGGGCTCGCGCTTCCAGTTCCGGCCCGTGCACGGGACCTATTTCCAGCTCGCCGACTATTCGGCCGTGTCGGACCTGCCCGACGTGGCATTCTGTGAACTGCTGACCCGCCAGCACGGCGTCGCGGCCATTCCGCTGTCGCCCTTCTGCGACCAGCCTCCTTCGGCACGGCTCGTCCGGTTCTGCTTTGCCAAGCACGACGCGACCCTCCAGGCGGCGGCGGAGAAACTCCGCGCGGTGTGAGCGGTCTGCCAGGTCATGAGCCACGGAAGGTAACCGACATGAAGCGCCGCATCCTCTGGCCCGCAGGATTCTCGATCGCTCTGCTTGCCTGCGGCGGCGGCGGAGATGGCAACGGCGGCAACCCGGATCCCCCGGATCCGCCGAGCTGCAGCACGGGCATCGAGACACCGCTGGCCTTCGAGAACCTCGACTTCACGGATCCTGTCGCCATGGTGCAGGCCCCGAACGACGGCTCGCGCTGGTTCGTCGCGGAGCAGGGCGGGCGGATCTTCGCGTTCGAGAACGTCCCGGCCGCCGAGGATCCCGTCGAGTTCGTCGACCTGCGCGGCCGCGTCCACCAGGAGGGCGAGGCGGGCCTGCTCGGGATCGCGTTCCACCCGGACTTCGCGACGAACGGACGGGTGTACCTCAACTTCAGCGAGCTGGTCGGCGCGCAGCTGCGGTCGATCACGGCCGAGTTCACGAGCGCGGACGGCGGGCAGACGATCGACCCGGCGTCCGAGCGCATCCTGCTGAGGGTCAACAAGGGCGCATCCAACCACAACGGCGGCAACATCGCGTTCGGTCCGGACGGGTACCTGTACATCGGCCTCGGCGACGGCGGCGGCGCCGGCGACCCGCAGGGAAACGCGCAGGATCCCGAGCGCCTGCTCGGCAAGATCCTGCGCATTGACGTCGACTCGCAGCCGAATGGTGATCCGTACGGCATTCCGGGCGGCGCATCGGGCAATCCTTTCGCCGGAAACGACCTGTGCAACGTGGACGGCACCGGCGTGCAGCCCTGCCCCGAGATCTACGCGCTCGGCTTCCGTAATCCCTGGCGCTGGAGCTTCGACCGCCAGTCCGGCGACCTCTGGGTGGGTGACGTCGGCCAGTCGGACTGGGAGGAGATCGACCTCGTGAGCCGCGGCGGCAACTACGGATGGAATATCCGCGAAGGCGCCCACTGCTTCGAGCCGGCGACGGGCTGCGACACCCAGGGCCTCACCGATCCGGTTGCGGAATACGGCCACGACCTCGGCTTCTCGATCACGGGCGGCTACGTCTACCACGGGACGCAGGCGTCACAGGTCGCGGGCAACTACGTGTTCGCCGATTTCGGCGGCATGATCGCCTGGCTCGAGCCGGACGGCGCGGGTGGCTTCGACATCCAGGAGCTCGCACCGCAAAGCTGCGCGCCGCCCGGTGCGGACGATGCCTTGCAGGTTTCCGCTTTCGCCGAGGACCTCGACGGCGAGCTGTTCATGCTCGACTACGGCCGGGGCGAGATCCGGCATCTCGTGTTTACAGAATAGGCAAACGCGCCCTTCGGCGCGCCCCGGTCTAAACTGGGCGCGCAGGGGGTGCTGATGGCCTGGCGGATGCTCGTGCCCGCGGTCGCAATGGCCGCGCTGTGGGCTTGCTCGGAAAGCGAGCAACCGCCGCCGGCGCCCGTCTCCGGCCTCGACGCGCGACCCGTCAACTCGAGCTGCGTGGCACCGGAGCGCGACGTCGTCACGGCAAACGTCACGACGCCCCCGGCGTTCCCCGCGCTCGCGTTCGACGGCCCCGTCTCGATCCTGCAGGCGCCGGGCGATGCCTCGCGCTGGTTCGTGGTCGAGCAGGGCGGCCGCATCCGGACATTCGCCAACGACGACGCCGTGCCCGCGACATCCGACTTCATCGATCTCCAGGCGCGCGTCCACCAGGCCGCCGGATCGGGGCTGCTCGGGCTCGCATTCCATCCCGACTTCGCTTCGAACGGGCTCGCCTACGCCAATTACGTCGCGGAGGCGGGCGGCGGGCTCCGTTTCGTCACCGCGGAATTCTCGAGCCCGGATGGCGGGCTCACGCTCGATCCGGGATCCGAGCGCGTACTGCTGTCGGTCGCGCTGGATTCCGTGAGCCACGCGGGCGGCGGCATCGCATTCGGACCGGACCGATTCCTCTACATCGGGGCCGGTGACGGCGACGCCGCGGACGCGTCTCAGGACCCGGCGACCTTGCTCGGCAAGATGCTGCGCATCGACGTCGACTCGCGACCGGGTGGCGAGCCGTACGGCATCCCGGGCGACAATCCGTTCGCGGACGACGATTTGTGCGATGACGGCGTGGCGGAAGCGGGCTCCTGCCCGGAGGTCTTCGCGCTCGGCTTCAGCGACCCGCGGCGCTGGAGCTTCGACCACGTGACCGGGGCGCTGTGGGTACCGGAGCCCGGCGGGCCGGAGTCCGAGGGAATTCATGTCGTCGAGCTCGGCGGCGATTACTCTCGTATCGACCCGGTCGCCGCGTACGGAACGGAGCTCGGCAATGCGATCACCGGTGGCTACGTCTATCGCGGATCGCAGGTCGCCGAGTTACGCGGGCGCTACGTGTTCGCCGACTCCGGCAGCGGCATGCTCGGTTCGCTGGCCCCCGACGGCGGCGGCGGCTTCCTGATCGAGCAGCTCGTCCGCCCCGGCGCGACGCCTGCCGGCGCGCCGGGCCCGCTCAACATCTCGGCTTTCGGCCAGGATGCCGACGGCGAGCTGTACGTCCTCGACTACGAGCGCGGCGCGGTCCGTCGGCTCGCCTTCACCGCGGGCAGCGGCAGCGACCACGTGCCGGACCTGCTGTCCGAAACCGGCTGCATTGATACCGCCGAGGCCGGCGCGCCGGAGCTCGACAGCCTGATCCCGTACGGACTGAACGCCGCGTTCTGGTCCGACGGCGCGGCGAAGGACCGCTGGCTGGGCCTGCCGGAAGGCGGCAACATCACCGTTCCTGACAACAACGATTGGGACTTTCCGAACGGCACCGTCCTCGTCAAGCACTTCCACCTGGACGACCGGCTGGCCGAGACGCGGCTTTTCATGCGCCACCCGGACGGCGGATGGGCGGGTTACACCTACCGCTGGAACGAGGCACAGTCGGAGGCTACGCGCGTGCGCGGCGGACTCGTCGCGCCGGTCGGCGGCCAGGACTGGATCTACCCGAGCGAGTCCGACTGCATGTTCTGCCACAACAAGGCCTCGGGCTACACGCTCGGGCTCGAGACCGCGCAGCTGAACGGCGATCATCACTATCCGCAGACGGGCATCACGGCCAACCAGATCGCGACGCTCAACGCGATCGAGGCGCTGACGCCGCCGATCGCCGGCGATCCTCCCGCTTACCCGGATCCGGCGGATCAGAGCCAGCCGCTCGAGGCGCGGGCCCGCAGCTACCTGCATGCGAACTGCTCGTTCTGCCACCGGCCGGGCGGTCCGACGCCGGCGCAGATGGACCTGCGCCACGAGATTCCGCTCGAAGCGACGGGCGCCTGCGACGAGCCGCCGACGCTCGGCGACCTCGGCATCCCCGACGCGCGCATCATCGCGCCCGGCGATCCCGGCCGTTCCGAGCTGCTTTCACGGATGTCGCGGCGTGACTTCGCCGGGATGCCGCCGCTCGCGAGCCGCCTGCCGGACACGGCCGGAGTGGCGCTCATCCGCGACTGGATCGAGTCCTTGACGCCGGACAGCTGCCGGTAAGCGGCCTCAGGCGGCGTCGCGCGCCTTGCGCGGTGCCTCGCCCGCGACGGCGGGCTGATTCTCGGCCGAGCCACGCGTCACGCGGCGGTACACGCCGCGGCCGGAATTGCGGCGCGTCATGACGAGCTGCCAGAGGTGCAGCTGCTCCACGTCGAAGGCGGCCTTGCAGGACATCAGGTAGTAATTCCAGAGCCGGCGGAAGCGCTCGTCGAAGGGCCTCGTCGTCGGCAGCGCCCGGATGCGGTCCCAGTTCGCGTTGAACCGGTCGTACCAGGCCTGGAGCGTCGGCGAGTAGTAGTGGCCGTAGTTCTCCCAGTCCTCGATCACGAACCGGCCCTCGGCGGCGTCCGCGAGCTGGCTCATCGCCGGCGCCATCGAGTTGCGGAAAATGTACTTCTCGATCCAGGGATCGACGACGGTCGTCTTCTCGCAGTTGCCGATCGTGTGCAGGAGGAAGAGCCCGTCCGGCTTCAGCATCTCGTGCACGACGCCCATGATCGTCGGGTAGTTCTTGTAGCCGACGTGCTCCAGCATGCCGACGATCGAGACCTTGTCGAAGGGCGCGAGGTCCGATCGCGGCAGGTCGCGGTAGTCGAGCTTGCGGATGGTGACCGGCAGCCCTTTCGTGTACTCGACGGCGTAGCGGATCTGCATGTCGGAGAGGCTGATGCCGGTGACTTCGCAGCCGCGGGTCGCGGCGGCGTACTTCGCGAACCCGCCCCAGCCGCAGCCGATGTCGAGCAGACGGTCGCCGGCCTCGAGCTCGAGCTTGTCGCAGAGCATCTCGAGCTTGATGACTTCCGCGCGCTCGAGGTCCGTCGTGCCGTCGAAGAAGCAGCAGGTGTACTGGTTCCACGGGCCGAGGAACAGGGCGTACATGCGGTGGTCGAGGTCGTAATGTTCCTCCGCGACCGCGCGCGAGCGGCGCGGCGTCTGCAGGTTGGTGAAGCGGGACTGCAGGGACTTGAACGCGCGGGCGGCGCGGACCAGGGGCTTGCGCTGCGCATCGGAGGACAGCACGCGGCGAAACAGCTCGTCCAGCGCGTCGCAGTCCCAGTCGCCGTCGATATAGGACTCGCCGATGCCAAGCGAGCCGCGCAGCGCACGGCGATACAGCCGGTCGCGGTTCACGCGAATGTCCCACGCACGATCGCCGCCGATCCGGATGCCCGCGCCAGAAATCAGGCTCTCGAACAGCGGCTTGAAGAGTCGATTCATCATGGGCCGGCCGGCGGCATTCTACGCCGATGCGGGCGTAGAATGTCAGCGCCCGGCCCGCCCGGGCTCAGGGAAGGGGACATGCCCCAGTCGCGACGATTCCGGCGCGTTCTCGCCGCCGCGGCAGCTCTGCTGCTGCTGCCCGCGGCACGCGCGGATTCGCTGCCGGAGGCCGACGCGCAGGAAGTCCGCGCCTACGCGCTGTCCGACGCCGTGCTCGCCAAGTACGTGAAGGCGACGCGCAAGCTGAGCGCGATTCCGCTCGACTGCGGCGCCGGCGACAGCGGCATCAGCAGCCTCGACGACGCCGCGGCCAAGATCGACAGGATGCCGGGCGCGAAAGCGGTCATGAAGTCGGCGGGAATCACGAGCCGCGAGTACGTCGTGTTCGCGTTCGCGCTCATCGAGAACGCCTACGCCGCGTACTCGCTCGACCAGCCGGGCGGTAAGCTGCCGCCCGGCACGTCCATGGCGAACGTCGAATTCCTGCGGCGGAATTCCGGAGTGATCGAACGGCTCGCGAACGAGACCCAGATGGCCGAATGCGCCGATGGCCCGGGTGGCGGCTGAGCGATCAGCCGCGCGCGAGCGGCAGGACCGTCGATTCCTTGATGACGGTGACGACGATCGAGGAGTTCACGGACTGGACGTTGGGGATCTTCGACAGGTGGTCGAGGAAAAACGCCTCGTATTCCTTCATGTCGTGGGTGACGATGCGCAGGCAGAAGTCCCACTCGCCGGTCAGCGTGCAGCAGTCGAGCACTTCCGGCCGGTCGCGCACCGCGCGCTCGAACTGCGCGAGCGCATCGCGTCCCTGTGTCGAGAGCCGCACGTGCACGTAGACCATCACGTCAAGGCCGAGTGCCTTGCGGTCGAGCAGGGCGACGCGGCGCCGTATGACGCCGTCCTGTTCGAGCAGCTGTATGCGGCGCCAGCAGGTCGTGTTGGAGAGCCCCAGCTTGGTCGCGATGTCCGCGGCCGACTGCGCGCCGTCGCGCTGCAGCTCATCGAGGATGCGCCGGTCGGTGGCGTCCAGATCCATGAAATATTGTTTCCGTATGAGGCCTGAAAACGCAATGATTATTCCACTATTTTGCAGGACAGTACAAGAAAACTCCGTTTTCGCGGCGCGGCCGCGTAGGATTGCGGCTTGAAGTCCGCCACGCCCGGCGAGAGGGGCCCGATGGCCGTCGAGTCACGCCTGCACGTCCCGAAGACGCCCGCGCGTCCCGGCGACGCACCCGATTTCAGCTACCTGAAGCTCTCTCCCGCCGGGAAGGTCGCGCGCCCGGACGCCGGCAGCCCCGCGAGCGAGATCGGTTTCCTGTCCGAAGGACTCGTGCGCGTGCTCGACGACAGGCACCGCGCGGTGGGCCCCTGGAACCCGCATCTCGAGGCCGCCGACCTGCAGGTCGGGCTGCGCCACATGCTGCTGACGCGCGTCTTCGACGACCGCATGCAGCGCATCCAGCGCTCCGGAAAGATCTCGTTCTACATGCGTTCGTACGGCGAGGAAGCCGTGTCGGTCGCGATGGCCATGGCGCTGCGGCCGACGGACATGCTGTTCCCCTCGTACCGCAACCAGGGCATCTACGTCGTGCGTGGCCGCCCGATGCTCGACCTGATGTGCCAATTGCTCTCGAATACGCGCGACATGTGCAAGGGGCGGCAGCTGCCCGTCATGTACCATTGGCGCGACGGCAACATCTTCTCGATCTCCGGCAACCTCGCCACGCAATTCCCGCAGGCGGTGGGCTGGGCGATGGCGGCCGCGATCAAGGGCAAGGACGACCTCGCGGTGAGCTGGATCGGCGAAGGCTCGAGCGCGGAGGCGGACTTCCACCATGCGCTGCTCTTCGCCTCGGTCTACAAGGCGCCGGTCATCCTCTGCGTCGTCAACAACCAGTGGGCGATCTCCACCTTCCAGGGCCATGCCGGCGGCGAGCGCCAGACGTTCGCGGCGCGCGGCCCCGGCTACGGGATCGCGGGCGTGCGCGTGGACGGCAACGACTTCCTCGCCGTGCACGCAGTCACGCAGTGGGCGGCGGAGCGCGCGCGCACGGGCCGCGGCCCGACGCTGATCGAGCACGTGACGTACCGCGCGGCCGCGCACTCGACCAGCGACGACCCGGCGCGCTACCGGCCGAAGGACGACTACCAGAAGTTCCCGCTCGGCGACCCCGTCGAGCGCCTCAAGGACCACCTCATCGGCCTCGGCGAATGGTCCGAGGATCGGCACCAGGCGCTCACGAAGGAGCTCGAGGAGCACGTCGCGAGCTCGTGGAAGGAGGCCGTCAGCTACGGCACGCTCACCGAGGCGCCGCGCCTCGATCCCGGCCTGATGTTCGAGGACGTGTTCGCCGAGATGCCGGAGCACCTGCGCCGCCAGGAAGCCGAGATGCGCCGCGAGCAGGCGGAGAAGTAACGCCGTGGCGCAGATGAACATGATCCAGGCCCTGAACTCGGCCATGGACATCAAGCTGGGCCAGGACCCGAGCGTCGTCGTGCTGGGCGAGGACGTCGGCTATTTCGGCGGCGTGTTCCGCGTCACCGACGGCCTGCAGCGCAAGTACGGCGAGAGCCGCGTGATGGACACGCCGATCGCGGAGGGCGGCATCATCGCGGCCGCGATCGGCATGGCGGTCAACGGACTGCGGCCGGTCGCGGAGATCCAGTTCGCCGATTACATCTACCCGGGGTACGACCAGATCGTGAGCGAGCTGGCGCGCATCCGCTACCGCAGCGCCGGCGAGTTCAGCGCGCCGGTCACGGTGCGCACGCCCTGCGGGGGCGGCATCCGAGGCGGGCAGACGCACTCGCAAAGTCCCGAGGCGCTCTTTGCGCACGTCGCGGGCCTCAAGGTCGTGATGCCCTCGAATCCCTACGACGCCAAGGGCCTGCTGATCTCGGCGATCGAGAGCGACGACCCGGTGATCTTCTTCGAGCCGAAGCGCATCTACAACGGGCCCTTCGACGGCGACCCGCACAAGCCGGCGGTGCCGTGGAGCACGCACGCGAAGGGAGATGTTCCGGAAGGGCACTTCAATGTCCCGATCGGAAAGGCCGAAGTCGTGCAGGACGGAGACGACTTGACCGTGGTGACCTATGGGACCATGGTGCACGTCAGTGAGGCGGCGGCCCGCAGCCTCGGGCTCAACGCGGAGATCATCGACGTGCGAACGATGGTGCCGCTCGACGCGGACACGATCTGCAATTCGGTGGCGCGCACCGGCCGGTGCGTGATCGTGCACGAGGCGACGCGCTTCGCGGGCTTCGGCGGGGAGCTGTCCGCCACCGTGCAGGAAAACTGCTTCTGGAACCTCGAGGCCCCGATCCTGCGCGTCGCGGGTTGGGACACGCCGTATCCGCACGCCTTCGAATGGGAGTATTTCCCAGGCCAGGCGCGCGTCGCGAAAGCCCTGAAGGCCGTCATGGAGGCCTCATGAGCCGCTACGTCTTCAAGATGCCAGACCTCGGCGAAGGCACGGTTTCGGCCGAGGTCGTCGAGTGGAAGGTCAAGGTCGGCGACTCGGTCCAGGAAGACCAGGTCATCGCCGAGGTCATGACCGACAAGGCCGCGGTCGAGATCCCCTCGCCCGTGACCGGGCGCGTGGTCTCGATCACCGGGCAGCCCGGCGACATGGTGGCCGTCGGCGCCGAGTTGATCGCATTCGACACATCCGGCGCGGCGCCCGCCGAGCCGGCCGCAGCAACGAAGCCTGCGGCGGGACCGGCATCCGCGCCGCCGGCAAAGCCCGCGGCCGCGGCCGCAGTGGCCCCGCGCAAGAGCAATGGTCCCGCGGCTCAAGCGGCACCTGCACCCGCAGTGGCGACGCGCGTGATGGCATCGCCCGCCACGCGCCGCAAGGCGCATGTCGCCGGCGTCGACCTCGCGACGGTGCCGGGCTCGGGCCCCGGCGGACGCATCTCGGCTCAGGACCTCGAGGCCGTGATCTCGGGCCACGGCGGCGCGGCGGCACGCCCGGCCATCGCCGCCCGCAAGGGCGTCGAGGAGATCAAGGTCATCGGCCTGCGCCGCCTCATCGCCGAGCGCATGAGCGCCGCCAAGCGCAACATCCCGCACTTCTCCTACGTCGAGGAAGTCGACGTGACGGAGCTGGAGGCGCTGCGCCAGTACCTGAATTCGCGCCAGCCCAAAGGCACGCCGTCCCTGACCTACCTGCCGTTCCTGGTCGCGGCGCTCGTGCGCGTGCTGGAGAAATTCCCGCAATGCAACGCCGTGCACGACGCCGAGCGCAACGTGATCCTGCGGCATTCCGCGGTGCACGTCGGCGTCGCGACGCAGTCGCCGGACGGCCTGAAGGTGCCGGTGGTGAAGCACGCCGAGGCGCGCTCGCTGCACGACCTCGCGGCCGAGATCCGCCGCGTGTCCGAAGCCGCTCGCAGCAACAAGGCGACGCGCGACGAGCTGACGGGCTCGACCATCACGGTCACGAGCCTCGGCAAGCTCGGCGGCATCGCCTCGACGCCGGTCATCAACGCGCCCGAGGTCGCGATCGTCGGCGTCAACAAGGCGGTGGAGCGGCCCGTCGTCGTCGACGGCAGCATCGCCATCCGCCGCATCATGAATCTCTCGTCGTCGTTCGATCACCGCTTCGTGGACGGTTTCGACGCGGCCGCGATGATCCAGGCGCTCAAGGAAAAGCTCGAGCATCCCGCAACCATCTTCATACAGGACTGAATGACATGAACGCACAGGTCATGCACAAGATGCACGCCACGGAAGCCGCGGCACGGCCCGCTTTCGGTACCGTGCTCGCGAGCCAGATGGCGGTCGTGAGCTACCAGGACGGCGGCTGGTCGGAGCACGAGTTCTGCGCCTACGGGCCGCTCGAGATGTCGCCCGCAATACACGGCCTGCACTACGGCAGCGCCTGCTTCGAGGGCTTCAAGGCCTATCGCTGGGCGGACGGCAGCATCAACGTGTTCCGCATGGACAAGCACATCGCGCGCATGCTGAAGAGCGCCGACTACCTCGTCATGCCGAAGCCGGATCCGAAGCAGCTGGCCGACATGGTCGTCGGCGTCATCGACCGCGTGCGCGGCGAGGTGCCCGAGGCGCCGGGAGCCCTGTACCTGCGGCCCACGCTGTTCGGGACGGGCGCATCGATCGGCGGCGCCACCGCGCCTGCGACCGAGGCGATGCTGGTCGTGCTCGCGAGCCCGGTATGGGACTACTTCACCAAGGGCGAGAAGCCGCTGCGGATCTACGTCGAGGAGAAGCTGACCCGCACCTCGACGCTCATGGGCCAGGTCAAGGCCGCCGGCAACTACGCCGCGGCGCTCGGTCCCACGATCGCCGCCCGCAAGAATCACCAGGCCGACCAGGTCGTGTTCTGCCCCGGCGGCTCGGTGCAGGAGACGGGCGCGGCCAACTTCCTGCTGATCCGCGACGGCAGGATCCTGACGCGCAGCCTCGACACGCAGTTCCTGCACGGCGTGACGCGCGATTCGATCCTCACGATCGCACCGCAGCTCGGCTACGCGGTCGAGGAGCGCCAGTTCACCGTCGACGAGATGCTCGACTGGGTGAAGGACGGCGAGGCTGCGCTCTGCGGCACGGCGGCCGTGCTGTCCGGCGTCGGCACGCTTATCCGCGAGGGCGGACGCGAGATCCAGGTCGGCAACGGCGAGATCGGCCCGAACGTGAAGAAGCTGCGCAAGGCGCTGGTCGGCATGCAGCGCGGCGAGATCCCGACGCCCGCAGGCTGGATCACGCGGGTCTGACGGCGGCGCCGGCGGGCAGGGGGATGAGCCCGGGGTCGTCGCGATGAAGGGGCGCACACGCGTCAACCATCCGCCGGAAGCGCCGCTTCCGGCGGACAACCGGCCGCTCGTCGCGCCGATCCACCAGACCGTCAAGTTCGCCTACGACAGCCTCGAGGAGACGCTGCGCTTCAACCGCGGCGAGCGCGAGGGCTACTTCTACACGCGCCGCGCGAATCCCACGACGCGCCAGCTCGAGCTGCTGCTGGCCGAGCTGCAGCAGCGCGACGACTGCGTCGCGACCGGCTCCGGCGCCGCGGCCGTCGCCACCTGCCTGCTGTCGCAGCTGCGCGCCGGCGACCACATGCTCTGCTTCGTCGAGACCTACGGGCCGACGCTCGCGCTGATCCGCGGCACGCTCACGCGGCTCGGCGTAACGCACACCATGCTCTCGGTCCAGGACGACGCCGGCATCGAGCGCGCGCTGGCCGAGCGCAAGACCAGGCTCGTCTACTTCGAGTCGCCGACGAACCCGGTCACGCGCATCGCCGACATCGCGCGCATCACGAAGGCTGCGCACGCGGCCGGCGCGCTCACCGTGATGGACAACACCTTCGCGGGCTTCCACAACCATGGTCAGTATGGCGTCGACATCTTCGTCCACAGCCTGACCAAGTACGCCTCGGGCCACGGCGACGTCATGGGCGGGGCGATCATCACGCGCACGGACCTTGCACAGGCGGTCCGCCGTGAGGCCGTGCTGCTCGGACCGCTGCTCGATCCGCACGCTGCTTTCCTCGTAGTGCGCGGCATGAAGACCTACTACCTGCGCTATGAGGCCCAGGCGGCGTCGGCGCTCGCGATCGCGCGGTTCCTCGCGGAGCACGCGGCCGTCGCGCGCGTGCATTACCCGGGCCTGCCGGACCACCCGCGTCATGCGCTCGCCCGCGCGCAAATGCGCGAGTTCGGCAGCATAGTCGCCTTCGACCTGGCGCGCGGCGGCGACGCCGTGCGGCCGTTCGTGGATGCGCTCGAGTTCTTCGCGATCACGCCGAGCCTGGGATCGGTGGAGTCGCTGGTGATGCCGCCGCAGCTCCTCAAGGTGCGCGGGTTGTCGGCGGAGCTTGCTGCACTGTCGGGAGTAGGCGAGGGGACGGTGCGGCTGTCGATCGGGATCGAGGACACCGAGGACCTGATCGAGGACCTGGAGGCGGCGCTGGATCGCGTCGTCGACTAGCAGGAACGCCAGCAGCAATGGCAGGCGTTGAGTAGCGCAACTGCCCAAAGCCCGAGCACGGCGACAAAATTGACGGTGAAGACCAGGCCCCGGAGCCGAATGTTGGCGGTCGCGATCTGCACATAACTGTGCAGAAGGCGTCCACCCACGAACACCCAGGCGAGCGTGACTGCCAGCCATCCTGTCTCATGCTGAATGAGCAGTACGATGCATCCGGCATAGAAGACGACTGGCCATTCGAACTGGTTTGACAGGTTGCGGCTGATGCGAGGCTCCAAGTGTGCCCAGGGATTGCCGCCATCGGGACGACGGCCAATACCCCAGACCGTTGGAGCCCGCACGAGCGTCAGCAGCACGTAGAGGCATGCAGCCAGTGCGACATGGGCCACCATCGGAAAGACCAGAAGGTGCGACGAGTCGCTCACGAACGCGTCAGGTCGTTGGATTTCGACTTGCCTGGATTTGTTGCTTCGTCATCTGAGGCAAGTTGTCCGCGATGTGGTCCCACGACGCCTTGAATTCCGTATAGATGTGCTTGTCTGGCCTTATACCGGGATCATCGTCGAGAGCTCCCGCCGGTATTTCGAAGACGGGTTCCTGAGTCCTGGATGGATTCGGTACCTGCGAGCCGCATCGGGTGCAGAAGCTGGTGTCATACGGGGGAGGCGACTCGCTGACCGGGCGTTCGTACGTTTTGATCAAGTGCCGGCCCTGTAGAAACCGGAAGTCCTCCCGACGCACTGTGAGCCAGGTGAGGTAGGCGGAACCGCTGACCTTGCGGCAACGGCTGCAATGACAAAGCTCGAAAGGCCCGACTGCGCGCTCGATCTCGAACCTGACTGCACCACAGAGGCAGCTTCCCTGAATCATTACTCACCGCCTAGAATCGAGTTCATGAGCATCGGAACGGAAGTGCTTGAGCAATTCTACGCTGCGCTCAATCGCAATGACCTTCAGGCCATCGCCAGCGTCCTCGACCCAGGGATCGTGCGAATCGAGTTCGAGGGCCTTCCGATGGCCGGCACCTATCGTGGTATTGCAGAAGTGATGGAGCACATCACGAATGGGCGCGGCACCTGGGCCGAAGGGGCCTGCGAGCCCGAGAAGTTCCTGGAGAACGGAAACATAGTCGTCGCATACGTTCACGTTCTGGTCCGGCAGAAAGGCTCGACCGACTGGGTTGAAGGGCGAATTGCCGATGGCTTCGAGTTTCGCGAGGGCAAGATCACTCAATTCCGCTCGTTCGCGGAACGGACAGAGGCCCTCAAGTGGGCCGGCATCAATAACCAACGGGCATCCATCTGATCGCCTGGTTAGGCCGGAGTGTCAGCCAAATCGGGTCAAGATCCCGCGCCGCTCCAACGCATAGTTAGGCGTGCTAGTCATTTCGACAGGCGTCCGCTTCGTAGTCGTATGCGCCACCGTCATCGAGGCAGCTATCCACTTCCCAAAATTGAGCGTAGCCAAGTCGGCCCACTAGTGCCGCTGATATCGCCAAAAATGAGATCGCAAAGATTGCGAATTTCTTGCTGCGACGTATCAAAGCAGCTGTTAGGAATGCGAAGCCCGCCAAGGCGCATACAAGACCCAGCGTTACGAGTCCGTATTCGAGACCGATGTCCATGGCGAGAGGTCTAGTACGCCCAACGTCCGCGTTGAGCGGGTCGCGCGAGGCCGTTATGGCACGCTGCAGGCGCGAAAACAGTCTGCGCGCCTGCGGTGCGCTCACTCGAGCCTCTCACGGACCGCTCCAACGCATAGTCAGATGGCAGATCCATAAAGTCGGATGGCTATTAGCACAGCGTACACGACTGCGTTTCCCGCGAGCACGGAGACGCCTGCTACGAGCTCCAGGCGGCGCGGCATCCCGCCCGGATACACGGCCTGGCCCACATAATGTTGAATGAACCCCTCGCTGTAGCCAGCCTGGCCCGCCCGGACTCGCAGCCGCCGCTCGAGTGGGGTGAGCGGGCAAGTCCAGCCCATTAGGTTCACGAGGGCAGACCACAGGACAACTGGAACGTGGATCCAGGCCCACGTGGGGTCAAAGGCGACGAAGAGTCCGCCGACCACAGCGAA
>DATEEF010000071.1:0-30657 GCA_035281265.1 Steroidobacteraceae bacterium
GTCCGCTGGCTGTAGGCATCGTGACTCTCCTTGTATGCCCAAAAGTCGATTTGACATGAGGCTAGCCCGCCGCGGTCCCGCGTCCTGCCGGATGTGCGCGACAACCCCTGTGGGACGTCCGACGCGGATTTGTCAGGCCGCGGCGGGAAGAGGCAGCATGCAGGCATGAGCCGAGCATTCGTGAAGGAGGGTGACGCGGCGGAGGGCGAGCCGCTCGCCGAGCTGCAAGTCAGCCCGTACCGGAACCTCGTGACGCCGGACGGCCTCGCGCAGATCCAGGCCAACATCGAGCGGTTGCGCGCCGGGCTGTCCGCGGCGCGCGCGACGGAGGACCGCGCCGCCATCAACCTCATCCAGCGCGACCTGCGCTATTGGAATGAGCGTCAGCGCACGGCCGAGCCCGTGCCCCCGCCGTCTTTCGGGGGTCCCGCCCGCTTTGGCTCCGCCGTCGTCCTCGAACTGCCGGACGGCAGCCGCGTCACGTACCGCATCGTCGGCGAGGACGAGGCGGAGCCGGCTGCGGGGAAGATATCGTACGTTTCGCCGATCGGGCGTGCGCTCATCGGCAAGACGATCGGGGACAGCATCTCCCTGCGCGAAGGCAGCGCTGAAATCGTGGCGCTGGAATGAGCCTGCGACTCGCGACGTACAACATCAACGGCGTCAACGGGCGCCTGGCCAACCTGCTGCAGTGGTTGAAACGTGAATCGCCGGATATCGTCTGCCTGCAGGAACTGAAGGCGGTGGACGAGGGTTTTCCTGCGGCCGCAGTCAGGGCGGCGGGCTACGGCGCAATCTGGCACGGCGAGCGATCGTGGAACGGCGTCGCGATCCTGTCCAAGGGAAGCGAGCCGGAGGAACGGCGACGCGGCCTGCCCGGGGCCGCCGACGACGCGCAAAGTCGTTACCTGGAAGCGAAGGTGCACGGAATCGTGGTCGCCTCGTTGTACCTGCCCAACGGCAATCCTCAACCCGGCCCGAAGTTCGATTACAAGATCGCCTGGTTCGGGCGCCTGATCCGGCACGCGCGTACTTTGCTGCGACAGAAGCTGCCTGTCGTGCTGGCGGGCGACTACAACGTCGTTCCGACTGACTTCGACATTTATAACCCCCGTTCATGGCGTCGCGACGCGCTGTTGCAGCCGGAAAGCCGGGCTGCCTACCGCCGGCTGCTGGATCAGGGATGGACCGACGCAATTCGCGCGATACATCCGAATGAGCGCGTATACACCTTCTGGGATTACTTCCGTAATCACTGGGTTCGGGATGCGGGCCTCCGGATCGACCATCTGCTCCTGAGTCCCGGGCTTGCGAGTCGTCTCACCGATGCGGGAGTCGACCGCTGGGTTCGCGGCGAGCCGAAACCGAGCGACCACGCACCGGCATGGATCGAGCTCAGTGCGCCGAAGCCGCGCCGGACGAGGAAGCGCAGCGCGCGACGTTGCTCTCCAGCGCGCTGGTCGCCAGGCAGAAGGAGCAGCGCGGGCGGTGGCAACGTTTTCTGAACATTTCCAGACACTTAGTATGTAAATCTCATGTTGAATCGCAACCTGCCGGTTGACCCGGGCGATTCGCGCCTACGCCCAAAGGGCGATTCCCTCGGCGCGGAAAAGCGCGATAATGCGGCGGCTTGCCTGGATCCGCTCGCGGAAGTCGTCGCCGAGAGCGCGGCCGAGGACAGGCGCAAACAACACAGAGGAGGGGTCCCCGTGAAGAAGTTCCTTGGCGCGCTGGTTGCTGCTGCGCTGGCAACACCGCTTGCGATCGGCACGGCTCTCGCAAACGAGGCTGCGGCATCTGACGCCAAGATTGCGTGCTCCGAGGTCAAGTACAGCGCGGAGTTCCTGAAGAAATACCCGGATGCGCCAGCGGCATGCATCGAGGCGGTCGAGAAGGAAGGCAAGCGCTACGCCAAGTTCCAGGCCAGGGTTTACCTCAACAGTGCCGACCGCACGACGGTCGAGCTGCTGAACACGCGGGGCGACCGGCTGTCGACGTTCAGCTTCAAGCCGGGCCCGGATGCGGCCGTCGACATCGACGGCAAGAAGACGAAGTTTACGGATCTCAAGAAGGGCGAGAAGATCTCGTTCTACGTGTCCGAGGACCGCCTCACGGCCAGCGAACTGCCGGGCTCGACCGAAGAGTCCTGGGCCGTTCTACCGCCGCAGTAACCAGGTTCGGCGCAACACGCCGGTGATTCGCAAGAGACAACTCAGGAGGATTCAGTGAAGACCATCATCTGTGCAATTGCCGGCTCGGCGGTCGTTGCCCTCGCAGGCTGCGGCGCCTCGACGTCGTCGTCGAAGCCGATCGATACCAGCAAGCTGACGAAGATCGAGTGTTCGGAGCTGAAGTTCAGCGACGAGTTCCTGAAGAAGTACCCGGAGGCGCCGGCGGCATGCGTCGAGGCGCGCGAGTACCAGGGCAAGCGCTATGCCAAGTTCAAGGCCAAGGTGTACCTCAACAGCGCAGACCGCACGACCGTGACGCTGCAGAGCAAGGAAGGCAAGGACCTTTCGACGTTCAGTTTCCGGCCCGGCCCGAATGCGACGATGCGGCTGAACGGCAAGCCGACGAAGGTCACCGAGTTCCGTCCCGGCGAGGTCATCAGCTTCTGGGTTTCCGAGGACCGCATGACGGCGTCCGCGATGCCGGCGTCCTCCGAGGAATCCTGGGCCGTGCTTCCGCCGCTGCCGCAACAGTAACCGGAAGGCGACTGCTGTCCAGGGGCCCGGCGCCATGCGCCGGGCCCTTTTCTTTGCCGATCAGTGTCCCGCCGGCGGCTTCGCCGCGACCGGCGTGATCTCGAGGTCGTGGTAGTCGAAGCTGAAGTCCGCGACGGGCGAGTAGGCCTTCATGGTGATGCGCGCGGGCTTGCCCGCGGCGTCCAGCGCGAAGGTGACGAAGGCGGGCTCGATCAGCGGATCGGGCCAGCGGGCGACGAAGGTGTCGTAGGCCCAGTGCTCGAGCGGCGCGACCATGCCCGGGGTCTGCCGGAAGGCGATCGAAAGCGCACCGTCGCTTTCGGTGATCGAGATGGGGCCGTACCACGGGTCCGCGTACTCGCCGGCGTAGCCCGCGGGCGGCAGGGACGGTGTCGACTTCGGTCGCTCCGCGACCGCCTTGCGCTGGGCCTCGAGGCCCGCGGCATTGCGCGCCGCGAAGAGGTCCTTGAACGCCTGCGGCCAGTCGTGCTTCGGCAGTCCGAGATAGTGGTCCAGCAGCTCGTATTGCAGGCCCGGGACGAACTCGTTGTCCTCCGAATTGTTGGCGATCGCGAAGCCGACGTTCTTGTCGGGGATCAGCACGACGACTGCGCGGAATCCCTGCGTGCCGCCGGCATGCTGGACGATCCGGTGGCCGCGGTAGTCCTGCACGAACCAGCCGAGCGCGTAACCGCGGAAGCGGGGCATGGCGTCCTCGAAAGCGGGCGGGAGCGGGGTCACCGGCACCGGCACGACGGCCTGCCACATCTGCCGCGCGTTCTCCTCGGAAAAGATGCGCTGCCCGGAATCCGGCAGCTGGCCGCTTCCCAGCTGCAGCTGCAGCCAGCGGCCGAGGTCGTCGGCACCCGCGGCGATCGCGCCGGCCGGCCCGACATTCGCGCCGAGCGCGACCTTCTTCTCGTCGAACAGCTGCTGCCCGCCGATGCCCCGCAGCTCGCCGATGCGCCCATGCGGGTGGGCGCGGTTGGCGCGCGACAGGCGATCCACGTCGTTGGTGACGGCATTCTTCATGCCGGCGGGCGCGAGGATGCGCTCCTCGACGAAGTCCTCCCAGGTCTTTCCGCTGACCGCCTCGACGACCTGGCCCGCGACCGCGTAGAGGACGTTGTCGTAGGCGAATGCGGAGCGGAAGCTCGTCGCCGGCTTCATGAAGCGGATCCGCCGCACCATGTCCGCGCGGCTGATCTCGTTCGAGGGCACGAACAGCAGGTCGCCCTGCCCGCGGCCGAGACCGCTCCGGTGCACGAGCAGGTCGCGCACGGTGATCTCGCGCGTTACCCAGGGGTCGTACATCCGGAAGTCCGGCAGGTGGTCGATGACGCGGTCGTCCCAGCCCAGCTTGCCTTCCCCGACCAGGATGGCGAGCGCCGTGGCCGTGAAGGCCTTCGTCGTCGAGCCGATCTGGAACAGCGTGGCCGCGTCGACGGCATCCGCCGAGCCGCGGGCGCGCAGGCCATAGCCACGCGCAAGCGTGACATTGCCGTTCTCGACGATGGCGACCGCTGCGCCGGGCACTTCAGATGCCTTCATGAGCGCGTCGACGCGCGCGTCGAAATTCCTCGGCGGCGCCGCGAGGGCGAGTGCGGGCAGGCCCGCGGCGAGAATCGCGATGAATTTACGCATGTCCGGTCCCGGTTGTCGCCTCAGGCGAGGCAGGAATCGATCAGGCGCTCGAAGGCCGGGCCGCCGCGCATCGGGTCGGCGACCGGCAGACCGAGCGAATCCTCCGCGCGCTTCATCACGGCCTCGGCCTCGCCGGCGGAAAGCGCGGCGGTGTTGAAGCTCGCGCCCGCGCAACGGATCGCGGGATTCGTGAGCCCTCCCATGCGCAGATGCAGCGAGATCGCATCGGGCAGGGCCGGCGTCGGAAAATCCGGATAGCCGAGCAGGTGAGTGCGACCCGGTTCGTGGCAGAGCACGATCACGTCGGGCTGGCTGCCGTGCAGGAGCCCGAGCGAGACGCCCGCATAGGCGGGGTGGAACAGCGAGCCCTGGCCCTCGATCACGTCCCAGTGGTCCGGCGCGGCGTCCGGGCTCAGGATCTCCGCGGCGCCCGCGACGAAATCCGAGATCACGGCGTCCATCGGCATGCCGCTGCCCGCGATCATGATCCCGGTCTGGCCGGTGGCGCGGAAGTCGGCGGCGACGCCGCGGGCGCGCAGCGCGCGCGCGATCGCGAGCGACGTGTATTTCTTTCCGAGAGCGCAGTCCGTGCCGACGGCGAGCAGGCGCTTGCCGCTGCGCTTGCGCCCGCTGCCGACCGGGATGTTCGCCGGCGGCTGGCGGATGTCGATGAGGCGCCGGCCGAGGCGGTCGGCCGTCGCCTTCAGTTCGCGCGAGGCGGCCAGCCTGCCGTGCATCCCTGAGACGATGTCGAGGCCCGCTTCCAGAGCATCGACCAGACTGGGGATCCAGTCGGGCTTCAGCACGCCACCGGTGTTCGCGACCCCGATGACGAGCGAGCGCGCGCCGCGCTTGGCGGCCTCGCGTGGCGTGAGCCGGGGCAGTCCCGCGCTCACCGTCGCCTCCGGCAGCGCATGTTCACCGACGCAGAGTTCGCGCGCCCAGTCGCGCAGGCCGAACGCCGTCTTCGCGTAGCCCGCTTCGGTGACGTCACCGAGGAACAACAGGTACGGCGCAGGCAGGGCGACGACGAGCGAAGCGCTGCCTGCGCCGGAGGCGCTCATGCTGCGGACGGCGGACATGCGGGGGGTTCCGGCCGGTCCCGTCAGAACCTGTAGCCGATGGCGAGCCCGATCGTGCGCGGCCGGATCACGGCGATGCCCGCGGAGCCGTTCGGGAGCGTGCCCGGCGACTCGAAAGCCGTGATGCCGTCCTCGTCGCCGAGGTTCTTCACGTACAGCTCGAGCGACCATTGATCGCGCTGCAGCCCGCCGCGCAGGTCAACGGTCGTGTAGCTGTCCAGCTTGCGCAGGGCCGAGGTCGGGTCGCCGAGGTCCACCCGGTCGGCGAAGCTCGCCGGCCGCTCGCCCGTGTAGGAAACCTGGGCGCCGACATAGGCCGTGCTGTCGCCCAGGACGTTCCACTCGTAGTCGCCGCCGAGGCCGAGTGCCCACTCGGGCACGAACGGCAGCGGGTCGCCGTCGAAGCCGCCGACGAGCACCGGGTCCGTATCCTCCGTCAGCTCGGCGTCGGTGTACGCGCCCGAGAAGCTGAAGCTCAGGCCATTTTCGGTGCGCGCCGTCGCGGTGAACTCGATGCCCTTGCTCTCGGCGGTGCCGCCATTCGCGTTGACGCCGAAGTCGTTGACGACCTGGAACAGCTGGATGTCCTCCCAGTCCAGGAAGAACGCGGCGACGTCGAGCGAGAAGCTTCCGCTCTCGTTGCCGGTGCGGATGCCGACCTCATAGTTCGTCAGCTCGTCGGAGTCGTAGGTCGCGGGCGCGCCGGAGTTCGGCGGCAGCACGTTGGGGCCGCCCGGCCGGAAGCCGGTGGCGACGCGCAGGTACGCCGAGGTCGTGTCGCTGAACTCGTAGCGCGGCGAGAACGACCAGGTGACCGGGCTTTCCGACGACTTCAGATTGTCAAAGTTCTGTTCGATCGTCGTCAAATCGTCCTGGGGGACAGGAACGCCGAACAGGAATGTCGGCAGGACGATCGTCACGAACTGCGAGGCATCCTGGTCGTTCTCGCTCCAGCGCGCGCCGAACGACAGGTCGAAGCGGTCGGAGATGTGCCAGGTGGCATTCCCGAACAGCGCGAGCTCCTCATAGGTGGAATCGATGCCGATGTCCGCGTACTGGGGTATGCCCGCCGCGACGTCATTCGTGCCCGGCTCGACCGCGAGCGCTTCCTGGTGGATGAGGGAGTCCTCGTCCGTGTAGAAAGCGCCGAGCAGCCACTCGAACCGCTCGCTTTCCGGAGAGACAAGCCGGAACTCCTGCGTGAACTTGTCGGTGCCCGTTTCCTGGAACAGCACGCCCGACAACAGCCTGTCCGTCGTTCCGAGCGTGCTGTAGGCAAAGGTCATGAGTTGCGCCGTTCCAAGTCCCGTGCCGATCAGGTCGAGCGTGGCCACGTCGCGCTCGAAGTCCTCCAGGAACTCGCTGTAGCTCGTCACCGACTGCAGCGAGACGCCGCCCAGGTCCCAGTCGAGCGTGGCGCTGTAGAGCCGGTACTCGATGTCGGTCGGCTCGTTGTGGTAGCGCGAGGCGACACGCCGGCCGCCCGGCGGGTTAAGCGTGGCCGGGTCGACCTCGATGGCGCCCTGGTTATCGGAGTTGATGTCCTGGTAGTGCACGGACAGGTCGAGCGACAGGTTCTCCGACGGCGTGAACAGCGCGGAAACGCGTCCACCGACCACCTCGCTGTCGTTGATGTCGCCCTCGACCAGCGTCCCGTCGACGATGTTGACGGCGGGGTTCTGTACCGCCGGAATCGGGCCCGTGCCGATCGAGTCGATGTAGCCGCCGGTGGAGCGGTAGAAGCCGCTGGCACGCACGGCAAAGCTGTCGCCCATCGGGATGTTCAGGACGCCGGTCACGCCGTAGCCCAGGCCGGCGCCCGCGACGTCCTCGACGGACCCCTGCAGGCGGCCCTCGAAACCGTCGGTCGAGGGTGCATTGGGGACGTACCTGATGACGCCGCCGAGGGCGCTCGCGCCGTAGAGCGTGCCCTGAGGGCCGCGCAGCACTTCGACGCGCGCCATGTCGAAGGTGTCGATGTCCCCCGAAAGGATCGCGGCATTTGCCAGCCCGCTGCTCGAGCCGAATGGCACGTCGTCCAGGTAGATGCCGACCGTGGACGCGACGCCGCCGGTGTTGATGCCGCGCATGGTCACGCGCGTGATGCCGGGCGTGGCCGAGACGAGGCTGAGGCCAGGGACCGTGGCGGCGAGGTCCTCGAAATTTTCGATCCTCTGGCGTTCGAGCGTATCGCCGCCGACCACGGAAACCGACATCGGGATGTCCGCCAGCGCCTCGCTGCGCTTCTGGGCGGTCACGACCACCTCGTTGAGGCTGGTGGGTGCCGTCTGCGCGCCGGCTGCGGCCGCTGCGAGGGCGAGTGCCACGGCGCCCGCCACGGTCGTTGAATTGCGCCCGCGATGCTTGTTCATGCTGCGTTTCCTTCTGCTGTCTTGGCCGGCGCCGGGACCCACACGGTCCCCAGCAGCCGCCGGAAGTTGCCGCCCAGCACGGACTCGATGTTCGAGTCGCCGTAGCCGCGGCGGATGAGTGCCTCGGTCAGGTCGAAAACCTTCTTCGGGTGGTCGAAGCCGTCGGTGTCGAGCTTGTCGCGGAAGGCGTAGCTCGACTTGTACGATTCCATGAGCATCTTGCGCTGGTCGGCCGGCATGTCGTCGTAACCGTTGAGGTCGGAGTCGGAGCCGATGCCGACGTGCTCGATGCCCGCGACTTTCACCACGTGGTCGATGTGGTCCACGATGTGCTCGATGCCGGTGGGCTCGCGGTCGCGCACGAAGTTGCGCACGCCCGTGATGCCCATCACGCCGCCCTTGGCCGCGCACTTCGCGATCGCCTCGTCGGTCTTGAGGCGAGGGTGGTTGTTGAGCGCGCGGCAATTCGAATGCGTGATCGCGACCGGCCGCTTCGAGATCTCGATGGCGTCGAGCGTCGTCCGGTCGCCGCAGTGCGAGACGTCCACCAGCATGCCGGCGTCGTTCATGGCGGCGATGATCTCGGCGCCGTAGTCGCTGACGCCGCCGTCCACGCGGTCCGTGCTGCCGGAACCCAGCAGGTTCTGGCTGTTGTAGGTGAGCTGCGCGCAGCGCTGGCCGAGCTGGTGGAAGGCGAGGACGTCCTCGGCCTTGCGGAAGTGCTCGGCGTTCTGGATGCCCATGATGACGGCGCACTTGCCGGCGGCCTTGGCGCGGTCGAGGTCCGCGGCCGTATCCACCACGCAAAACAGGTCGGCGTTGCGCGCGCAGAAGCCCTGCCAGGCCGCCATGAAGCCGAGGGTTTCCTCGACCGCGGCCGGACCGCCGGTGCCGATCGAGTTGTGGAAGCCGGTGATACGGCTTTCCCTGAATGCCGCGATCTCCGCTTCGGTCAGCGGGTTGGCATACGCCTCCGGCTTGAAGTTGATCTTGAGCACCGCGAGCATGTCGATGACGAGCGAGCGCTCGACGAGCGCGACCGTGCGCGCGGAGTAGGTGGCGGGGCTGTCGGCGAACAGCCGGAACGAGGCGAAGTTCAGCATCGGGAAAGCGAGGCCGCCGGCCGCGCCCTGAAGGAGGCGCCGCCGGGTCATCTGACCGCCCCTGGGACGCGCCATCATGCCCCCGCCGCTCAAATTATCCCGGGCGGA
This sequence comes from Steroidobacteraceae bacterium, assembly GCA_035281265.1. Taxonomy (GTDB): domain Bacteria; phylum Pseudomonadota; class Gammaproteobacteria; order Steroidobacterales; family Steroidobacteraceae; genus SCUD01. The sequence continues at coordinate 9,015 of DATEEF010000071.1, forward strand.
GATATTAATCCTGATTAGAGAATTGTCAATTTCAGGCCGCGGCGCCCCAGCCGCGGTCCGGATAGGCCACCTTGCCGTTCTCGAAGGCCATCGCGACGTCACGGTCGCGCGAAATGAAGAGGGTCCCGTCGAGGTCGTTGATGTCGCAAAGCTGGCCCAGGATCCAGGCCGGCGCCATGGCGAGGCTGGTCCCGACCATGTTTCCGACCATGACGCCGAGGCCGAGCCGCCGGGCTTCGGTCACCATGGCGAGGCCTTCCGTCAGGCCACCGCACTTGTCGAGCTTGATGTTGACGATGTCGAAGCGGCCGACGAGCGGCTCGATGTCGGCCAGCCCTTGCACGCTCTCGTCGGCGGCGACCGGAATGGGGCAGCGGAAGCCGTCGAGGTCCGCCTCGCGCCCGCGGGCGAAGGGCTGCTCGACAAGCTTGACCTTGCACGCGACAAGGTCCGGCATCAGCGCCGACAGGCTGTCGGGCGTGAAACCCTGGTTGGCATCGACGCCCATCCACGCATCCGGCCGCGCCTTGCGCACGGCGCGCACGCGCTCGGCGTCCAGCGGCATCTCGCCGGTCAGCTTCAGCTTGAGCGATTTCGCCTGCGCGTACTCGACGCCTTTCGCCGCCATCGTCGGAGGGTCGTTCGCGGGAATCGTGAACGTGGTGAGGAGGGGACGCGGCCGCTCGAGACCCGCGATGCGCCAGACCGGCTGGCCGAGCCGCTTCGCCTCGTAGTCCCAGAGCGCGCAGTCGAGCGCATTGCGGGCGCCGCCCGGCGGCAGCAGCCGCCGCAGCGATGCACGGTCGATGCCGGCCTCGACGTCGTGCCGCACGTGCTCGAGCGCGGCGCACATGCGGTCGGCGCCGTCGTCGAGGTAGTACACGCCCGCGGCTTCGCCCTGGCCCGCGGCGCCGCGGTCCTCGACCCGCGCCACGACGACCGTCATGTCGGTGAACGTGTACCCCGTGATCGTGAACGGGGCCGAGAGCGGGACGAGCTCCCGCGCGACCGTGAGCTGCATCAGTAGTCCGTGCTGATGCCGACGAGGTGGTAGGCGATCGCGACCCAGGCGCACACCGCCGTCGCGAGCACGAGCACGATCGCCCAGAATTTGCCGAGCCGGCGCTTCGGCGCCTTCCAGACGACGCCGAGGTGCCAGACCGCGAGCGCGAGTCCCGCGAATACCGCGATCGTGCCCGCGATGTGCAGGATGACGACCCACCAGTCGAACTTCGAGGAAAGCAGCTTCAGGTTCGACAGCATCGCGAGGATGGTGCCGACCCAGCCGCCGATCGCGGCCAGCGACAGGAGCGCGCCGATTCGGCTCCAGCGGTAGGCCCTGGCTTCCTGCCCCGTGAAGGGCAGGGGTTTCCGGTAATGCCGGCGCACGAGTGCCGACACGGGCCAGAAGATCACGGTCAGCGCGAGTGCGGCAAGCGACAGCACGGTGGCGGGCATCAGCCAGCCCACGCCCTTCGCGCCGGAGGAGCGCTCCATGTACATGAAGGGCGAGATCCACTCGGGGGCGAAGCGCGTGACCTTGCCGTCCTTCACTTCGGCCGAAAGGCGCGCCTTGCCGTCGACCTCGCGCCACAGGTAGGGCGCGATCTCGCGGAACTTCGTCGGCTCGCCGTTCAGGTCCGTGAGGAGGGGCACGGAAATCGTGCCGTCATCGTTCACCACCACCTTGAGTGGCTGCAGCATGTTGAGCACGCTGATGAAGTTGCCTTCCGGCCGGCGCGAGCTGATGTAGCTGCCCGCGATCTGCGCCGCGTGCTCCTTGGCGGTCTTCTCATCGACCTCGCCCTGCACCGCGGGACCGGGGAAGTAGCGGTCCGCGAAGTTGCGGTAGAAGGCCTCGCGCAGCGGCCCCACCGCGCCTTCCTTGCCGCCGCTGTTGAAGGAGATGAAATAGCCGACGCCTTCGTCGATGAACAGGTGCAGGTCGCTGTGGAAATACTGCGTGTCGCCGCCGTGGGAGATGATCTTGTGGCCGTTGGTATCCGTTTCGTAGAAGCCGAGAACCATGCGGTTCACGTTGGGCAGGATCGTGAGCGGCGTGCCGTGCATCTGGGTCGCGGTGGCCTCCGACAGGATGCGCGCATCGCCGTAAGCGCCTTTCTGCAGGTGCGCGATCATGAAGCGGCCCATGTCGGCGCCGGTCGCCGCCAGCGAGCCGGCGGGCGCGAGGTTGATGAGCTCGTAACCCTGCGGCTTGCCGGTCGCGACCTCGTAGCCCTGGGCCACGCCGGCGGCCAGCGCCTCGGGCAGCGGCTGTCGGAACGAGGATTTGGTCATGCCGAGCGGGCCGAAGATGTTCTTGTCGAGGTAGTCGTCGAACGACAATCCGGACGCGCGGGAGACGATATAGCCCGCGAGGCCGGTGCCGTAATTCGAGTACGCGGGCATGGTGCCGGCCTTGAAGATGCGGCCGGGCACCCAGGTCTTCACCGTATCCTCGAGCGTCGCGATGCGCGCCGGATCCTCGGAGATCAGCTCCTTCAGCGCCTCCTCGAAGCCCCCGGTGTGCGTCAGGAGGTTGCGCAGCGTGACGGGCTCGCCCTCGGGCCCCGGCGGGATCTCGAAGTCGAGGTACTGGTTGACGTCGGCGTCGAGGTCGAGCTTGCCCCGCTCGACGAGCTGCATCACGGCCGTCCAGGTGAAGAGTTTCGAGACGGAGCCCGGGCGGAACAGCGTTGCCTCGGGGTCGACGAGCTTCTTCTTCTCGACGTCCGCGTATCCGTAGCCCTTCTGCAGCAGCACCTGTCCGTCCTTCACGACGACGACGATGCCGCCGGCGATGTTGCCGCGCGCCAGCGCGAACGGCAGGAAGCCGTCGAGCCAGGCTTCCAGGTCCTCGCGGGTGAGCTGGGGACTCGTCGGCACCGGCGCCGCGGCTGCCGTATCCGTCGACACAGGCGCCTCGGTCGCCTTTGGGGTGGCGGGCACCTGGCCGAGGGCGGCCGCGCAAAGGAGGGAGGCAGACAGAACTGTCGCGATCGGAGAAATGACGCGCATGCGTAAGTCCCGGGTTATTATCCTGATAAGGTCATGGTAGTCCTAATTGGAGAATGACGTCAAAGGGTGGCCGACTTAGAATTGGGCAGCCGCCATCGGCCCAGGAGAACAACGCTGACACCCACCAAGCCACGCCGGCCGACGCTCGGGAGCCTGTTGAGGGGCCTGCGGCTGCGCAACCACTGGACGCTGAAGGAAATGAGCGAGCGCACCGGCATCCCGCTGTCGACGCTCGCCAAGGTCGAGCACGACCGGCTGACGCTGACCTACGACAAGCTCCTCCAGCTCAGCCAGCGCCTGAACCTGCGCATGTCCGACCTCTTCAGCGAGGCCGACGCGACGAGCGATGCGCCGATCACCGCACGCCGCTCGATCGGACGGCTCTCCGATGCGGTCCGGGTCAACACGCCGAACTACGAGTACTTCTACATGTGCCCGGAGCTGCGCCGCAAGCGCATGGTGCCTACGGTCACGCGCGTGCGCGCGAAGAGCATCGAGGAGTTCGGCGAGCTCGTGCACCATCCCGGCGAGGAGTACATCTACGTGCTGCAGGGCCCGGTGGAGATCCACACCGAGTTCTACGAGCCTATCCTGCTGCAGACCGGCGAATCGATCTACATCGACAGCACGATGGGTCACGCGTACGTCGCGCCGAAAGGGCAGGACGACGCGCTGCTGCTCGGCATCTGCTCGAGCGCGGATGACGGCCTCATGGAATCGCTGATGACGCTGCACGAAGAGGAAAAGCCGGCCCGTCCGAAGGCGGTCAGGCGGCTGGCCGCGAAGCGATAGCGTTCGCGACGGAGTTCGACCGCAGGCACCCTTGCGCGGGACGACTAGGTGAGGAAGTTCAGGAAGAACGTGATGATGATCGCGTTCGTGAAGTCGATGAAGAATGCCCCGACCATGGGTGCAACCAGGAAGGCGCGCGGCGCGGGCCCGTAGCGCTCGACCAGGGCGCGCATGACCGCCATCGCGTTCGCGGTCGTGCCCAGCATGAAGCCGATGAAGCCGCCGCTCATGACCGCGGCTTCATAGTTTCGACCCATCATGCGGAATACCGGCCCGGCGGACAGGGCGGCGAGTACGATCTGCACGACCAGGATCGCGACGAGCGGCAGCACGAGGCCGGCGAGCTCCCACAGCTTGAGCGTCATGAGCGCCATGACCAGGAACAGCGTCAGCGCCACGATGCCGAAGCCGTTGATGAAACGGTGTGACAGGCCGAACCATCCGGTGACGTCGTCGACGTTGCGGATGGCGGCGGCGACGAGCATGGCACCGATGTAGGCGGGCAGCGTCATCCCCAGCGCCGCGAAGCCCTGGCTCACCCAGAATCCGATCCACATCGCGACCAGGATCGCGACGAGATTGCGCAGCACGGGCCAGGCATCGTCGTCGTCCGTCGTGGCGTGCACCGTCGTCTCGGTCTCGACCAGCGCGACCTCGACGCGGCTTCCGCCGCGATGGCGCCGGGGAGTCTCGAGCCCGCCCCGCTCGATGAGGATCGTGCTGGCCGGCCCGCCGACGAGCCCGCCCGCGACGATTCCGCCGATCGCGACTGCGATCGCTACCGACGAGGCGCCGATGACGCCGGCTTCCTCGAAGAGGGGAGCGAACGCGAGGCCGGTCGCAGGCCCGCCCGTGAGCGTGACCGATCCGGCGAGCACGCCGAACAGCGGGTGCAGGCCGAATCCGAGCGCGACCAGGATGCCTACCACGTTCTGCAGCACGGCGAAAACCGTGGCGAGGACGAAGAACCGCAGGACATCGGGCCCGCCGACCTTCATCAGGGAGAGGCTCGCGCCGAAGCCGATGGTCGTAAAGAAGGCGATCATCAGCGGGCTCTGCAGCGTCGTGTCGAACTGCACGAGCGTCACGCCCTGCCCGCGCGCGAGCAGCACCACGACGGCGACCAACAGGCCTCCGAGCACGGGTGCCGGCAGGTTGTAGCGCGCGAGGACCGGCACGACCCGCCTCAGGCCTTCGCCCAGAAGAAGGGCGACACCCGCGAAGGCGAGCGTCTGCACGAAATCCAGTTCAAGCACGCGACGTCTCCCGATACTTCATTGGAATACCGGCTTCAGGAAGGCGATCGATTCCTCGAGCTGGCGGATCTCCTCGTCCGTGTCCCAGCCGCTGTGCGGCTGTCCCGCGAACTCCAGGTACCTTACTTGCTTGCCGGCCTTCTCGAGCGCCTCTTTCATCTCCCTCGACTGCTCCGGCGGCACGATCTCGTCCTGTAAGCCGTGCATCAGCAGCACCGGAATCCGGATCTCGCCCGCGCGCAGCGCCGGCGACGCGGCCTCCAGGGCCGCCTTGTCGAGCTTCGGGTCGCCGATCGATTTCAGCCAGTACTGGTACGTCGCCGAATCATCGCCGTCCTCACGCCGCACGAAGGCCATCATGCGCAACAGGTTGCCGACACCGGCGACGGAAATGGCCGCGCGGTACAGGTCGGGCGTCACGATCGCACCCATCAATGCCGCATAGCCGCCGTAGCTCGCGCCATAGATCGCGATGCGCTCAGGGTCCGCAATGCCGCGCTTCACGAGATCCGCGACGGCGTCGGTCACGTCGTCCTGCATGCGCCTGGCCCACTGGCGGTGCCCTGCTTCGGCAAAGGATTTTCCATAGCCGCCCGAGCCGCGGAAATTCGGCTGCAGCACCAGCCAGCCCTGCGCAGCGAAGGCTTGCGCCAGGGGATCGAAGTCGACGGCGTCCCGCTGCTCGGGTCCGCCGTGGGGAAGCACGACGAGGGGAAGCGCGCCGGGAGGCGCGTTGGGTCGCGTGAGGTAGGACGTGATCGCAGACCCGTCGCGCATGGGGCTCCTGATGACCTCGACCGACGCAAGCCGTTCCGGCTCCAGCCAGGGCTGGTCGGAGGCGATAAATTCCAGGTTTCGCTTCGCCACGTCGTACAGGTAGAAGTCGCCGGGCGCGCCCGGGCCGTCGACGCGCAACAGCATGCGCGTATGGTCCTTGTCGACGTCGATCACGCTGACGTTCGCCAGGTCCTTGAAGTACCGGCGAACCGCGTTCCAGTGACCCTGCAGTTGCGGGTCCTTGAAGATGTAGGTCGTCGTGTCCGCGACGTACGATGCGCCGGCGTACTCGCCGTCGATCGCGAAGCCCCGCCGCATGTCGTAGCCTGCGACCTGGGCGACGACCTCGCCGGCGGTCTTCGTGCGCAGGTCGTACTCGTAGATCGCCTCGGTGTCCGCCCCGTCCTTGCGCCCGCGCACGAAAATCCTGCCGAGACCGGGCGCATCGCCCGCGAACTCCCAGTCGCGCGTCACGTCTTCGACGCGGACCTTTGCGATGCGCGACCAGTCGTCGGGATCGTCGACGTCGCGGCCGTAGATCGACAGCTCGGTCCCGCGCCGGTTGACGTCATAACGCAGGGCCGGCCGCCCGCCTTCCGTCTCCCAGCCCACGGTGTTGGATCGCCCGCGGGCGACGTGCGTCGCGACGCCGGTCCGCACATTGACCTGGAACAGGTCGGTGCTGTCCCTGTTCCAGGCCGCCATGATGATGTGCTCCGGATCCTCCGGCGTGAGGTCGACGACGCGCGAGAGGTTGAGCCCGAATCTTGCGCCCACCGGCGTGTCCGTGAAGAGCGTGACGGGATTCCCGCCGTCGACATCGATCGCCTGGACCTGCCGCCCCGCGACCACGTAGCTGCCCTCGAATCCGACCTGCATCGCGATCAGGAGGCGCTCGTCGTTGGCCCACATGACCCACAGGGGCGTGTGGACACCCTCGCGGCCGATCGTGAACTTGTGGACGCCTTCCGGACTGCCGATGCGGTCGGCTTCGAGGATCGCGACGATGTCGCGTTTGTCGCCGAACTGGCCGACGACTGCGATGCGCTTGCCGTCGCGCGACAGCGCCATGTCCCGGATTACCGCGGGACGCAGCAGCTCTTCGACCGTATGGGGCTTCGCCTGCGCCCACGCCCAGGCCGGCACTGTCGCCAGCAGCAGGCCGGCCAGCCGGCCGGCCATTTCAGGGGCCTGTCGCGGACAGGAGGGCATCGAGCGTGGCGATCAGTCGATCGATCTCGTCTTTTGACGTGTAATGCACGAACGAGACGCGCACCGCGCCGTCGTCCGCGTCGATGCCGAGCGCTTTCATCACCCGGTAGGCGTAGAAGTTGCCGACGCCGGCGCCGATGCCGGCCGCGGCAAGCGCTCTCGCGACGTCGGCCGACTTCCGTCCCTTCACGACGAAAGACACGGTCGGCGCGCGCTCCGCCGCCCGCGTGCGGCCGATCAGGCGGACCTTCGGGTGGCGCGCAAGATAATCGAGCAACGGCTGGAGGAGGGAAGTCTCATGCGCCCGGAAGAGGCCACGCAGCGTCGCGGCGCGCTCTCCCGCGGGCTTGCCGCCGGCGCCGTGCCGGTCGGCGATCGCGTCGAAGTAGTCGGCGACGCCGTTGACCGCGGCGTGCTGGGCATGGTCGGGGCCCGCGGGCGTGAATCGCTTGTCGGGCAGGACAGCGTTGAAGAAATGCCCCTGGTTGGGCAGGGCCGCGTTTACCTCGCGCTTCAGGAACATCGCCCCGACGTGCGGGCCGTAGACCTTGTACAGCGAGAAGTAATAGGCGTCTACGCCGAGCTCCCGCACGTCCGGCAGCCCGTGGGGCGCGAAGGCGACGCCGTCCACGAAGGCCCAGGCGCCGGCGCGATGCGCGAGGTCCGCGAACTCGCGCACCGCGTTGATGCTGCCGACGAGATTCGAGCAGTGCGTGAACGCGACGAGCCGCGTGCGCGGTCCGAGCAGCGCCTCGAGGTCCTGGCGCGACAGCTCCGCCGTTTCGGGATCCACCTTCCACTCGCGCACGACGAAGCCCTCGTCCGCGAGTCGAGCGTAGGCGCCGACGTTCGCCTCGTGATCCTGGTTCGTGACGATGATCTCGTCGCCCGGCTTGAGGTGGCGGCGCAACGCCTGCGCGAGGACGTAGGTGTTCTGCGACGTCGAGGGTCCGAAGCTCAGCTCATCCGTTCCGACATTGAGCCAGGCGGCGAGACGCGACCTTGCCGAGTCCATTTGCTCGCCGGCGCGCGCGGACGGCGCGAAAGCGTAGTAGGGCTGGACCCGGGTCTCGCGGTAGTAGCGACAGAGCCAGTCGATCGTCTGGCCGGCGGCATACGAGCCGCCCGCATTCTCGAAATGGGCAAACCCCGCGAGCGAGGGCTCGCGGAAGGCCGGGAACTGCGAGCGGACGAAGTCGAGGTCCAGCGTCATGAACTATTACCCCTTGGAAACGCCATAGGATAATCACTCGCATGCCGTATCCTGAAATCGTCCTGCGGACCGCGACCGTCCTGGCCCTGCTGGCGCTGGCAGGGCTCGTGCTCGCGGCCCGCCGGCGCGACCATACGCCCGTGCTGGGTGCCCTATCGGCGCTCGCGGTCGCTGCTTTCGTGGTGACCTCGGCCCGCGGCTCGGACGACTGGCTGGGTCCGGCTACTGCTCCGCTGACTGCGCTTTGCGTGGCCAAGGCGGCGCTGTTCTGGCTGTTCGCCCGTGGCCTCTTTTCGGACGAATTCCGCGTGAGCGCACGCCATCTCGCGGTCGTCGCCGCGACCGTCGCCTGGGGGCTCTGGCAACAGCTCGTGCTCATGCCTCGCGTGCAGCAAGGGCTGGCCTCGCCTGCAGAACAGCTCGCGGCCGGCGGGTTCGAGTTGTGGGTCGTGGTGCTCGCGCTCCTGGCGCTGAACGAGGCGTGGCGCGGGCTCGCCGTCGACCTCCTGGAGCGCCGGCGCCGGCTTCGCATCCTCGTCGTCACCGGTATCGCCGGCTTCCTGCTGGCGGCGGTCGTCGTGCAAACCTACAACCTCGTGCAGGGTACGGTGACGCCGACGATCCTGGTCAACGCGAACCTGGTTCTCATCACGACCGCGGTCGTGGCCGCCCTGTGGCACCTGCTGCAGTTGCGCACGGAGAGCTGGCTCGAACCCGAGCCGGCCGTCGCCAGTCCCTGGCAGCTCGGCGTCCTGGAGTCGAAGGTGCTCGAGGCGCTGCAGCGGGAGATCGCCGAGCGGCACGTGTACCGCGAAGAAGGACTGACGATCGGCCTTCTGGCAGCGCGGCTGCGGACCCGGGAGCAGGTCCTGCGGCGCGTCATCAACAAGGGACTCGGCTATCGGAACTTCAACGATTTCCTGCACGCCTTGCGCATCCGCGAAGCCTGCGAGCGCCTGCGGCGGGCGGAGGATGCGCGCCTACCGGTGCTGTCGATTGCGCTCGGCGTCGGCTACGGCTCGATTGGCCCCTTCAATCGCGCCTTCAAAGCGCGCATGGGCATGACGCCCACGCAATTCCGACAGCCGACAGGCGCGGCCGGAACAGGCTGAGTCGCCCGCGGGCTGTCCTTTACTGGCCGAAGTCGACATCGGCCAGCATTGCTGCGCGCATCGGACAGAGTTTCCCGATATGCCGGGCGACGATCGGTGGGCACGTTCGCCCGATTCGCGAGGAGTCACCCGATGAAGACGCTGTGGTTCGCGCTTGCCTGCTTTCTGCCGCTCTGCGCCTTGGCCGAGTCGACCCTGACCGGCGACCTGCCGCGCCGGGAGAACAAGCCGTTGGAGGAGATCCCGGGCGTGGACAGCCGCTATGGCGTGCTGCAAGGCCCAGATGGCCGACGGCTGCGCACGATCCTGACGCGGCCCTCGGGGACGACGGGCCGCCTGCCCGCGATCCTGTTCGTGCAATGGCTCTCCTGCGACAGCATCGAGCTGCCGGCGAAGCAGCAGGACGGCTGGAGCCGCATGCTGCGCAGGCTCGCGCAGGATTCCGGGATGGCGCTGATGCGCACCGAGAAGGCGGGCGTCGGCGACAGCGAGGGCGACTGCGCCTCGCTCGACTACGAAACGGAGCTCGCCGGCCATCGCGCGGCGCTCGCGGCACTCCGGCGCTCGCCCGATGTCGATCCGGCACGCATCGTCGTCTTCGGCGCCAGCATGGGGGGAAACTTCGCCCCGCTCGTCGCGGCCGGAGAACCGGTAGCCGGCGTCATGATCTGGGGCGGCGGCGCGCAGACCTGGTTCGAACGGATGATGGGCTTCGAGCGCCGCGCCAAGGAGCTCGCGGGCGTGCCGGCGACGGAACTCGCCGCACACATGCAGGCTCTGCCGCGCTTTTTCGTCGCTTACCTCCTCGACAGGAAGGACCCGGCCGTCATCGAGACAGAGCAGCCGGCACTTGCCGGCACCTGGTCGCGGATCATCGGCACGGGCCCCGGCAGCCACTATGGACGTCCGCTCGCATTCCACCAGCAGGCGGCGGCGCAGGACTGGGCCGGTGCGTGGTCGCGCGTCGACGCGCCGGTGCTCGCGCTGTACGGCGAGTACGACTGGTTCGAGGAAGCGGCCGCGCACCGGCTGGTCGCGGACATCGCGGGACGCCGCGGCGCCGGGCGCGGAGAATTCGTGCAGATCCCTGCGACCGACCACCACTTCGACCGCTATCCGGACGCGCGTGCCGCGTACCGCGGGGAGGGAGGCGCCAACAACGCCGACGCCGCTGTCGGCGTCATGCTGCGCTGGCTCGGCGAGAAGCGCCTTCGCGGATCCGCGTCCCGACCCTGACGATCGGGTTGATCGCCGGGATGAGCTCGCGGCCGAGCTCGGACAGGGGCTGATCCCGGACAGCAAGGCCGCGTAAACTATCCGCACGTTCGCACGTCGAAGAACGGGGCCATGGGGCCCCGTTTTTTGGTGCCCGCGCAGGAGAAAACGCATGCCGATGACCCGCCCGCTCGCCACGCTGCTCGCACTGCTCGCAGTCGCCACGCTGGCCGCGGCCCAGCAGGCCGTCCCGCCGTCCGTGTCCGAGATCCCGGCGACGTTCACGCCCAAGACGGATGCCTTCGACCATGTGCGACGCGACGAGATGGTGGCGATGCGCGACGGCGTGAAGCTGCGCACCCTCGTGTTCGTGCCGAAAGGGGCAAAGGACGCGCCCATCCTGCTGGCGCGCACGCCGTACAACGCCGCGGAGCGCATGAGCCGCACCAAGAGTTCGAAGCTCATCAACGTAGCGCCACAGATGATGGATACCGCCGTCGAGGCGGGTTACATCCTGGTGTACCAGGACGTGCGCGGAAAGCACGGATCCGAGGGCGACTACGTCATGAACCGGCCGCTGCGCGGCCCGCTGAACGCGACCGGAACCGACCACGCGACGGACACCTGGGACACGATCGAATGGCTCGTGAACAACGTGCCGGAGAGCAACGGGCGCGTGGCCACGATCGGCGGCTCCTACGAGGGCTTCACGGTCCTGACGTCGACGGTGCACCCGCACCCGGCGCTCAAGGCGGCCGTACCCTTCGCGCCGATGGTGGACGGCTGGATAGGTGACGACTGGTTCCACAACGGCGCCTTCCGCGGGGAGGGCGCGCTCGAGTTCACGTACAACCAGCAGGCGACGCGCGGCAGCACCGAGAAATGGTGGACCGACGCCTACGACACCTACGAGGCCTGGCTGCGCGGCGGCTCGGCCGGCGCGATCGCCGCTTCGCGCGGGCTCGAGCAGGCGGGATTCTGGCGCCAGCTCGCCGCGCACCCGGCATACGACGCGTGGTGGCAGGAGCAGGCCATGGACCGCGTGCTCGCGCGCGAGCCCCTCACCGTGCCGATGCTGATCGTGGGCGGGCTCTTCGACCAGGAGGACATCTACGGCGCGCCGGCGCTTTACCGCGCGCTCGCGCCAAAGGATCCCGGCGGCCGCCTCGTGCATCTCGTGCTGGGCCCGTGGAACCACGGCCAGGCCCGGCGCGAAGGGCGCGGCATCGGCATGGTGCAGTTCGAGGGCGACACGGCGGGCTGGTTCCGGCGCGAGATCATGCAGCCCTTCCTCGATCATCACCTCAAGGGCGCGCCGGATCCCGGGACGCCGCGTGTGCTCGCCTACGAGACTGGCGCGAATGCCTGGCAGCGCTACGAGGACTGGCCCCGCGCCTGCGCGTCGGGCTGCCCGTCGAAGAGCCGCGACCTCTTCCTGCGTTCGAACGGCGCGCTCGCATTCGAGCCCCCGGGCGAGGCGAAGGGCGCATTCGACGAGTTCCTGTCCGATCCGGCGAAGCCTGTGCCGTATCGCCTGCGGCCCACCGTCTCGACGGGCGCGGAGGGCTCGACCTGGGGCGACTGGCTCATGGACGACCAGCGCGAGGCGGCCTCGCGGCCGGACGTGCTCGTCTATGAGACGGAACCCCTCACCGAGGCGCTCCGCGTCGCGGGCGAGCCCTGGGCGCGGCTCTTTGCGTCGACGACGGGCAGCGATGCCGACTGGGTGGTCAAGATCATCGACGTGTGGCCATCCGAGAATGCGAACAACCCGAAGCTCGGCGGCTACCAGCAGATGGTCTCGGCGGACATCTTCCGCGGCCGTTACCGGGAAGACTTCTCGGTCGCCAAGGCGATCGTGCCGGACAAGGTGCTCGAGTACAGGATCCGGCTGCCGCAGCTGAATCACACGTTCCTGCCCGGCCATCGCATCATGGTGCAGGTCCAGTCGAGCTGGTTCCCGCTCTACGACCGCAATCCGCAGACGTTCGTGCCGAACATCATGTTCGCGCCGCCGGAGAGCTACGCGAAGGCGACGCACCGCGTCTGGCGCACGGCGGGCCAGGCCTCGGCGATCGATCTGCCGGTCATTCCGTAGGCCGCCGCCGCAGGAAAGGGAAGCGGGCCGCCGCCCAGCGACCCGCTCCCCGCACCGGGCACGCTCAGGGCAGCGGCTGGCCGGCGCAGCTCACCTGCGGATTGAAGTCCGCGAACGATCCGGTCGGGTTGTTCCGCCAGGCCCACACGTGGATCTCGTAGAAGGCCGGGATACCGTAGCGGTTCGGCGCGCCGACGTAGTTCAGCAGGTGTCCGTCGAGCACCGGCACCTCGTTCACCCAGTCCGCGGCGAACGTGATGATCTCGACGCCCACGAGCTTCATGCGCCCGTCGGGCAGCGGCTCGTAGATCAGCGCCTCGGGCGCGGCGGCGTCTATTTCCTTGCCGAGCAGCGCCCCGTTGATGAGGTGCACGCCCATCGCGCCGCCGTTCGGCCCACTGACACAGGGCGTCGCGGGCGCGTAACCCGACGCGAGGGCGACGTTGATGTCGCGGTACTTGGCCGTGGCCGTGCGGACTTTCTGGATCAGCGGCGAGCGCGCGTGCCAGGGCACTTCGGTCGCGGACGCGTGCTGGTGCATGTCCTCGGCCGGCGCGGCGGCCGGCACGAGCAGCGGCAGCGCCGCGGCGATCGAGCTCAGGATGATCTTGTTCATGCGTTCCTCCCCGGATCCGTTACGGCGTGAGGTCGACCGGCACCTCGGTGATGCTGTCGACCGGCAGGTTGTTGATGGCGGCGGCCTGGCGGATCGCATCCTCGCTCGGCCCTTCGTAGACGCAGTAGGTCTTGGTCCGGTCCGCATTCGCGAACGACTTGATCCAGCTGACGCCGACCGAGGCATTGTTCGCGTTGACGCGCGCCTTCGCCGCCGCGTCGAGCCCGTCCAGGGCCCCGGCCGGGAAGGTCCGTTCGATCAGGTAGCGGTGGACTTGCGCGGCGTCCTCGCCGGTCGCGGCCGGCGAATCGCCTGCCCAGGCGGGTGCGGCCATCAGGATGGCCAGTGTTGCAGTGACAATTTTCATCGTCGCCTCCGTTCGGGTTGCTGTTGAAGGTCTGCGGGCGCCGATGACCGGAGACCTGTCACGAGCCGAAGGCGGCGGAGAGCTACTCCGCGGTCGCGGGATCGATCATCGTCGCGACACGCGAGATCTTGTTGGCCGGGAAGCCCCCGAGTTCCGCGTGGCGCATGATGAGCGACTCGTCGGCCGCATGGTAGATGCAATAGATCCTGTCGGCGGTCACGTAGCTGTGGATCCACTGGACGCTGGGCCCGAGGCTGCTGAGGACGCCGCAGGACTTCTGCGAGATTTTCTTGAGTTCCGCCGGGCTCAGCTGGCCTGCGCCCGGAATTTCCCTTTCGATCACGAACTTCGGCATGTGAATCTCCCTCGAGGTCATCGGCTGGGGCGCATGGTGCTGGCGCCGGCCCGACCGCGTCTTGAAACCGGCCTGAAATTATTCTAAAGCTTCACTGGATGGACCTGTTGCGAATCGGCCCATTCGAGGTCTACCCGAGCGAGCGCCTGCTGCGTGCCGGCGGAACGGCCGTCGAGATCGGCGCGCGCGCGTTCGACCTCCTGCTCGTGCTCGCCGAGAATCCGGGGCGGCTCGTCACGAAAGCCGCGCTCATCGAGCGAGTCTGGCCGAGGCTCGTGGTGGACGAGAACAACCTCCCGACCCAGATCGCCAGCCTGCGCCGCGTGCTGGGCGCGGGTGCGATCCGCACCGTGCCGCGGTTCGGCTATCGCCTGGACCTGCCAGTGTCGCGTGCTCCCGTGGCGGATGGCGCCCCGGCCGCCGCGAACGGACGCGGACATGAGGCGATGTCGGCTGGCGCTGAGCGCGCGGGCACGTTGATTGGGCGCGCGGCCGACCTCGAAGCGATCCGCGACGCGCTCGCGCGCGATCGGCAGTTGACGCTCGTAGGCGCCGCGGGCGTCGGCAAGTCCCGGCTTGCCCAGGAAGTGATCGCGCTCGAGGCGGAGCGACGGGGCATCCAGGGCCGCACGGTGGCGCTCGAACCCCTGGACTGCGCGGAGCGCCTGCCGTCCGCGATCGCGCTCGCCGTGGGCGTGCCCCTGCCCGAGGGCGGCGACCGCTTCGAGGCCCTCGGGCGCGCGCTCGAGGGCTCGCGGGAATTCATCGTCCTGGATGGCGCCGAGCACCTCGCCGCCGGGATCGCGGAGGCTCTCGCCGCGCTTGTGGCGCGGGCCCCTGAGCTTCGCATCCTCGTGACGAGCCAGACGCCGCTCGGCCGCATGGGCGAGACCGTGTACCGGCTGAACCCGCTGCCGGTCGACGACGCCGTGCGCCTCTTCGCGCAACGCGCGGCGCTGGCGGACCGGCGCTTCGAGCTCGGATCCGGCAATGCGGCCACGGTCGAGGAAATCTGCCGCCGGCTCGATGGCAATCCGCTCGCAGTGGAGCTCGCCGCGGCGCGTGTCGCCTCGTTCGGGCTCGCGGCGCTGCTGGCGCACCTCGACGACCGGTTTCGCCTGCTGAAGCTGTCCGGCAACGCGGCCGGCGGCCGCCACGGCGTGCTGCAGGCCGCGTTCGACTGGAGTTACCGGCTGCTGGGCGAGGCCGAGCAACGTGTCTTCGACCGGCTCGGCAGCTTTCCGGGCAGCTTCTCGCTCGATGCCGCGGCGCACGCGGTCGCCGACGACGCCATCGACGTGCCCGGCGCCATCGACCTGGTCGGCCGGCTGGTGGACCGGTCGCTGGTGACGATGCTGCCCGGGGAACCGGCCCGCTTCTCGCTGCTCGAGACCGCGCGCTGTTATGCGCGCTCGAGGCTCGAGGCGACCGGGGCCACGGCCGAATCAAGTCGCGGCATGGCGCGGGCGACGCTGCGGCTGCTCGACCTGGCCTATGAAGCGTACTGGTCCGTCGATGAAGCTTTGTGGCTGCACGAGCACGAGCCCGAGCTCGACAACGTGCGGGCGGCGCTCGAATGGGCGCGAAGCAACGACCCGGCGCTGGCCGTCGCGCTCTACGCCTCGGCCTGGCCGCTGTTCGTCGAGGCCGACCTGCAGGAAGAGGGCCGCGCGGCGCACGCCGATGCCGTCGCGCTCCTCAACGACGCGATGCACCCGGCGCGCCTCGCGCGCTTCTGGGAGGCTGTCGCGGCCTACGATTCCGAGCGTCAGTTCGACCGCGCGCGCTATGCGGCGGAGCTTGCCGCCGGGCTGTACGCGAGGTCGGGCGAAGCGCGGGGCCAGGCCTATGCGCTGTTGCAGCTCGCGCTGAACTGGCGCGACGACCTCGAGGGAGCGGGCGGCGCGCTGGCCAAGGCCCGCCGCCTGCAGCAGCCCTCCTGGCCCACGCGGCTCCTCGCGCACGGCGCGATCGTGGAGGGTGCGCTGCTCGCGAGCGCAGGCAGGTTCGCCGAATCGCGCGCGGCCTACCGCCGCGCACTCGACCACGCGCTCGCCGCGAGCGAGCGGCAGGCACTGGTAGCGACCGTCCACATCGTCGAGCTCGACATCGCCTGCAACGCGCTCCCGGGCGCGCTGCAGCTCGCGCGGCCGCTCGCGATGAGCCTGCGTCATTCGGGGCGGCGCGAGACGCGCCAGGAACTGCTCGTGCTGCTGTTCGGTGCGCTGCTCCTGGCGGGCGAGGTCGACGAGGCGCGCGCGGCCGGCGTCGAGCTGCTCGACGTCGCAAGGCGCCTCGGGTTCGGCAAGCTCTACCTCGCGCTCGATGCGATGGCGCTGCTCGCCGCGCGTGAGGGGCGCCTCCCGCTGGCGGTTCGAATCGCCGTGGCGGCGGAGGCCGCGCATGCGGGCCACGGACAATTGCGGCGCAGCCCGGCCGCCGAGCAGGTGCGCGCGGCGCTGCACGCGACGCTCGACGGCGCGTTGGGACGTGCCTGGCGGGATGCGGTGACCGGTGGCGGCGCGCCGTTCGACGAGGAAGACGCCTGCCTGCGTGCGCTGGGGCAGCGGCCGGACGCCTGAGTCAGTTCTTCCAGAGTCGCCGGCTGGCGATGCGGGCTCCTTCCGCGAGTGAGCCGAGCTTCAGATAGACGATGTCCGGGTCGACCGGACCGAATCCCCCAAAAGTGCCGAACCCGCAGTCCGTGCCCGCGATCACGCGCTCGCGGCCGACGATGTCCGCGAATCGCTGGATGCGCTCGGCGACGAGCTCCGGATGCTCCACGTAATTCGTCGTCGTGCCGAGCACGCCCGGTATGAGGATCTTGTCGTCGGGGACCTTCTGGCGCTTGAACACCGACCATTCGTGCGCATGGCGCGGGTTCGAGGCCTCGAAGAGCAGGGCCTGCGGCCGCGCCCGGACCACGACCGGCAGCAGCTGCTCGAGCGGGATGTCGTGGTGGTGGGGACCCTCGTAGTTGCCCCAGCAGATGTGCATGCGCAGCCGGTCCGCCGGGAGGTTCCGCAGCGCGTGGTTGAGCACCTCGACGTGGCGCGCCGCGGCCGTCAGGTACTCCTCCGAGCTCGCGGTACGGTACATCGTGTGGCGGCCCATGCCGAAGTCCGGAGCGTCGATCTGCAGCAGGAAGCCGGCGGCGACGATCGCTTCGTACTCGGACTGCATCGCATTTCCGAGCGCCTCGAGGTAGGCGTCCTGAGTCGGGTAGTAATCGTTCGGCTGGAACAGCGCCAGCACGCCGGGCGACGCCGCGTTCATGAACGCCTCGGCCGGCCTCGCGGCATCCACGGCCCGCCGGAAGTTGCCGAGGTCCTCGTGCAGGGGACCCGCATCCTTCAGCGCGATCTCGCCGACACAGCGCGGGCGCCGGTACTTCGCCGTCGCACCGCTTGCCGCCAGCTTCGCCATGAAGCGGGGAAACTCGACCAGGTCCTGCCCCGGCTCGCGTGGCGTGTCGCCGCCGAAGCCGGCGAAGCGGTCGGCGATGTAGGTCGCGTAGCTGATCTTGCTGGTTTCGCCGTCGCTGACGATGTCGACACCGGTGTCGACCTGGCGGCGCACGACCTCGGCAACCGCGTCGCCGATCACCGCGCGCGCGGCGCGCGCGTCGGGAACCTCCCCGCGCTCGCGCGCGAAGAGGACGTCGGTCACCGCCTGGGAGCGCGGCAGGCTGCCGACGTGCGTCGTGAGGATCCGCTCGCTGCTGACCCTCATCGATAGGTGTTGTTCGAGTGGTGGTCCCCCGCGAGCCAGCGCTTGAGCTCGGAGTGGGCGTCCTTGCGCCGCTCGGCATTGATCTTTTCCACGGCCGGGTGGTCGAGCGTGAACTCGACGATCAGTCCGTTGGGGTCGGTGGCATACACGGACCTGCAGTAGCCGTGCTCGAGCACGAACGACTGCGGCTCCTGGTAGCCCGCCTCCTTGAGACGCCTCTCGATGCCGGCCTGGGTGTCCTTGTCGACGTGCAGCGCGATGTGGTGGAAAGGGGAGAATGGCATCTTCGGGCCGAACTGGTCGGCGTCGGCCGGGTCGGCGAACTGGAAGAAGGCGAGGGCGCCGCCGTCGCCCAGCCCGAAGAAGCAGTGGCAGTAGGTGCGCTCCGCGCCGAACAGCACGTCCTTCTCGCACCAGGTCGCCAGCAGCGGCAGGCCGATCACGTCCTCGTAGAACCTGCGGGTCGCCTCGAGATCGCGCGACACGTACGCGTTGTGATGCAGCCTGTTGGGGAGCGTTGCCTTCGTCGCCATGTCCGTCTCCGGTCAGAAGTTGTACTCGAACTCGATGCCGTATCGCAGCGGCAGCGCCTTGAAGAGGAATCCGCCCGGCGAGAATTCCTGATTGTATTCCTCGTCCGTGAGGTTCTTCCCCCACAGCGTCGCGGTCCAGCGTTCGTCGCCGAGCGAGATGCGCCCGTCGACGATGTCGATCGGGTCGCGCGAGGTCGTATTGTAAGGCTCCCACCAGGTGCGGCCCGTGTACCGGTAGTCGACCCGGAATGACAGGTCCAGCCCGCCGACCGGCACGTCGTACTGGAAGCCTGCGTTGGCGGTGTTGTGGGATACGAGCGGCGCCTCGTTGCCGATCACCGACGGGTCTTCCATGCCCGTGATGTCGCTGTCGGTGTAGCCGTAGCTGGCATACAGGCTCAGCGCGTCCGTGGCGTTCCAGTTCATTTCGAGCTCGAACCCCTTGTAGCGGGCGTCCAGGTTGCCGAGGTTCTGGGTCGAGTTCGCGGCCAGGAACACGAAGAAGTAGCCGTTCTCGGAATCCGTGTAGTACGCGGCGCCGTTGAATGCGAGCTGGCCGCCGGCGAGCACGGACTTGAAGCCGATCTCGGTGGTTTCGGCGACTTCCGCCTCGAACAGGTCGTTGACGCCCGCGATGCCGCTCGCGTCGGCGACCGCACCGACGCCGGTCTGGTTGAATCCGCCGCTGCGGAAGCCGCGGCTCCAGCCGCCGTAGAGCGTCAGGTTCTCGCTCGGCTCGTAGCGCACCGTGAGCTTCGGCTGCGGTTCGCTCCAGGTGTGTTCCCGCACCTGGCCGCTGGACCCGGGCGGCGTGCCCACCGGCAGGAATGCCTCCGGCGTCTCGGTCGTGTTCTCGCGCTTGTCCTCGTCGTAACGGATCGCGAGGTCGAGCTCGGTCTTCTCGCCGAGCTCCATGGTCGCGTTCGCGAAGACGGCCCAGGCGTCGTTGTCCTGCGAGTCCGCCAGGAAGGTCGCGCTCGGGTTGTTGCCGCCGAGGCGCGGCTCCCGATAGACGGGGAACACGCCGGCACCCGTGTCCACCATGTTGCCCGTCGAGATGAACCGGTCCGTGTGGATGAAATAGGCGCCTGCAATCCAGCGGAACTTGCCCTCGGTCGGCGACGTGTAGCGCAACTCCTGGCTGTAGGCCTCGATGTCGAGGAACTGGCTCTGGTTCAGGTCGAAACCGAAGATCGCGTTGAACAGCGAATTTGCGGCGGGCCGGAAGTCGAATGCATCCCCGGTCAGGATCTCCTCCGTCGTGTTGTAGTGGGTGACCGAGGTGACGGTGCCGTCGCCGGCGCCGAAGTCGAGTTTCAGGGACGTATTCAGCAGGTCGCGGTCGTTGATGCCGGGGTTGTCGAGCTGGATGGGCTCGTCGACGTCGTTTGCATCGTCGATGTAGCCGCCGAACGGGTTGGCCTCGTCGACGCGCGGCACCACGAAATAGAGGGCGCGCGTGGAGAGGTCGTCGACCGCCACCCGGAAATCGGCGCTGAAGGCGTCGCTCGGCTCGAACACGAAGCGCGCGCGGGCCGAGAGGCTCTCCACCGGGTCCACGGAGTCGTTCAGGAACACGTTGTGCAGGAAACCGTCGGTCTCGTAATAGTTGACCGTCGCGCGATAGCCGGCGTTCGCGCCCATCGGGCCGCTGACGCCGAGCTGGCCGCGGATCGAGTTCTCATTGCCGTAGCCTGCCTTCACGGTCGCCTCGAATTCGTCGGCGGGAGCCCGCGTCGTGACGATGATCGCGCCGCCGATGGCATTGCGTCCGTAGAGCGCGCCCTGGGGTCCCTTCAGGACCTCGATCTGCTGGATGTCGTACAAATCCTGGTTGAACTCGGCCGGGTTGGTCTGCAGAACGCCATCCACCTGCACGGCGACGCTGGGTTCGCTGTTGCGGGCCTGCGAGATGCCGCGGATGACGACGAAGGCGTTGCCGGCGTTCTGGGTCTCGACCAGCGTCATGTTCGGGACCATCTGGATGAAGTCGGCCGGCCGGTTGATGCCGGCGTCCTCGACGAGCGCCTCCGTGAAGACGTTGACCGTCACCGGCACGTCCTGGAAAGTCTCGTCACGCTTGCGGGCCGTGACGATGATTTCCTCCATCTCCGTGCTCTGCGCCATGACCGGCGTCGCCACCGCGGCGGCGAGGATGCCGGTCACTGCCGTCGAAAGGCACGTCCCCTTGGATGTGAGCATGTGGGTCTCCGCGTTAAGAGTTCGATTGCAACCTGACGGGGCCGGGCGTGCGGGCCATCTCCGCGCGGACGATGGCGGCCCCGGCGACCATCGCCTTGAGCTTTCCGGAAGCGACTTCCCGGCCCAGGTACTTGAGGCCGCAGTCGGGCGCGACGATGACGTTCTCCGCGCGCACGAACGGCAGCGCACGCCGGATGCGCGCCGCCACGGTCTCCGGCGTCTCCACCTCGGAGCTGCCGAGGTCGAGCACGCCGACCATGATCTTCTTGCCTTCGAGTGTCTTCAGGATCGAGCAGTCGAGGTTCGGCTGCGCGGTCTCGAGCGAGACCTGCTGGCAGCTGCAGCCGGCGAGCTCCGGCAGGAAGGAGTAGGCGGTCGACCGCGCATGGATCAGCGCGGCGTAGCCGAAGCAGATGTGCACGGCCGTCGTGCCGGTCACGCCGTCGAGCGCCCGGTTGAGCGCCTCGAGGCCGTACTGCCGGGCCTCGTCCGGCCGCGCCTGCATGTAGGGCTCGTCGATCTGCACGATGTCGGCGCCGGCCGAGAACAGGTCGCGGATCTCGTCGTTGAGCGCGGTCGCGTAGTCCGCAGAAGCGAGGTGGCGGCTGCCGCCGTAGTGGTCGATCTGGGCCTGCTGCGACATCGTGAACGGGCCCGGCACCGTGACCTTGACGGTCCGCGACGTGTGCCGCCGCAGGAACTCCAGGTCACGCACGCCGACCGCGTGGCGGCGGCGGATCGGGCCGGTGACGCGCGGTACGGGCACGGGATGGCCGCTGCGGTCGAGCGCCGTCCCCGGATTGTCGAGATCGACGCCCTCCAGCGCGTTGGCGAACAGGTTGGAATAGCTCTCGCGCCGGATCTCCCCGTCGGTGACGATGTCGAGGCCCGCATCCTCCTGCGCCCGGATCGCGACGATCGTCGCGTCGTCCTGCGCTTCCTGGAGCCGCTCCGGCGGGATCCGCCACAACTCGCGCGCGCGCACGCGCGGCGGGAATCGTCCGGCCAGTTTCGCGCGGTCGATGAGCCACTCCGGCTGCGGCAGGCTGCCAACCAATGTCGTCGGAAACAGTTTGCGTGCGTCGCTCACGTCAAGCCCCCGCCATTCCAGTTACGCGGCGCGGCGCACCTCCGAGGTCCGCGGG
>DATEEF010000072.1:0-2516 GCA_035281265.1 Steroidobacteraceae bacterium
ATATTGGGGCAGGGCCGCAGCCGCGCCCGGATGCCGCGCTCGCTGATCCTCGAGCCGACGCGCGAGCTGGCGATGCAGGTCGCCGAGAATTTCGAGAAATACGGCAAGTATCACAAGCTCAATATGGCGCTGCTGATCGGCGGCACCAACATGGCCGACCAGATCAAGCGCCTGGAGAAGGGCGTCGACGTGCTGATCGCGACGCCCGGGCGGCTGATGGACCTGTTCGGCCGCGGCAAGATCCTGCTCACCGGCTGCAGCCTGCTCGTCATCGACGAGGCCGACCGGATGCTCGACATGGGCTTCATCCCGGACATCGAGGAGATTTGCTCGAAGCTCCCGAAGCAGCGCCAGACGCTGCTGTTCAGCGCGACGATGCCGCCGCCGATCAAGAAGCTCGCCGACAAGTTCCTCGACAATCCCAAATCGATCGAGGTCGCACGGCCGGCCTCCTCCAACCTGCTGATCGACCAGCGCGTGCTCCGGGTCGATTCGCGCAAGAAGCGCGACGCGCTCGCCGCCCTCCTCCGCCGCGACGAGGTCCGTTCCGCGATCGTCTTCTGCAACCGCAAGACGACGGTGCGCGAACTGACGACGAGCCTGAAGCGCGCGCACTTCCACGCCGGGCAGATCCACGGCGACATGGAGCAGAAGGACCGGATCGCCGAGCTCGACCGCTTCAAGGCCGACGAGATCAACATTCTCGTCGCCTCCGACGTCGCTGCGCGCGGGCTCGACATCAAGGGCGTCAGCCACGTCTTCAACTTCGACACGCCCTGGCACCCGGACGATTATGTCCACCGGGTTGGCCGCACGGGCCGCGCCGGCGCCACGGGGCGCGCGTTCACCTTCGTCGCGCCCGAAGATGCCGAGGCGATCGAGAACGTCGAGAAGCTTACTGGCGGCGCAATTCCGCTGTTCGAGGTGGCGGTGCCGGAACAGGAGCCACGCCGGTCCGGGCGCGCAGAGGCGAGACGCCCTGAATCGGCGCGTTCTGAACCGACGCGCTCTGAATCGACGCGCAACGACAGGGACGAGGAACGGGAACCCCACGAGAGCCGCCGGAGAGGGCGCCAGCCCGCCGAGCGTCCCGCCACGCGCCGCCGCGAGCCGGAACCATCCCGGCCTGAGCGCGAAGTCAAACCTGCCCGGCGCCCTCGCTCGTCCGAGCCCTCGGATGCGCGCGACGACGGCGACTGGAACGGCCCGGTGCCAAGCTTCCTCGGCGTGGGTTTTACCTGAACGCCCTCATGCCAGCTTGACGAAGCTGTCGATCACCCGCTTGCGGCCGCCGATTTCGAAATCGATCTCCAGCTTGTTGCCTTCCTGGGCGGCGACCGTGCCATATCCGAATTTCTCATGAAAGACGCGCGCGCCCAATGCCACGTCCCGGCGTGGCTTGGCGGCGAAGCTGGCGGCGCTGCGGGTCGCTTCCTTCAGCCGCTGCGGCGCGGGGTCATAGGCTTGCGCGGCAGCGCGCTGCCAGCCGGGACCTCGCGTGACGGTCCGTGCAGGCTGAAGACGCGCGACGTCGGCGAAGGGATCGGATTGCTCCGACCACTGCGCACGCCATAGCGAGGCACCGCCGGACAGCGTCGTCTCGCTCTCCACATGGTCGGCGGGCAGCTCGGCGACAAAGCGCGAGGGGATCGAGCTGGTCCACTGGCCGTAGATTCGGCGATTGGCGGCGTGGAGGATGGTGCACCGACGGCGCGCGCGGGTGATCGCGACGTAAGCGAGGCGGCGTTCCTCCTCCAGTCCGGCGAGCCCGGTCTCGTCGAGCGAGCGCTGCGAAGGGAACAGGCCTTCTTCCCAGCCGGGCAGGAACACGTTGTCGAATTCCAGCCCCTTGGCGGCGTGCATCGTCATGATCGTGACTTTTTCGGTGTCTTCCGCAGCGTCGTTGTCCATGACGAGGCTGACGTGCTCGAGGAAATCGCCGAGCGCTTCGTATTCCTCCATCGCGCGGGCCAGCTCGGACAAGTTCTCCAGCCGCCCCGCCGCTTCGGCGCTGCGCTCTGCCTGGAGTGCGGCGGTGTAGCCCGATTCGTCCAGCACCTGTCGTGCCAGTTCCGCCGGGCCGAGGCTGCTGGACATCTCACGCCACCGCGCGAAGTCGCGCATCAGCGCCAGCAAGGTAGCGCGCGCCCGCGCCGGCAACTCATCGGTGTCGACGATCTCGATCGCGGCGGCGGCAAGGGGAAGGCCGCGTCGCCGGGCATGAACGTGCAGCTTCTCAAGTGCCTTCGTCCCGAGGCCGCGCTTCGGCGTGTTGTAGATGCGCTCGAACGCGAGATCGTCGGCAGGCTGCTCGATAAGCCGCAGGTACGCCAGCGCATCGCGGATTTCGGCGCGCTCGTAGAAGCGGAAACCCCCGACGATGCGATACGGCATGCCGATCGCGATGAAGCGATCCTCGAACTCGCGGGTCTGGAACTGCGCGCGGACGAGGATCGCGGTGCGGTCGAGCGATATGCGCTGGCGTTGCAGGCTTTCCAATTCTTCGCCGATCCGCC
>DATEEF010000073.1:0-2045 GCA_035281265.1 Steroidobacteraceae bacterium
CGGGATGATGGAGAGGGCGACGAAGAACGACGCCAGGATCGTGAACAGCACGGCGGCCGGCAGCGAGCGGATGAAATCGCCCGCGCCCTCCGGCAGGAAGAGGAGTGGCACGAAGGCGAGGAGCAGCGTGACCGTGCAGCCGAGCACGGCCAGCCAGATCTGGTCGGTCGCGCGGATCGCGGCCTCGCGCCGCGTCATGCCCTGGCGGACGTGGCGCGCGATGTTCTCGACCACGACGATCGAATCGTCGACCAGGAGGCCGAGCGCGACGACGAAGCCCGCGATCGAGAGCTGGTTGAGGGAGAAGCCGCCGAGGTGAAGTGCCGCGAGCCCGATCGCGAGCGAAAGCGGGATCGAGATCATGACGATGCCCGCGGCGCGAAGGCCGAGCGGCAGCAGCGTCAGGGCGACGAGCGCGATGGCGACCGCGAAGTCGAACTGCAGCCGCGACAGGCGGCGGTCGACGTTCGAGGACTGGTCGAAGCCGCGCTCGAGCCTGATGTGCGCGGGCAGCCCCGACTCGAACTGCGGCAGGCGCTCGTAGATCGCGTTGCGGACATCGAAGACGTTCAGGTTGTCCTTCATGCTCGCCGTCACGAACACGGCGCGCTGGCCGTTGAAGCGGCCGAGGTAGCGCTCCTCCTCGGCGTTCCAGCCGACCTCGGCGAGGTCGCGCAGGCGCACGACGCGCTCGCCGCGCGCGCTGACGACGGTGTTGCCGATCTCGTCGAGCGACTCGTAGCTGCCGGAAGTCTTGAGGTTGTAGCGGCGCAGGCCCACGTCGACCGCGCCGCCGGGGATGCTCGCGTTCTCGCCCTGCACGGCGGTGATGACCTCGCCGAGCGTGACGCGCGCCGCGGCGAGCCGCTCGAGGTCGATCGCGACCCGCACTTCCGGCTCGGGATAGGCCCAGGTCTCGGCGCGGCGCACGCCGGGCGCCGTCTCGATCAACTCCTCGAGGTTCTCCGCCTGCTTGGCGAGGTCGCGCCAGCCCGCCGTGTCGCTGACGAGGGCGAACTGCACGATGTTGACGGTGCCGGGCGTGAACTGCCGGATGTCCAGCGAGAACACGTCGGCGGGCAGCGAGGGGCGCACGACGTTGACCTCGCGCACCACCTCGTCGTACTTGCGGTCGGGATCCGTGCCGTAGGTGAACTCGATCTCGATCAGCGCGAGCCCGTCGAGCGCGGAGCTGTTGAGGCGCTTGATGTCCTCGAGCTCCGAGAGCGCGTCCTCGATCGGGTCGACGACGAGGCGCTCGACGTCCTCGGGATCCGCGCCCGGGTACTGGACGATCACCAGCGAGCCAGGGAACTTCAGCGAGGGATCCTCGGAGCGCGGGATCGACGACAGCGCCCACAGGCCGGTCGCGATCAGGAGCGCGAACACGACCAGCGTGAACTGCCAGCGCTTGACCGAGAACGACCAGAGGCTCATCGCGGCCGGCCTCAGGCGCCGTCGAGGACGCGGATGCGGTCGTTGTCGTCGAGCCAGGCCGCGCCTTCGGTGATCACACGGTCGCCGGGCGCGAGGCCGGCGAGCACCTCGACGCGCTCGCCGAGCAGGCGGCCGGTCTTGACCGACACGCGCCGCGCGACGCCGCCTTCGGCGACCACGAACACGACGGCGACGCGGCCGTCCGCCTCGAGCAGCGAGGTGACGGGCACCACCGCGACGGAATCCGCATCGGCATCGGCGACCACGACTTTCGCGGTGAGTCCCTGCACGAAGCGCGCGCCGGCCGGGTCGACCGACAGTTTCATCTCATACGTGCCGGTCTGCGGATCGGCGGCGGCGGCAATCTCGACCACCCTGGCCGCGAAGCGCTTGCCCGGGAAGGCGTCGAACGTGACCTCGGCGTCGTCGCCGGTTCGCACCTGGACGACGTCGCGATCGGCGAGCGCGGCGCGCACGATCCAGCCGCCGTCGGTGTTGCCGACCACCAGCACCGGCTGGCCGGCCGAGACCAGCTCGTCCGGCTCCGCCAGGCGGCGCAGCACCACGCCATCCGCCGGCGCCTCGATGCGCGCATGGCGCGCATTGAA
>DATEEF010000074.1:0-34118 GCA_035281265.1 Steroidobacteraceae bacterium
GCTCGAGCAGGATGGACTGCGGCGAGATGCCGATCTCGCGCAGCTGCTCGGCCACGAGGAAGCGATGTGCCTCGTTGCACACCACGATCGGGGCCGCGACATCCGGCAACCCGGCCGTGCGCAGCGCCGTCTCCTGGATCATCGTCCGCTCGCCCACGAGCGGCAGGAACTGCTTCGGATACAGCTCGCGCGACAGCGGCCACAGCCTTGTGCCTGCGCCGCCCGACAGGATCACCGGAATGAGCATCGAATCAGCTCTTGAGGCGTCCGTGCGCCTCGAGGTAGCGGATCACGCGGTCCACGCATTCTGCAACCGAGAGCTTCGAGCTGTCGATGGTGATCTCCGCGGCCTCCGGTGCCTCGTACGGCGAAGTGATGCCGGTGAAGTTCCTGAGCTCGCCGCCCCGCGCCTTCTTGTAGAGGCCCTTCGGGTCGCGCTTCTCGCAGACCTCTAGCGGCGTCGAGACGAACACCTCGACGAATTCGCCCTGCCCCACCAGGTCGCGCACCAGGCGCCTGTCGCTGCGGAACGGCGAGATGAAGGCGGTCACGACGATCATCCCCGCGTCCACGAACAGCTTCGCGACCTCGCCGATGCGGCGGACGTTCTCGACACGCCCGGCGTCGCTGAAGTCGAGGTCCTTGTTGAGGCCGTGGCGGATGTTGTCGCCGTCCAGCAGGTAGCTGTGGTGGCCGCGCAGGAACAGCGCCTGCTCCACGGCGTTCGCGATGGTGGACTTGCCGGCGCCCGACAGGCCCGTGAACCACAGGATGCAGGGCCGCTGCGCCTTCTGGTTGGCGCGCTGCTCGTGCGTGAT
Organism: Steroidobacteraceae bacterium; assembly: GCA_035281265.1. GTDB lineage: Bacteria > Pseudomonadota > Gammaproteobacteria > Steroidobacterales > Steroidobacteraceae > SCUD01. The sequence continues at coordinate 819 of DATEEF010000074.1, forward strand.
CTTGGTCGGCTGCCAGTAGACCGAGACGTCGTGGTGGGATCCGGCCGGCGCGGCGCTCCGCAGGATCATGCCGGCACCCGAAGTCGCGTGCGTCAGGCGGTCGACGACGATCAGCGCACCCGTGGTGCGGCAGGTGCCGTAGGTGTCGAACGCCGCCTGCTCGGCCAGCACGATCCGGCACAGGCCCACCTCGTTCAGCTTCAGTTCTTTCGCTTCGTGCTCGCTCAGGTCGTTGACGTCCACGCGGTGATGGATGCTCTCGACGGTGCCGCGGAAATACCGGTGCGAGAGCTTGAACTCGTACTGCCGGCCCGGCAGGAGCGGCGTGTCGTTCATCCAGATGACGTGGGCGTCGAAGACGCGCGTGACCGAGGGCGCCCGGTCCGGGTGCACCAGCACGTCGCCGCGCGTGATGTCGAGCTCGTCCTCGAGCACCAGCGTGACCGCCTGCCCGGCGCCGGCATCCTGCGGCTTGCCGTCGAACGTGACGATTTCGCGGACCTTGCTCATGCGCCGGGACGGCACGGCCATCACCGGGTCGCCGACCGCCACGGATCCCGCGGCGATCGTCCCCGCATAACCGCGAAACGTGTGGTCGGGACGGTTGACGTACTGGACCGGCAGGCGCAGGTCGGCGAGCGGCTGGTCCTGGCTCACGTCGATGGTGTCCAGGACTTCCATGATGGTCGGGCCCTTGTACCAGGGCATCGCGCTGCCGGCCGAGACGACGTTTTCGCCCTTCAGCGCGGACACCGGCACGATGCGGGCGTCCACGCCCTTGATGCCGGTGATCTGCAGGCACTCGTCATGGATCCGGCGGAACACCTGCTCGTCGTAGCCGACCAGGTCCATCTTGTTGACGGCCACGATGACGTGCCGGATGCCGAGCAGGGAGACAATGAAGGCGTGCCGGCGCGTCTGCACCTGCACGCCGCGCGAGGCGTCGATCAGGATGACGGCGAGGTCCGCCGTCGAGGCGCCGGTCGCCATGTTGCGGGTGTACTGCTCGTGGCCCGGGCAGTCAGCGATGATGTACTTGCGCTTGTCGGTGTCGAAGTAGCGGTAAGCGACGTCGATCGTGATGCCCTGCTCGCGCTCGGCCTGCAGGCCGTCGACCAGGAGCGCGAGATCCACCTCGTTGCCGGTCGTCCCCCACTTGCGGCTGTCGTTCGTGACGGCCGCGAGCTGGTCCTCGAGGATCTGCTGGCTGTCGTGCAGCATCCGGCCGATCAGCGTGCTCTTGCCGTCGTCCACGCTGCCGCAGGTGATGAAGCGCAGGAGGCTCTTGGCCTCGTGGCGCTTGAGGAATTCGGCGAGTTTCACGGCGGCCATCAGAAGTACCCCTCGCGCTTGCGCTTCTCCATCGCTGCCGCCTGGTCGAAGTCGATGGCGCGGCTCTGCCGTTCGGACGTGCGCGTGACCAGCATTTCCTCGATCACGCTCGTGAGGTCGGCGGCCGTCGAGCGCAGCGCGCCCGACAGCGGGTAGCAGCCGAGGCTGCGGAAGCGCACCGTCTCCATGCGCGGCTTCTCCCCGTCCTTCAGCGGCATGCGCTCGTCGTCCACCATGATCAGCATGCCGTCCCGGTCCACGACCGGTCGCGGCTGCGCGAAGTACAGCGGCACGACCGGGATGTTCTCGAGGTGTATGTAGAGCCAGACGTCGAGCTCGGTCCAGTTCGAGAGCGGGAACACGCGGATGCTCTCGCCGTTCCTGATGCGGCCGTTGTAGACGCTCCACAGCTCCGGACGCTGGTTCTTCGGGTCCCAGCGGTGCTGGCTGTCGCGGAACGAGAACACGCGCTCCTTGGCGCGGGACTTCTCCTCGTCGCGGCGTGCGCCGCCGAATGCCGCGTCGAACTTGTGCTTCGAGAGCGCCGCCTTGAGCGCCTCGGTCTTCATCACGTCGGTGTAGCGCGACCCATGGGTGAAGGGATTCACGCCGGCCTTGGCGGCCTCCACGTTGGTGTGGACGATCAGGTCGAAGCCGAGCTCGCGCGCCATGCGGTCGCGGAACGCGATCATGTCCTTGAACTTCCAGGTCGTGTCGATGTGCATCAGCGGGAAAGGCAGCTTGCCCGGGTGGAATGCCTTGCGGGCGAGGTGCAGCAGCACCGAGCTGTCCTTGCCGATCGAGTAGAGCATGACCGGGTTGTCGAACTCGGCCGCCACCTCGCGGATGATGTAGATGCCCTCCGCCTCCAGGCGCTCGAGCTGCGACATGTGCGACGCAAGTGCTTGATTCGTAGACTTGTTCAAGGATCCCTTCCCTCGTTTCGAGTGCGGCGCATTGTGCCGGAAAAGCGGCGTAGAAACAGCTACTTGACCCGTAAAGCGTGATCGGCGTCGAGCCCGCTCTTGTGTCGGCGGCGACGGACGGATAATCTAGCTGCATCTAGCTTATTCACGTGAGAATCATGAAGAAAATCGGGGCTTTCGAGGCGAAAAACCGCCTGAGCGAGCTCTTGGACGCGGCCGAGAGTGGCGAGGAAGTGGTGATCACGAAGCACGGGCGGCCAGTGGCGAAGCTGGTTCCGGTCGAGCCTTTCGATCGGGAGAAGGCGCGAGCGGCCGCGGAATGGCTGATCGAGTTCCGCAAGAAGCATCCCTTACGCGGCCTGAAGATCAAGGATCTGATCAACGAGGGGCGCAAGTACTGAATGATCGTGCTCGATTCCTCGGCGACACTTGCGTGGTCGCTCGACGACGAGCAGGCCTATGGCCCACGGCTCCTCGCAGCGGTGACCACGGTCGAAACGGCAGTCGTTCCGCTGCACTGGATTCTCGAGGTCGCCAATGGCCTGCGCATGGCGGTGAGGCGCCGGCGCCTCGCTCCCGATGGACCCGCGCAGGTGCTCGCGCATATACGTGAGCAGCCCATCATCGTCGATCCGGAAACGGTCGCGCGCGGCTGGCTGGAAATTCCGGCACTCGCGGAAACCCACGGGCTCACGACCTACGATGCGGCCTATCTCGAGCTCGCGCTCCGGCTGAGCGCCCCACTTGCGACGCTCGATCAGGATCTCGCGCGCGCGGCGCGCGCCGCCCGCGTCCCCCTCTTTTCCTGACGGTGGCCCGCCGGCCGCGAGCCTGGCCTGATGGGCAGCACGGTCAAAGCGGGGCGACCCGTTCCGCCTCGGCTACCTCGCCCGGCGGTCGCCCGAACAGCGCCCTGAGGCGCAATGCCAGCAGCTCGTGCGGACCGAGCCCCGCGACTTCGGCCCTCACGCGCGCGAACAGCGCCGGATCGTCCGTGATGATGTTGTCGACGCCCCGCGCCGCGAGCTCCAGCATCCCGTCGCGGGTATTGACGGTCCAGACGTGCACGCGCTTTCCGGCGCGGTGTGCGCTGCGCACGAGCCGCGCGGTCGCCTGCGCCGCGTTGAGGCTCAGGAAGTCCGTATCCGAGCGGACGACGTTGCCGACCGCGGCCGTGATGATGTGTCCCGTTACCGCCCGCGGCTCGACGCTCCTGGCCTGGCGCAGCGCGCCATAGTCGAGGGAGGTGATGACGGCCTGGTCCAGGAACTTCTCGCGCCCGAGCAACGCCACGACGGCCGGTGCGAGCCCCGGGTCGGGCACGTTGTACTTCAGCTCGACGTTGAGCTTCGCTCGACCGCGCACGAGCGCGATCACCTCTTCGAGGAGCGGCGGGTGCTCGCCGGAAAACGCTTCCCCGTAACGCGCGCCGAAGCCGATGCCCGGCAGGTCCGATGCTTTGACCGCACCGACGTCGCGCGCGTCGTTGCCGACGCGCAGGAAGTCCCGGTCGTGCATGACGACGATACGGCCGTCCGCGAGGCGCTGGACATCGAGCTCGATCCAGTCCGTTCCCGCGTCGATGGCGGCGCGAAAGGCCGCCATCGAGTTCTCGGGGGCGACCGCCGACGCTCCGCGATGCGCGGTCACCTCGACGCGGGGACGCAGGTCCGCATCGGAGATCGCGAGCCAGGAAAGCGTCGCGGCCACGAGCGCGGCGAGCGCGACCCCCGCGACGGCCCGCACGGCGATGCGCAATGGTCCGCGATGCGGTGCCGTCGTCGCGACCCCCGGTGCCGGCGCGATGGCCTGCCCGGCCATGCAGCCCCGAACGAGCAGGAACTGCTGGCCGGCAAGGCCCAGGCCGCTCAACGCGAACTCGAGGAGGCCGGCGGTCGCGATGCAAAGCCCGATGACGGGCAACAGCCGCCGGATGTCCATCCCTGCCCAATCGAGCATCGAGCCGGACAGCCGGCTGCCGACGAAGGCGCAAACGCCGGCGACGACCAGGATGAGGAGCCACCAGCCCAGGAGCGGCCGCAGCACCCACCACAACCTGCCCCGCATCAGGCTCTCGCTTTCCGCGATGGCCTCGTCCACGTTTGCCGCAGGCCTGACCGCCAGGACCGGCAGCACGTACAGCCAGCGCGCGAGCTGCAGTGCGATCGCCAGGCCGCAGGCGGCGGCGGTGATGCCGCTGAGCCACAGCGAGTGCTGCCATTCGGCGGGCTTCTCGGCCAGGTAGTAATTGATGTCGTGCGCGCCCAGCCAGCCGAACCATGCGACGGCGGCTGCAGCGCCCAGCGGCAGGAGCAGGAGCGCGATGCGGGCCAGGAGCCGCGCCGCGAAGGCTACGAGCGTGCGGCTGCGCCCGGCGAGGAAGGCGAGCGTCGTCCCGAATGCCGGTGCCCGTCCGGCCATGGCGCCGGCCGCGACGTGCGAGAGGGCCGCGAGCTCGGCCAGCGAGAATGCGATGAAGACGATCGTCGCGGCGGCCGCGAGCATGGCACCGGCCGGAGACAGCAGGAAGGCGGCGATGTCGAAGTTGCTGACGACGCGATCGCCCGTTACCGAGAGCAGCCAGCGGAACGCGAGCGTGAGGAGCGGCATCGCGACGGCGAGGCCGGCGAGCCGCATGAAGGCGTGGACCGCGAGCGCACCCCGCCAGTTGCGGCGCAGGTCCTCGACGCCGAGGCGCGTCGCGGCGCTCACCCGGGCAACGGCTCTCCCCGGCCGATCGCGAAGTAACGGACGCCTTCGCGCGCCATCAGCGAGGGCTCGTACAGGTTCCGGCCGTCGAACACGACCGGCTGCTTGAGCACGTTCTTGAAGGCCCCGAAGTCGGGGCTGCGGAATTCCTGCCACTCGGTGCAGATCGCGAGCGCGTCCGCCCCCTCGAGTGCGGCGGTCGCGCTCTCGACCAGCGCGAAATCCGGCCGGCTGCCGTAGATGCGCCTCGCCTCGCCCATCGCGACGGGATCATAGGCGCGGACTCTCGCGCCCGCGGCCCACAGCGCCTCGATCAGCACGCGCGCCGGGGCTTCGCGCAGGTCGTCGGTATTCGGCTTGAACGCAAGGCCCCAGACCGCGATCGTGCGGCCCTCGAGCCTGCTGCCGAAGAACCTCGAGATCTTGGTGAACAGGCTGTGCTTCTGCCGGTCGTTGACCGCCTCGACCGCCGCGAGGACCCGCGCCTCGTGACCGACGTCGGCCGCGGAGCGCACCAGCGCCTTCACGTCCTTCGGGAAGCAGGAGCCGCCGTAGCCGGCGCCGGGATAGATGAACGAGTAGCCGATGCGCGGGTCCGAGCCGATGCCGTTGCGGATCATCTCGATGTCCGCGCCGAGCCGCTCCGCGATGTTGGCGAGCTCGTTCATGAAGCTGATCTTGGTCGCGAGCATCGCGTTCGCCGCGTACTTCGTCAGCTCCGCGGAACGCAGGTCCATGACGATCATGCGCTGGCGGTTGCGGGTGAACGGGTCGTAGAGGACCTTCAGCAATTCCGCCGTGCGCGGATTGTCGGTGCCGACGATGACGCGATCGGGCTTCATGAAGTCGGCGATCGCCGCGCCCTCCTTCAGGAATTCCGGGTTCGACACGACGTCGAAGTCGGCGCCGGCGCCGCGGGCGGCGAGCGTCGCGGCGACCGCGGCCTTGACCTTGTCAGAGGTGCCGACCGGTACCGTCGACTTCGTGATGACGATCTTGTAGCCGTCCATGTGCTCGCCGATCGTGCGTGCGACGTCGAGCACGTGGCGCAGGTCCGCGGAACCGTCCTCGTCGGGCGGCGTGCCGACCGCGATGACCTGGAAGAGGCCGTGGGCGACGGCCGCCTTCGCGTCGGTGGTGAACGAGAGCCGGCCCTTCTCCCGGTTGCGGGCGATCAGTTCATCGAGTCCGGGCTCGTGGATGGGCACCTCACCGGCGTTGAGGCGCGCGATCTTGGCGGCATCGACGTCGACGCAGACCACGTGATTCCCGGCATCTGCCAGGCAGGCACCGGTCACGAGGCCGACGTAACCCGAGCCGAAGATCGTGATCTGCAAGATATATCCCTGATTTTTCTTGGAAAAGTGTCGCGCAGCCTACCGAATGGCGGCGCCAGGGTAAAGCGCCGGACGCGTCCAGCGTGAAGCAATTCTCAGACGGGCTCGACGGGGCGCGAGAAGGCCGGCTTGAGGGATTCGGGGACGAGTTTCCAGAGCCGCTCCGCCCGGTACATCAGGCGCACGACGACGACGCCCGTCACCGCGAGCAGCGCGAATGAGACCGTGTCGGACAGCCCGGCCCGGTGCGCGATGACGCCGAAGGCCGCGAGCAGGAGCGCGAGTATCGTGAGGATCGCGAACGTGCCGCGCACGCCGAAGCCCGCCGCGAGCAGCAGGTGATGGAAATGATTGCTGTCGGGCCGGAAGGGCGAGGTGCCGCGCAGCAGGCGGCGAACCGTAGACCAGACGACCTCGTAAACCGGCAGTGCGACGACCCACAGCGTCGTCACGGGCGCGACCTCGCGCGCGGGTCCCTGGGAGACCTGGATGCAGATCCAGGCGATGCAGAACCCGAGCAGCGTGCTGCCCGAGTCGCCCATGAAGCAGCGCACGCGCCGGTTGTACTGGGTCGGCATGTTGAAGACGAGGAATGCCGCCACCGAGCCCGCGATGACGAGGCTGAGCGCGGCACCCGCATCGGCGCCGGACACGATGGCGAACGCGATGAATCCGATGAACGCGATCGCGCCGGCGAGGCCGTCGAGGCCGTCCAGCATGTTGAACGCGTTGATGGCGGCCATGACGATCGCGATGGTGAAGGCGACCGAACCGACTCGCGAGAAGTCGATCGTGCCGTTGCCGAGCGGATCGCCGAGCGTCGTGACCATGGCGCCGGCGCCGACCATGATGATCATGGAGGCGACGACCTGCACCGGCAGGCGCGCCCACGGCGAGATCTCGAAGCGGTCGTCCACGAGGCCGACGGTCACCAGCACGCTGCAGGCGGCGAGGAACGCGGGGGCCGGCGCCTGCTGGGGCGGCAGGAGGCCGCCGCCGAGGACGATGCCGAGGAGCATCGCGAGGCCGCCGACGATCGGCACGTCGCCGAAATGGGTCTTGCGGCCGCCCGGACGGTCGACGAGGTCGACGGCGATCGCGATCGGCCGCAGCGCGAAGATGGCAAGTAGCGTCAGCGCGAAGCTGGCCGCCGTCGGCAGGAGCAGATGCAGCACGAACCCTTCCTTCCCGAATCCAGCCCACCCCCTGCGCGGTGCGGAGTATACCCGAGCAATCCGGCAATCGACAGCGCCCGGCCGCTCGCTCAGAATCGGGCGTCGCCATGACGCAACAGCTGCTGTTTCTCGAGCTCAACGAGATCAATTTCGACTACGTCGACGCATACGTCGAGCGGGGCGGCCTGCCGAACCTCGGCCGGCTCGCGCGCGCTGCCGGCGTGGCGCGGACGGTGTCCGAGCAGCGGTACGAGGACCTCGAGCCGTGGATCCAGTGGGTGACGGCGCATACCGGCCTGCCGCTCGCCGAGCACGGCGTCTTCCGCCTCGGCGACATCGTGAAGAAGGACCTGCCGCAGATCTGGGAGCAGCTCGAGGGACGCGGGCTCAGCGTCGGCGCCATCAGCCCCATGAACGCCAGGAACCGGCTCCGCGACGCCGCGTTCTTCGTCCCGGACCCCTGGACGTCCACGCACCCGACCGCGGCGCCGCGGCTCGTGGCGCTCCATGCGGGCATCGCGCAGGCGGTCAACGAGAACGCGCAGTCGAAGGTGTCGGCGCGCTCGCTCGCCGGGCTCGCCGCCGGCTTCGCCGCCTACGCGCGGCCGGCCAACTACGCGACGTACCTGAGGCTCGCGGCAACGAGCCGCGGCCGCCCCTGGCGCAAGGCGCTCATCCTCGACCTGCTGCTGGCCGACGTCTTCGTGCGCGAAGTGCGCCGTACGTCGCCGGACTTCGCCAGCCTCTTCGTGAACGCGGGCGCGCACGTGCAGCACCACTACCTGTTCTCGTCCGCCTGCTATGCGGGCCCGCATCGCAACCCCGCGTGGTACGTGCCGGCGGGCGTCGATCCCGTGTACGAGGCGTATGCGCTGTACGACCGCATCGTCGGACAGGTGCAGGCCGCATTCCCGCGGGCGCGGATCATGGTGGCGACGGGCCTGCACCAGGACCCGCACGACCGCGTGACGTACTACTGGCGGCTGCGCGAGCACGCCGCCTTCCTGTCCCGGATCCGCGTGCCGTTCCGCCGCGTCGAGCCGCGCATGTCGCGCGACTTCCTCGTCGTGTGCGATACCGCGGAAGAAGCGCGCAGCGCCGGCGAGCGCCTCGCGCGCGTGGTGGCCGGCGACGGCTCGCCGGTCTTCGCAGTCGATAACCGGGGCACGGACCTGTTCGTGGAGCTGGTCTATTCGTCGGAGATCGGCCCGGGCTTCGAGATCACGATCGACGGCGAGAAGTTCCCGGGGTTCGACCGCGACGTCGCGTTCGTCGCCCTGAAGAACGGCCGCCACAACGGGATCGGTTACTTCCTCGACAGTGCCGCAAGCCCGGCTGCGGCGGCCGTGCGCGAGTTCCCGCTGGCGCAGGTCCACGCGCGCATCCTCGAGGCACTGGCCCGTCCCGTCTAGCGCAGGCCGCTGCGATACGCGAGCCGGATGAGAGGCTGGGGCAGCAGCCGGAACGCGAGCCGCAGCGCGGGATACGCGTAGCGCCAGCTGAAGCCGTACAGGCGACGGATGCCCCGGCAGGAGATCCGGAACTCCTCGAGCGCGCGGCCCGCACCGCGGCGGCGGAAGAAGTCCTCCGAAACCGTCATGTCCACCAGCACGTCGCCGAGGTTCGACAGCCCGAGGCCGAGCGCGAGGCATTCGAACCAGAGCGCCCAGTCCTGGTTGAGCCCGACTTCCGGGTAACGGCCGAATCTCGCGATGGCCTGGCGGCGGAAGCAGACGGTCGGGTGCGCGAGCGGATTGCGGCGCGCGATGAAGCGCCGGATCTCGTCGCGATCCTGCGGGTAACGGACCGTGCGCAGGACCCGGCCCTCGCGATCCACCTCGCGGATGGAGCCGCCCAGGATGTCCACGTCCGGCCGCGCTTCAAGCGCCGCGACCTGGGCTGATATCCTGTGCGGGTGCGAGAAATCGTCGCTGTCCATGCGGAACACGAAAGCCTCGTCCCCGAGCGCGTCGATCAGGCGGTTGAGTGAGCGCGCGAGTCCCTGGTTGACCGCGTTGCGCACGATCCTGTGAATCGTCCCGGCGTGCCGCTCCAGCACGGCGGCGGTCGCGGGCTGCAGCGGCCCGTCGATGCACAGGTACAGCCGCACCGGACCGCCGCGGTAGTCCTGCCGCCGGATGGAATCAAGCGCGCGCTCGACCAGCGGCGCATCGTCCCGCTCGAAGACGGACATGAGGACCGCGACCGGGACGCTCGGGGCTTCGCGCACCGGCGGACTCTAATCGCAGAAGGCGCGCCGTGCGAGTAGCCGTCACGGGAGCCGCCGGGTACATCGGCAGCCGGCTGGTCGCGCGCCTGCTGCGCGGGGGGCACGAGGTGCTGGCGCTGGACCGCGAAGTTCCCGCGGAGCCCGGCACCGCACGCTTCATCCGCTGCGACCTCTGCGACCCGGACGGCTATGCCGACGCCCTCGCCGGCGTCGACCTGCTGTGCCACCTCGCCGCCGCCAAGGGCGACTGGGGCATCAGCGAGGATGAATACCGGCGCGACAACGTGACGGCGACCGGGGCGTTGCTCGCCTGTGCGCGCCGCGCAGGCATCCGCAACTGGATCTTCTACAGCACGGTGTCCGTGCTCGGGCCGAGCGGGATCGCGCTCGACGAGCGCGCGCCGCGTCGCCCGGCAAACCCGTATGGCGCCAGCAAGGCCGACTGCGAGGCACTCCTCGAGGGTTACGCGCGGCAGGACCCCGGTGCGCGCGTGCTCGTGCTGCGGCCGTCGGTCGTGTTCGGCCCGGGCAATCCCTGGAACACGAACATCTTCCGCCTCATCGACGCGATCGAGCGGCGCCGCTTCGTCATGATCGGGCGCGGCGGCGAGGTGAAGACCACTTCCTACATCGACAACCTGCTGGACGCGCACGAGTTCCTGATGGCACGCGACGCCCGCTGTCCCTCGGCGGGCGTCGAGGTCTTCCATTACGTGGACGAGCCGGGCGAAACCACGGCGGAGCTTGTCGCGCGGATCCATCGCCTGCTCGGCCGCAGGCAGCCGTCCTTCCGGCTTCCGCTCGCCGTCGCGGCCCCGCTTGCCTTCGTCGGGGACGCGGCGGCGAGCGTCCTCGCGGTGGACCTGCCGATCACGAGCGCCCGGGTGCGGAAGTTCTGCACGGCGACGAACTTCGATGCGCGCGCGATCCGCGCTGAAGGCTTCGTCCAGCGCGTCGACAACGAGGAAGCGCTGCGACGAACCGTGGCGTGGTACCGCGGTCAGGCGACGAGCCGGGAGACGTCCACGACGTAGGTCCAGCGCGCGCCCTCGTGGGCGGAGTCGATCGAGACCTGCGTGCCGTCGCGGTTCCAGCGCGGATGCAGGTCGCAGCGGACTTCGCCGTCGTAGCGCCACGGCGCATGGAAGGCGCCGGCCTCGATGACGACGCCGGCTTCCGGCCGGCACAGCAGCAGCCTGCGCATGCGGCCGCGATCCGGATACGAATCGGTCACGATCCAGCGGCCGTCCGGCGAGTACGACGGGTGCCCGTCGCCGTAACGGTCGAGCGTGCCCGGACAGCAGGCCTCGCGCGCCGCGGTCTCCACGTCGAGCAGGTAGTAGCGGTCGCCCCGATCGGGCGCGCGGGCCCACACGAGCAGCCGCCGCTCGTCCCGCCAGGCGTAGTGCGAAACCATGCGATGGTCGAGCAGGAGCCTGAGATCCGAGCCGTCGGCATTCGCGACGTAGAGCCTCGAGAACTTGCCGCGCGGCCCGAGCCAGCGGTGCATGAACACGAAGCGCGTGCCGGCGGGCGAGTACACGGCGTGATTCACCTTGTGCCCGGCTCCGATCATCTCCGGGCGGGGCGCCAGCGCCGCCAGCTCCGCGAGCGTCACGATGAGCGCCGCCGATCCCGACCGGAAATCGACGCGCCACAGCCCGTCGCGCTCCGGCGGCTGGTCGGCGGAGAAATTGTCCACGGCGACGTCGTAGCCGTACTCGGGCCGGATGCGCGCGAGGCGCCGGTAGTTCAGCGACAGCGCCTCGCTCCCGTCGGGACGCAGGGCCTGCACCGGCCATGGAACGGCGCGTTCGGACCCGTCGGGCGCGACGATGCGGCAGGCGAGAGATCCGTCGACCACGTCGTTGAAGATTGCGCACTCGACGCCGTCGCGGACGACCCATTGCGCGAGGGAGCCCTGCTGGAAGTTCCAGGCCACGGTCGCGGCGAGCGTGCGGACCGTGCCGGACGCGCAATCCCGCAGGCCGATCTCGACGCGGCGCGGATCCCCGCTGCGCCAGCGGTGGAAGATCAACCGGCGCCCGTCGCGGCTCCAGGGCTGCAGGCCGAAGTAGCCGTAGAAGCATTCCTCGCCGGCCTTGCGCAGCTCCGTGCCTGCAGCGGGCTCCACCGCCCTGTCGATCGTCACGGCCGGGTGCAGGCGCAAGGGCTCGCGACGCCCGCCGTGCACGAGATAGTTGAACCGCTGGTAGCCGGCCTTCGCGGCCGCGCGCAGTCCCGGTGCGGCGTCGAGCATGGCGGCGACTCGCCGTTCCAGGCGGTTGTACGGCATCAGGGCGCCTGGGAATCGCCCGGCTTGACGCCGTAGACATTGAGGCCGAGCAGGTGCAGCCCGAGCCGGTCCGCGATCACGCGCGGCAGCAGCCCGGCATCGTCGCGCAGGCCCCCCACGGCCTCGAAGCCGAAAAAGCGCGGCCGCATGGCATGCGCCCCGAGCAGGCGATCGAGGTCCCCGCGCGAGAAATAGTTGATGTGGCAGTGCGGCTGCCAGTAATGCCGCTCGCGCCAGGCCGGATGGAAGCGGCGCAGATCGTGCCGGTTCGGCACGATCACGACCAGCACGCCGCCCCGGCGCAGCGCGCGAGCGGCGTCCCGCACGAGGGCGCGCGGCTCTTCCACGTGTTCCAGCACGTTGTCGAAGACGATGGCATCGGCGATGCCGGCCGCCCCGCTCGAATCAAAGAGTCCCTCGCGCACGTCGAAGCCGCGCGAGCGGCCGAAGGCGGCCCGCGCCGCGCTCGGCTCGAAGCCCGTATAGCGCCAGCCGCCGTCACGCGAGAAGACCTGCGCCAGGCCGCCCCAGCCGGCTCCCACCTCGATGACCTGATGCACCGCGTCTGCGGCGGCACCCGGCTTCAGCACCGCGTCGCAGATGCGCTTGATCTGGCGATGACGCGGTTTCTCCGGCACGACGGCGGGTGCCTCCTGGACGTGGTCGAAGGTCGTGCCCGACGGGTTCGTGACGTAGAGGAAATCGCAGGCCGCGCAGCGGTCGATGGAAAACGGCAGCCCGCCGTACGTGAGGGCGCGGCCCGGCACCGTGTCCCGCGTGCCGCACATCGGGCAATTGCGCGTCTGCGGGCGGACGCTCATGCCGCCGCCCGCGCACCGGCGATGCGCCGATAGATCTCCTGGTAGCGCTTCGACATGCGCTTCGCGCCGAGGCGCTCCAGGAGTCCGGCGTCGGGCGCCGCGTCACCGGCTGGCATCGCGCCCGCCAGGCGTTCGATGGCGAGGGCCATTGCGTGCTCGTCCCCGACCGGCACGACGTCTCCCAGGGCCGGCGCGAGATCGATCAGCTCGCGGTGCGGCCCGATGTCTGTCAGCACGACGCGCAGTCCGCAGGCCATCGCCTCGAGAACCGCGTTCGGCAGCCCTTCCGATTTCGACGCAGACACGAGGAAGTCCGCCGCGCGCAGGAATGGCGTGACGTCGGCCACCTGCCCTTCGAAGCGGATTCGCGCATCGCCTTGCGCCGCCTGCCGGCAGGCCGCTGCGAGCGGGCCATCGCCGAGGAACACGAGGGACAGCCCGGGGTTGCGGGCGGCGCGGAAGGCCCGGATGACGAGCAGCGGGTCCTTGCGCGCGGACAAGGCACCGACCGAGACGCCGATCCGCGCGGCAGCGGGGAGCCGCAGCGAGGCGCGCAGCTCCGCCCGCTCCGCGGCGCCTGCCGGCCGGAACGTCGCCGTGTCGACTCCGTTCGGGATGACGCCGGCGGCGACGCCCCTTGCGCGCAGGAGGCCGGCGAGCGTCGACGAGCAGGCGATGACATTCGGGAGCTTGCGAAACGCGGCGAGGTGGGAGCGCGCCATCCAGTGCCCGGCGAGCCTGCCGAACTTGAGCGGGTAATCGTCATGCGGGAAATTCCGCGCGGTCGCGACGCGCGGTATTCCTCCGAGGTACCTGGCGGCGATGACGTCACCGCGGACGCCCTGGGAATGCACGACCGTTGCCGCGTCGAGGCGCTCGCCGAGGAGGCGCTCGACATCCCTGCGCCAGCCGCGGTTCACGAGCCCGGCGAGCCGCGACATCGCCAGCGTCCTGACCGGGATACCGAGCGCCCGGAACTCCTGCAGCATCGAGTCCTCCGGCTCCGGCGACAGCGTCACCACGACCGGATCGAAAAGCCCGGCGTCGAGGTGGCGCAGCAGGTTGAGGAGCTGCGCGGTCGGCCCGGCGCGGCGCAGCGTGGATACGAGGTAGACGACGCGGATCAGGCGGCCTCCTGCGGCGCAGGCGTCCCGTGGATTCGGGATGCGTCCGCCCTGGCGCATTCTCGCGCGGCGACAAACGTGAGTACAGGCGTCGGCGCCGGCACTGCGCGCCGGCGAAATCCGCGGTACAGTGCCGGCCCTGCATCATGCCCGCCAGGCCCCTCTTCATCCTCGGCCGCCATCGCTCCGGCACCACGTGGCTGGCCAACATCCTGGCGTCCGTCCCCGGCATCCATGCGATCACGCACGAACGTCACCAGGGCGTGCACGAGAGCGCGTATTTCTCCCACCTGGTTCCCCACTGCGGGCACGGCCGCACCGAGGCCGACCGGCAGGAGATCAAGCGCCTGTTCGAGCAGTCGGATTTCTTCGCGCTGTCGGGCATGGCGCAGGGGCCGGACATCGGGAGGCTCGGAACGGCCGGCTACTTCCGGGCTGTCATGGATGCCGGAGCCAGCCGCCGCAACGCGCGCTACTGGCTCGAAAAGACACCCGCGAACACTCTGGTCGCAAGGCGCCTGCGTGAAGCATTTCCCGACGCCGTGTTTCTCGCGATCGTGCGCGACTACCGGCAGGTGGTCGCATCACTCGTCCATGGATTCGGCGATCCTGAATCCATGTACGACTGGTTCCGGCAGTCCGTCCTGACCGCGATCTATGAAAAGGTCATCGCGACGAGCCATGCGACCGTCATACGTTACGAGGCGCTGGTCCGGGACTACGACGGAAGCCTGCGCGCGATTCTCGCGCAGCTCGGACTTCCGCCGGGCTCCGCGCCACGCAGTGCATTCCGCCGGAACACCTTGTACGCCGAATCGCGCCCGACCCTGCGTGGGTGGCAGCTCCTCGCCATGAAAGCCGGACGCTGGCTCGTGCTGGCCTGGCCCGCGGCGGTCGTCGAGCGTGCCGTCCTGCGCCGGCTCGACCGGGCGCGTGGCCGGCTGCCGCCGTGGTTCTTCGCCGCGCCGGCTGCCGCCGACGCGGCGGGCGTCAGGCCGCCGCCGTAGCCGCCGGACGCAGTTCCACCCTCATGCCCTGCTGCTCGAACCGTATCCGCCAGAGCGCAAAGACGATGAAAGCGATCATCAGCGGCGAGCGCAGCGGGTTGGACACGACCATCGCCGCGGTCAGATAGATCGACAGGAACAGGACGAGCAAGCCGAGGCGGCGGGTCGTCGGCCCGAAGAAGGCGCGCAAGCCGATCCACCAGAGGCCGGCGAGCAGCACCGCGAGTGCCGCGACGAAGATCCATCGGCCCTGCAGGTAGTAGTTGAGGTAGCCCGAATCGATCACCGGCAGGGCGCGCGTCGCCTGCACCAGCGTGCCGATGGGATAGGCCTGCGCCGCGGCGAACGCCGCGGGCCAGCTCTGGTACACGCGCTTGCCCAGCGACGCATCCTCCAGCAGGCCGCTGTCGGCGAGGCGCTGGAACCGGTAGAAGGCCTCGTCGATGCCAACCGTCTGCTCGACGACGACGAGGAGCGCCGCGACGCCGGCAGCGAGGATCAGCGCGATGACGCCCTTGCGGCCCGGCGACAGGTGCAGCCAGCCCGCGAACAGGATGGCGGCGCCCGCGGCATAGGCGGTCCGTGACGTGGACAGGACGATCACCCCGAGCGCGAGCAGCACGTGCACGAGGTCCCGTCGCGCCGCCCCGCTCACGTAGCGCGCGTAGAAGAAGGCGAGGCAGACGATGCCGAACACGGAGAGCGCCGTGCTGTTGGCGAAGAATCCGGCGGGCCGCAAGCCCTGGATGAGGTTGTAGTTCCGGTCCACCGCCCAGGGCTCGAGCCAGGACGTGACGAGCAAAGCGCCCGGCACGATGCCGAGCGTGTTGGCGATCTGCATGAGGGCATAGCCGAAGTTGAGCCACAGTGTCACGGACAGCACGCGCTCGAGCTTCGCCTCGAAGATCACGGAATTCCGCGGCGGCGCGAGCAGGGTCAGGAAGACCATCGGCAGCCAGAGCATCGCCATGCGCAGCGCGCTCGCCGCATCGCCGGGTCGTCGGTAGCCGATGGCGCCGACGAACGGCAGGAGCAGCTCGAGCAGGACGAAGGCGCCGGCGACCGCGAGGAACGTGCGGTCGACGCGAACCGACTGGCGCAGGATGATGGCGCCGACGCCGACCGCCATCGCGAGCAGCGCGAACAGGTCCGACAGGCGGATGCTCGCCTCGTCACCGAACGAGACGCCGTAGGGATAGACGTACAGGAGCGCGACCAGGTACCAGCCCGCGACGCGCTGGTACGCGGATACGAGCGTCCCGCCGCCCGTCACGCGGTCCTGGCCTTCGGGCGCCGCATCAGCACCGTCAGCACGCCGATCATGCCGCCCAGGAAGAAGCCCACGACGGCCAGAAGGATCCTGTTGGGCCAGGCCGGTTTCTCCGGCACGACGGGCGGGTCGATCACCTCGAATGCGAAGTCCGTGCGCACGGCCGCCATCATCGCGTTCTTCATCTCGCTTTCCATGACGCTGTACACCGCGGTCCGCAGCTCGACGGCATCGGTCCCTTGCAGCTGCCCTTTCAGGAACTCGATGTTCCGCTTCGACTGGTCGATCGCGCGGCCGCGCATGTCGGCATTCACCTCGGCAATCAGGCCCTGCGCCCAGTCGCGGGCCAGCACCGGATCGATCCAGTCGATGGACAGGTTCACGAGCCCGGTCTCGACGTCCTGGTTCACGGTGCGGATGGACTTGTCGAAGCGCTCGACGCCGCGCGCCAGGGTCGGCACGTCGTCCGGGTCGACGTCCCAGGCGCCTTTCTTCGCGTCCCAGTCGTCGTGGAAGATCACCGGCAGGAGGTTCCGCTCGCGGATGAAGCGCTCCGTGAGCGCGCGCGACTTCAGGATGGCGATGGATTCCGCGACATTGTCCTCGGCACCGATGTTGAGTCCGGCGAGCGAAGCCAGGCCGCCGAACTGCCCCGCGAGCGCCGCGAGGCCGCCGCCGCTGCTCGCGCCCACCGGCGACAGCACCGCCTGCGAGCGATACTGCGGCGTGATCAGGAACGAGGCCAGGACCGCCAGCACGGCGAGCGTAAAGCTCGCCAGCACGACGAGCCACTTGCCGCCCCAGACGGTGCGCCAGAGGTCGAGCAGGCGGATCTCCTCGCTCTCGTCCAGGGGATAGAGCCGGACGGCATAGCCGCCCTCCCCGATGCCGCGTCCGCTCTCCCGGCTGCCGCTCGCGTTGCGATCCTGGTCAGGCATGGTTCACCCGCGTGACGTTTCGAACCTGGTCCAGCCACCGCACGGCCGGCCCCCCTGCGATCCTCGCCATTATCTCCGCCTGTTCCGCAAACCGCGCGGCAACGTGGCGCTCCACCGCCGCGGGCATCGGCAGGTCGCGGGCCGACGAGTTGACGCGCTGCGCGGCGAGCTCGCGGACACGGTCCGGCATCGCGCCGACGCCGATGTGCGCGCACAGGCGGTCCAGGAACCCGACCGGGTCCGATTCGATCTCGTCATGAAAGCCGATCAGCAGGCGCTCGCGCGGAAACTGCTCCAGCCAGCGCCCCAGGTTGCCGGCGAAATCCGCCCGCCCCCGCCGTTCCGGGGCCGGGCAGCGCGCGATCAGCTCCGCATCGGACAGCGCGCCCGGGTCGTGCCCCGCGTCGCGGGCGTCCTTGCAGATCCCGGACCAGGCCCAGTCGAGCGGGTTGCGCAGCAGCAGGAATGCGCGCACGCCCGGCAAGTCGGCGGTGAGACGCGCGATGGCCTCGCGCGACAGCATGAAGTACGCCGGCGTGATCTCCCCGCAGCACAGGTTGCGCTCCGTGCCCTCGCGGAACAGTTCGCGGTACCAGTCGAGCGAAGCCTCGCCGAGGAGGAAGCGCGCGCTCCAGCGGTAGCCAGGGGCCTGCGTCGCCTGCAACGGCAGGAACCTGCGCGCGAGCGCGCGCGCACCCGGCACGGTGCGCACGGCGAGGCGCCACGCGATGTAGCGCCACCCGAGCTTCAGCCTGAACGAGCGGCTCTGCATGTCGTAGCCGGACTCGGTGCCCGGATCGGCGCTGTCGAAGTAGTGGATCTCCTTCCACGGCATCCAGACTTCCGGGTGAAGCCGCAGCATCTTGAAAACCCACGAAGTGCCGCAGCGAGGCGCGCCGATCCCCAGGAAATGCGGCGGCTTGCCCGCTGCGCCCGCCCGCGCGGGCGCAGGCGACGGATGCGCTATATTGAGCCGCGATTCCGCGCTCACCGGTGACCGCCCGCCCCATGAACTGGCGCCTGAAATGCCTTGCCTTCCGCCTGCTGGATGTCATTCCCGGCGGAGATGCGCTGCACGCCTTCGCGCAGCGCCACGTCACGTCCCGTTACTTCCGCACGCTGACGGACGCGAACATCGAGAGCCATCGCTACCACGTGGACAACTACCTGAAGCTGGGCCGGACCGGGGTGGCGCTCGAGTTCGGCGCCGGCGGAAGCCTATCCGCCGCGCTCATGTTAAGCGCGGCCGGCGCCACGGTCTATGCGTACGACATCGCGCGCCTTGCCAACGTCGAGCGCATCAATCACGTCATCCGTACCTACCGTGCCCGGGGCCTTCCCGGCGACTGGCGCGAGCTCGATTCGATGGCCGACCTCGAGCGCCGCTACCGGATCCGTTACGTCGCGCCAGGCGACGTGCGGGCGACCGGCCTGCCGTCGGGCAGCGTCGACTACATGTATTCGATGTCCTGCCTCGAGCACATTCCCGTGGACCAGCTCCCGCGGATCATGGCGGAGCTGCGGCGGATCGCGTCTCCCGACGCGCTGATGGGCTTCGGCATCGGCTACTACGACCATTACGCCACGGCCGACCGGTCCATCACCAAGTGCAATTTCTATCGCTACAGCGACGAGGCGTGGCGCTTCTGGAATCCGCCGCGCCAGCACCAGAACCGGCTGCGCCACAGCGACTTCGAGAGGCTCTTCGGCGACTACGCGATCCTCGACAACGTGCGCATGATCGCCGACGAAAGCGTGCTGGACGGCCTGCCGATCGATCCGAAGTTCAGCCGCTACGACAAGCGCGACCTGCTGACGCTCTCGGGGCGTTTCCTGCTGAGACCCGCGCCTTCCGCCCCACGCGTCCAGTGAGCGCCCGCGTCGCGTTCTTCATGCCCTCGTTTCGCGGCGGCGGAGCCGAGCGCGTCATGATCACGCTGGCGCAGGGACTGGCCGCACGCGGCGTTGCCGCCGACCTGCTCGTCGCGCAGCGCGAGGGCCCCAACCTGCCGCCGCGGACGGCGGGAATCCGGATCGTCGACCTCGAGGCACATCGCGTGCTGGCCGCCCTGAAGGGCCTGGCGGCTTACCTTCGCCGCGAACCGCCCGACGCGATGCTGTCGGCGCTTCCGCACGCGAATGTCGTCGCCGTCTGGGCGCGCGCGCTCGCGCGAGCGTCGACGCGGCTCGTGGTTTCCGAACACACGATCCCGAGCCTGTCCGCCACGCATTCCGAGCAGCTGCGTGCCCGCGTGCTGCCGGTCTTCATGCGCCGTGCGTATCCGAAGGCGGATGCGATCGTCGCGGTGTCCGAGGGCGTGGCGCGGGACCTCGCGGCCCTGGTCGGCGTGCCGCGCGAGAGGATCACGCGGATCTACAACCCCGTGGTGACTCCGGAGCTCGCAGCGCGCGCGGGCGAGCCGCTCGATCATCCCTGGTTCCGCGACGGCGAACCGCCCGTCGTGCTCGGCGCCGGCCGCCTCGTGCCCGCCAAGGACTATGAAAGCCTGCTGCGCGCATTCGCGAGGGTCCGCGCGCGCAGGCGCGCGCGGCTGGTGATCCTCGGGGAAGGCAGCGAGCGGCCGCGCCTGGAACGCCTCGCCGTGACGCTCGGGATCGACGCGGACGTGCAGATGCCGGGCTTCGTCGGCAATCCGTACCGCTACATGCGCCGTGCCGCCGTGTTCGCGCTCACGTCGCGCTGGGAAGGCTTCGGCAATGTGCTCGTCGAGGCGATGGCCTGCGGCACTCCCGTGGTGAGCACCGACTGCTACGGGCCGCGCGAGATACTGGAAGACGGCCGCCACGGCCTGCTGGTGCCGGTCGGAGACGCGGAATCGCTCGCGGGCGCCATCGAGGCGCAGATCGACGGACCACGCGCGGCGCCCGCGGCCGGCCATGCCGCGACGTTCGCGGTCGAGACCGCAGTCGACCGCTATCGCGAGATCCTGCGCGTCTGAAAATTCCCGCGGCCGGCCGGCGGCGCACGGCTGTTGCGCGGCCGGACCGCCCTCTCTATGCTCGCGACGACCCATCGAGGAGCGCGATCCGAGTGCATTCGCCCGATGTCCGCGACGACGGCGTCCTGCTGCTGCGCAAGGCGCTGCTGCTGGCGCGCGGCATCCCGGGGTTCAACCGCGTCGTGAACCCGATCCGCCGGCGCTACGCGCGCAAGTCGCGCGTCGTCACCGTGCAGGACTTCGACGGCGACCTGACCATGCGCCTCGCGCTCGACGAGCGCATGCAGAGCCAGATCTTCTGGTACGGCTACTGCAATCGCGATATCTGCGCCGTGCTGGCGCGGATCCTGAAACCGGGCATGACTGTCGTCGACGCGGGCGCGAACATCGGCGAGATCAGCCTGGTCGCGGCCAAGGCCGTCGGGCCGCAGGGCTCCGTGTTCTCGTTCGAGCCGGTCGAGCGCATCGCCGAGCACCTCACGGAGCACGTGCGCCTGAACGCATTGACGCAGGTCCGCATCGTGCGCCGCGCGCTGTCCGACCGCCCCGGCACGCAGCCGATCTACCTGGCCGCGGAGAAATTCCACGACGGCTCGGTGCACGACGGCCTCGGCACGCTGTACGCCTTCGCGCAGCGCTCGGTGGCCGTCCAGGAAGTGACGATCACGACCCTCGACGCGTTCCTCGCCGAGGCCGGCGCGACGCGCCTCGACTTCGTCAAGCTCGACGTCGAGGGTGCGGAGCTCGCGGCGCTGCGGGGCGCGGCCGCGTCGCTCGAGCGCTTCCGGCCGCACCTGATCATCGAGGTGCAGCAGGACACCGCGCGCGCGGCCGGCTACGAGGCCGCCGACATCCTGCACCTGCTCGGGCGGCTCGGCTACAGCTTCGCAATCGTCGGGCGCATGGGGCGACTGCGGCCCGTCGACGCGGCGACGCTCGGCAAGTTCCAGAACGTGCTCTGCATGCCCCAGGGCTCAGAACTGCGCTCGTGATCGTCACGGACAGGCTGGTCTTCCTGCAGCTCCAGAAGACCGCAGGCACGCACATCGCGCGGCTCCTGGTGGAGGAGTTTTCCGGGCGGGAGCGTTTCGGGAAGCATCGTCCGATGCCGCGCGGCTTCGATCCGGGCAGGCGGCTGATCGTCGGGTCGATCCGCGATCCCTGGGACTGGTACGTGTCGCTGTGGACGTTCGGGTGCAGGCGTCGCGGCGGTCCGTTCGACCGCAGCACGGCTCCGCGGTCCCTCTGGAACGCGTTGCGGGACCCGGGCACGCGTCGCGTCCGCGGCGCCAGGGCCGCGATCGCGAGCCGCGTCCTCGCGGCGCGGCACGAGCTGGCACGGCCCGGTTCCGCCTGGCGCCGCCTGCACTCGGATCCGTCGGATCCCCGCCTCTTCCGGGAGTGGCTCAAGCTCGCGCTGGATTCGCGCCGGCGATTCGACCTGTTCCGCGATTTCGGGCAGAGCGCCGTCAGCGCCTATGCGGGCATCCTGACGTTCCTGTACGAGCTGCTGTACCTGCGCGACAACGCGGCCCTGTTCGACCGGCGCCTGTTGCCGGACCTCGATGCGCTCACCCGCCACGACGCCGCCCACGGCATCCTCGACGCGACCATCCGCACCGAGAACCTCGAGCAGGATTTCATGGACGTGCTGCGGAAAGCCGGCTACCCGCTGTCCCCGCGCCAGGTGGATCGCATCGAGAATGCGGAACCGACCAACACGTCCGATCGCCGGCACGCGCTCGCCGACTTCTACGACGACGAGGCCCGCGAGCTGGTCGCCGCGCGCGACGCATTGATCGTCCGAAAATATGGGTATCCGCTGACAGGGCTTTCCGGCCGCGAGGGCCCGGCCTGAGCTAGACTCGCGGCATGCGCGTATTTCCAGGCTTGGGCCTCGCCCTGATGCTGCTGGCAGCCTGCGCGAGCTCGGGCGGCCAGGAACCCGCCCCCGCCGCCGCTGCGCCCGAAGCCGCGCCGAAGCGCGCTGCGCCGCAGATCGCGTTCGGAAAGCGGGGCGAGCTCATCATGGACGGCAAGCCGCGGTTCATCCGCGGCGGCTACCGATCCGGGCAGGAGGACCGCTTCGCGGAGGCGCTGCGCAGCGCCGCCGATGCCGGCTTCGACCTGGTGCACGACTACCGCTTCGAGTCCTTCGACGTGGAGCGGCAGGGCGTCAAGCAGTTCATCGCGGACGCGCGCGCCTACCTGCGCAAGGCCGACCAGCTCGGGCTCGGCGTCTTCCTCGGCCTGCCGCGCAAGGCGGTCAGCAGCGCGGACGAAGAAAACATCACGGCGATCGTGAAGGCCCTCGCCAACGAGCACGCGCTGTGGTTCTGGTACATCTATGACGAGCCGAGCGAGCAGGAATTGCCGCTCGCGAGCGCCGAGAAGGTCTACGCCCTCCTCCGGCGCCTGGACCCGCAGCGGCCGTCGGTGATCCTCGCCAACACGCCGGCCACGCTGACGCAGTACCTTCCGTTCTGCGACCTCATCTGGAGCAATCGCTACCCGATTGCCGCGACGTCGCCCGAGAAGTCGTCCTTGCGGCCCCTGGCCGACACCGTCCGCACGAACATGAAGGCCGCGCAGGGGCGCAAGCCGCTCTGGTCCGTGGTGCAGGGGCAGGACAACAAGGGAAGCCCCAAGCTGCGCGCGCGCCGCCCGGGCCTGGCGAAGCCGGATGACCGGAACCATCGGCCGAATGCCGCGGAGCTGCGCGCCGCGGCCCACATCGCGATCGCGAGCGGCTCCATGGCTGTCGTTTACTACTGGGCGCCCGAGGACTGGTACTCGATGAAGCGGGACACGCCCGGCATCTGGGCGTCGCTTAGCAAGGTCGTGCACGAGCTCGGCGAGCTCGAACCCGTCCTGCTCGCTCCCGCCGCGCCCGGCTTGCTGCAGACGGTCAGGACGGACGACCGCGTGATGACCTGGACCCGCTCGCACGCGGGCAAGGTCTATGTCGGCCTCGTCAACGCGGAGATCAATGCGCCGGCCCAGGTGACGATCCGGTCGCCCGACGCCGCCGGCGAGTTCGCGCCCGTGAGCGGCAACGGCAAGCTGGCTCGCGGCAAGGGCGGCGAATTCAGCGTCCGGCTCGGGCCCGCCGGGGTTCTCGTGATCGCCGCCGACGCGCACGCGTCGCCGGCTACAGGGCGCCGATAGCCGCCACCGCGACCGCGAGGTTGTAGATGATCGCCGTCGAGCTCTGCCACAGCGCGAGCGACGGCACGCGGTCGACGTCGAGCGGCGCGACGATAGCGTCGCCGGCGCGGATGTCGACGTTGTCGGCCTGGCTGAACCAGTTGCTGCCATTCGTGCCCACGACCGCGCCATTTGCCCGCACGACGTAGACCCGGTCCTCGTCGGCGTTGACGGTGAGGCCCCCGCTCGCTGCGACATAGTCGTCACGCTTGAGCCCGGCCTTGACGAGGTGCGAGGTCGCGTACTGGACCTCACCGAGCACCATGACCTCCTGCTTCACCTCGGGCACCAGCAGCCGGTCGCCGTCACGCAGGGCCACGTCGAGATCGGCGTTGCCGGCGAGCAGGCCCGGCAGGTCGATGACGAGGCGCCCGAGCGGCTCGGCGCGGCGCAGCTGGCCGAGGATCGACTGGCCGACCGCGATCGACTGGTCCGGCGCCCGCACGCCCTGGACCGCGGCCGCCTGGCCGGCGCGCAGCATCATGATCGCGAGGTCGGATTCGAGGCGCGAGACCAGGCGATCGATCTGCTCGCGCTCGCGCTCCTTGAGGTCCTCGCGCAGGAACACGCTGCCCTCGGGGAAGGCGAGCGTCGTGAGGCCGCCCGCCCGTGCCAGCACGCTCGTCAGCTTCTCGCCGGGCTCGATCGTGTAGCGCCCCGGGAACTGCACCTCGCCCTGGACCAGGACGGAGCCCTTGCGCCGCCACTGGGAGACCTGGCGGATGCTGATCTGGTCGTAGGGCGCGAGCTCGAAGTCCGCGGCCGGGTCGCCCGCCAGCACCGCGGCGAGGTCGACCTCGCGCAGGTCGATGACCCGGCGCGTGCCGCCTTCGACCTCGTATCGCGTGACTTCGGCGGTCAGGCCATAGGCCGACTCGTTGAGGTCGCCACCGGCGCGTATCAGGTCGCTGACCCGCATGCCCTCCTCGAGCGGGTACGTGCCCGGCGCGTGCACCATGCCGCCGATCTCGACCTCGCGCGCGGGATTGCCGTAGGTCGCCTGCTGGCGCAGCTGGCGCAGCAGCGGCGTCATCACCGACGTGCGCCCGCTCCCGCGGTCGAACACGGTCGCGGCGTCCAGGTTCTGCAGCAACGGATCGTCCGGACCGCCCGGTGCCGCCAGCGCGGCCGTCAGGTCGGCCGAGAACACCTGGATCGGCCCGGTGCGGTCGGCCTGGCGCTCGATGAGCACGTAGCGCCGGTCGGCGTCGGACTTGAGGTCGTTGACGGAACGGATGAGGTCCGTGAGGCGCATCCCGGGCCGCCATTCGTAGGGCCCCGGCCGCAGCACGTGGCCCGCAAGCGTCACGTGGTCCGTGAGCACGTCGTCGGGCAGCGGGTCGACGCTCACGCGGTCGCCGTTCCGCACGGCTGCCTGGCGACCCGATGCCTCGTCGAGATTCACGGTGCGTACGGAGCGCCCGCCCGTCACGTCGACGCGCTCGATACGCGCGGTCGCGGCAAACGCAGTGGCGGTCAGGCCGCCCGCGAGCGAGATCACCTGGTCGACGTTCTTCTCGCCGGCCAGCTCGTAGATCGCGGGCCGCTGCACTTCGCCGCCGACCGCCACGGTCGCGCCGCGCGGCGGCACGAAGAGCACGTCGTTCGACTGCAGGCGCGCATCGCGGCGGCTGTCGCCGCGCAGCAGGAGGTCGTAGACGTCGAGCGTCTGTACGGTGCGCCCGCCGCGCTTCAGCTGGACGTTCCGCAGGGAGCCGGATTCCGCCACGCCGCCGCCCACGAACAGGGCATTCATCATCGTCGACAGCCCGGTGACGACGTAGGAGCCCGGCCTTTCCACGTCGCCGAGGACGAACACGCGGATCGTCCGCACCTGGCCCATGGTCACGCTCGCGGACACGCCGATCATCTGCTGCGCCACGCGCTCGTTGATCAGGTCGCGCAGCTCGCCGAACGAGAGACCCGCGACCGCGACCGGACCGGTCTCAGGGAAGTTGATCTCGCCTTCACGCGTCACGATGAAGTTGTACGTCTCGTTGCGCTTGCCGAAGAGCTGAACGCGCACCTCGTCCCCCGGGCCGAGCGTGTACTCGGGCGGCACCGGCACGTCGGTGGCCGGGAAGAACGTCAGCGCGAGGTCGCGGAACAGGTCGTAACCGAACGGCTCGAGCGCGTCGATGCCGAAGCGTTCGAGCGGCAGCAGCATCACCTCGGCCGTCAACGGCCTGAGGCTCGGCTCCGCCTCGATGCGGCGCGCCGCCTGGTTCTCGGTGAGGCCGGCAAGCGAGATGCGCGCGACGCCGGGGAAGTCGATCCGGCCCTCGCGATCGATCACGTAAGTCGCCGCACCGAGCAGTTGCCCGAGCTGGGGATTGCGCTGCAGCCGCTGCTGGAAGATCCGCTCGACCTCGGGGTCGACATTCGCGCCCGACTCGAGCCGGGCGAGCTGCTGCAAGTCGCCGAGTTCCTCGTCGGCGGGTGTTGCCGACGTGTCCACCGGCGTCCGGCGCTGCGTGTCGGTCGGAACCTCCGCGTTCGCCCGCGGGAGGCGCAACTTCACGATGATGGTGCTGCCCGCTTCGATGACGGGCGGACCCGTGGGTTCGGTCGAGGTCGTGGGCGGCATGACGACCGGCGCCTGCTGCTGCAGGGGAGTCGTGCCCGTGGTCTGGCCCGGGACGCTGCCGGTCGGAATCCCGAGCGACTGCATCAGCGCCTGCCGTTCCGATTCCGGCAGCTGCTGGAGCATCTGCAGCTGTTCGGCGGTCGGCGCCTGCTGCGTCGGCATCGTACCGGGGACCGGCGAACTGATCGGCGGGACCTGCGTCGTCTGCGCGAGCGCGCCCGACATCAGCAGCGCCGCCGCGAGCCCCGCGAGGCCCCGTCGCATCGAATGCCGGCAGCGCATGTCCTTCACTGAAACTCCCAGGTCCAGGTCACGAAGCCGCGGACGTCTTCCGAGTCGCCCGGCGGACCTCCCCGCTCGCGCGTTTCGTACCCGACCGCGACGCTGAGGTCGCCCCCCCACAGCGGACGCCGATGATACAGGTCGGCGGAGCGGATTCTAGCCGCAGCCGGCTCCACCGAGTGCACGGGGTTTTCGCTCGCGCGGTTGACATCCACCGTCTGCAGGGCCAGCTCCCAGCTGGAACCATCCGCGTTCACGAGCATCGCCCCGGCCGCGAACTGCTCGCTGTCGCCGTCGATCGCGTGGCCGATCGAACGGTCGCGGAACTGGTAGCCGTCCGTGTAGATCACGTTGCGGTAGGCGCAGCCGAAGTTCGGCTCGCTCTCGTAGAAGCTGCACGCGGTGTCCGCGTACTCGAAGTGCAGCCTGAAGGAGCGGTCGCCGAACCCGCCCGTGGCCTCGATGCCGAACAGGCCGAGGTACTGGCTCGGCAGCAGTCCGGCCTCGTCTTCGCCGATCATCTGGCCGTAGATCGCGATGGGCGCGAAGGGCAGCGCCCAGCGCGCGTCGAATCCCGCCATCTGGTTGCCGGGCTGTTCCTCGAGCGGCTGGTCGTTGTCGTTGCCGGTCAGGAGGTCCCAGAACGTGTCGAAGCCGCAGGGGCGGCCGTCGCCGCACCATTGCGCACTGCGCGAGATGCCGACTTCGACGCGCGGATGCGGCTTCCAGGTGACCCGGGCACCCGAGAAGCGCGCGTGCGGCGCGTCCTCGCGATCGCCTTCCAGCTGGCCCATCGTCGCCACGAAGCGCCACTGCCCGATCCAGCGCAGCCAGGGGTGATCGATGGCGTCGGAATAGTTGCGCTCGACGGTGACCGACGGAATCGGTCGCGCATTGCTGCCGTAGATGAGGCTGCCCTCCCAGCCCGGCCCCCACCAGCGATCGATGTAGCCCGCGTGCAGCATCCAGTTGCCGAGCACCGCCGCGACGTAGCTGCCGTCGGGGCGCCAGGTCTTGCCGTCGTCCGCATCGGCGACGGCCGTGGCCTGGGCCCGGAACGCGAATCGGTCGCCGGTGTAGTGCACCGCCGCGGAAAGCTCGCCCTCCTCGCGCGGCGTCGCGCCGAAGCGCCGCAGGGCCATCGGCTGCTCGGAGCCGGAGAGGCTGAGCTCGCCGGCCGGGTGGCCCGTCCGCTGCACGACGCCGGCAGCGGCCTGCACGCGCGCGAGCGCGGCGACGAGCCAGGCGGCCTGCCCGGGCTCGGGCGTCCGGCCCGAGACATCGCGCGCGACCTCGGCCCAGGACACCGGCCATGCGGTCAGGGGCGCGCGCACGATGCCGGCATCCGCGAGCAGCTCGAGGTCGTGGCGAAGTCGTGCGTCGCCCGGCGCGAGCCAGGGTTCCGCGAAGGCCTGCGCCGCCGCGAGCGACAGCGTCCAGGCGGGTAAGGCAGCCGCCAGTCTCATTGAGGGACGAGGATCAATCCGCAAGTGCCTGACGCACTTTACATTATTCGACTACGGGCGGCGACGGGCCTCGATCCAGCGGGCCAGATCCGACAGTTCGCCCGGCACCGGCGCCCGCCCGAGCGGAAGTAGGGTCGCGCAGATCTTCTTGCCGAGCTCGACGCCCCACTGGTCAAAGGGGTTGATGTCCCACAGCACGGACTCGACGAAGACCTTGTGCTCATAAAGGGCGACGAGCGCCCCGAGTGTCGCCGGGTCCAGCCGCTGGAACGCGATCAGCGACACCGGGCGACTGCCCGGGTGAACGCGGTGCGGCTCCGGCGCGGCGAAACCCGCCATCAGCGCCTGCATCTGGGCGAGGCAGTTCGCGATCGCCAGCTCGTCCGCGGCCGCGTCGGCCGCGCCCTGAACAGGGAGCAGGAAGTCCGCGCTGACGTCGGCCGTGCCCTGGTGCAGCAGCTGGTAGAACGAGTGCTGGGCATTCGAGCCCGGCTCTCCCCAGATGACCGCGCCCGTGCGGGTCGCGACCGGCGCGCCGTCGCGCGTCGTGCGCTTGCCGAGGCTCTCCATCTCGAGCTGCTGCAGGTACGCGGGCAGCCGTGCCAGCCGCTGCGTGTACGGCAGCACCGCATGGCTTTCACAGCCCAGCAGGTTGCGGTTCCAGTGGGCGACGAGGCCGAGCAGCACCGGCAGGTTGTCTTCGAAGGGCGCCGCCCGGAAGTGCGCGTCCATCGCGTGCGCGCCCGCCAGCATCGACTCGAAGTGACGACTGCCGATCGCGAGCTCGAGCGCGAGCCCGACCGCGGACCAGAGCGAATAGCGCCCGCCGACCCAGTCCCACATCGTGAAGCGGGACTCGCGGCCGACGCCGAACGCGTCCATGGCGGCCTGGTTCGTCGAGACCGCCGCGAAATGCCGCGGCACGGCCGCCTCGCCGAGTCGCGCCGCGAGCCACCCGCGCACGCGCGTGGCGTTCGCGAGCGTCTCCTGCGTCGTGAAGGTCTTCGAGCAGACGATCACGAGCGTGCGCGCGGGGTCGAGTACGGGCGCGAGGTCCGCGAACTGCGTGCCGTCCACGTTCGAGATGAAGTGGCATCGCAGCAGGCCGGCGTCGTAGGGCGACAGCGCCTGTGCCGCCATCGCCGGGCCGAGGTCGCTGCCACCGATGCCGACGTTCAGGACGTCGGCGAAGCGCTCCCCGGTCGCGCCGGTCAGCCTGCCCGCGTGCACGGCGCCGACGAACTCCCGGCATTGCGCGCGCACCGCGAGGACCTCGGCGTGCAGGGCGCGCAGCGCCACCGGCAGCGGCCCTCCGGCGGGCACGCGCAGGAGCGTATGCAGCGCCGCACGCCCCTCCGTGGCATTGACCGGCTCGCCCGCGAAGAGCGCGTCGCGGCGCTCGACGAGCCCGCTCGATGCCGCGAGCGCGGTCAGGCCCGCGAGAGATTCCGCATCGAGGCGCTGGCGGCTGAAGTCGAGCAGGAGGCCGCAGGCCTCGCGGGAGAATCGCGCGAAGCGGCCCGGGTCCGCCGCGAAGAGCTCCGCGACCGGCCGGGCGGCCAGCCGCGCCGCCTGCGCCGCGAGCGCATCAGCCAAGGTTCGTGACCCGCGGATTCGCGGGCCCGCCGTCCCGGTAATAGTCGAGGTACCAGGCGACGAAGCGGGCGACGCCCTCCTCGACCGGCGTCGACGGCCGGTAACCGACGTCGCGCACGAGGTCTTCCGCGTCGGCCCAGGTGTCGGGGACGTCGCCCGCCTGCAGCGGCAGCAGATTCTTCTCGGCCTTGCGGCCGAGGCACTGCTCGAGCACCTCGATGTAGTGCATCAGCTCGACCGGCCGGTTGTTCCCGATGTTGTAGAGCCGGTACGGGGCGCGGCTCGTGGCCGGGTCGGGATCGTCGCCGTCCCATCGCGGGTCCGGGGCGGCAGGCCGGTCGAGCGCGGCGACGACGCCCGCCGCGATGTCCTCCACGTAGGTGAAGTCGCGGCGGTGCTTGCCGTAGTTGAAGACGTCGATCGGCTGGCCGGCGAGGATGTTGCGCGTGAACTGGAACAGCGCCATGTCCGGGCGGCCCCACGGCCCGTAGACCGTGAAGAAGCGCAGGCCCGTCACCGGCAGCCCGTAGAGCGCGGCATAGGTGTGGGCCATCAGCTCGTTCGCCTTCTTGGTCGCGGCATAGAACGACAGCGGGTGGTCCACGTTCTGGTGCACCGAGAATGGCATCTTCGTGTTCGCGCCGTAGACGGAGCTCGTCGAGGCGAAAACGAGGTGCTCGACGCCATGATGCCGGCAGCCCTCCAGCACGTGCAGCGTACCGGTCAGGTTGCTGTCGGCGTATGCGTGCGGGTTTTCGATGGAATAGCGCACGCCGGCCTGGGCCGCCAGGTGCACGACGCGCCGGATCCCGGCGCCGGCGAACAGCCGTTCCATCGCCGCGCGCTCCGCGAGATCGATCTTCTCGAAGCGGAACCCGGGCCGCGTCTCGAGCCGCGCGAGGCGCGCGCGCTTGAGGGCGGGGTCATAGTATTCGTTGAGGTTGTCGAGCCCGACGACTTCGTCGCCGCGGGCCAGCAACCGCTCGGCGACATGGTAGCCGATGAAGCCCGCGCTGCCGGTGACGAGGATCCGCATGGCGAACCTAGAGCCTGCCGTCGGCCTGATCGCGCCCGAACAGGTACTTGATGTCGTAAACGACGTGCTTGCGTCGCGCGAACCGGCGGACTTCGGCCGGCCGCATCGAGGCGAACTCGCGGTGCGGCACGGCGAGCACGATCGCGTCGTAGCGGCCGCGCGCCGGCCGCTTGACGAGGCGGATGCCGTATTCGCGCTCGGCTTCCTCCGCGCTCACCCACGGGTCCCAGACATCGACCTTGGCGCCGTTCGCGGCGAGCTCCGCGACGAGGTCCGCCACCTTCGAGTTCCGGAGGTCCGGCGTGTTCTCCTTGAACGCGAGGCCCATGACCAGGATGCGCGAGGATTTCACGTGGATGCGCTTGGCCGCCATCAGCCGCACGACCTCGTCCGCGACGTACAGCGCCATGTTGTCGTTGATGCGCCGCCCCGCGAGGATCATCTCCGGGTGGTAGCCGATCTGCTGCGCCTTGTGCGTCAGGTAATACGGATCGACGCCGATGCAATGGCCGCCGACCAGTCCCGGGCGGAATGGCAGGAAGTTCCACTTGCTCCCCGCCGCCTCCAGCACCTCCTGCGTGTCGATGCCGAGCCGGTTGAAGATCATCGCGAGCTCGTTGACGAGCGCGATGTTGACGTCGCGCTGCGTGTTCTCGATGACCTTGGCGGCTTCGGCCACGCGGATCGACGAGGCCGCGTGCGTCCCCGCCTTCACGATCGTGCCGTACAGCTTGTCGACGAAGGCAGCCGCGTCCGGCGTCGAGCCGGAAGTCACCTTCCGGATCGTGGGCAGGCGGTGCTCGCGGTCGCCCGGGTTGATGCGCTCCGGGCTGTAACCCGCGTAGAAGTCCCGGTTGAACTTGAGCCCCGAGCGGCGCTCGAGGATCGGGACGCAGACCTCCTCGGTGCAGCCCGGGTAGACGGTCGACTCGTAGATCACGATGTCGCCGCGCTTCAGCACGCGGCCGACCGTCTCGCTCGCGCGCTCGAGCGGCACGAGGTCCGGGCGCTTGTCGGCGTCGATCGGCGTCGGCACGGTGACGATGAAGACGCGGCAGGCCTTGAGGTCCTTGACCTCGCTGGAGAAGCGCAGGCGCTTCGCGGCGCGCAATTCCTTCTGGTCCACCTCGAGGGTGCGGTCGCGGCCGCGCCGCAGCTCCGCGATGCGTTCCGGGTCGATGTCGAAGCCCGTCGTCTCGTAATGCTTGCCGAACTCGACCGCGAGCGGCAGGCCCACGTAACCGAGGCCGATCACGCCGATGCGGCAGTTGCGCAGCGACAGCTCGGGCACGCGGTTACGCGCCACGGACGGTGCCCGCCCGGAAGACCGTGCGGCCATTCGAAGCGCGGTCGATGCCTGTCAGCGCCGCCTCGTGGGCCGCAAGCTCCGCCGCGCTTGCCCGGACGACCGGGATGACGACCGCACCGCGCGCGGCCGGCGCGGCCGGGCCCGCCAGCGCACCTGCCCCAGGGCCTCCGTCGAGCCCGAGCGCGGCCTGGCCGCCGGTCATGGCGAGGTACACGTCCGCCAGGATGCGCGCGTCCAGCAGCGCGCCGTGCAGGTCGCGGCCGGAGTTGTCGACGCCGTAGCGCTTGCAGAGCGCGTCGAGGCTGTTGCGCTGGCCCGGATGCATCCGGCGCGCGAGCGTGAGCGAGCAGGCGACGCGGCAATGGTCGGAAATGCGCGTGGCGCGGCCCGCCGCCGCCAGCTCCGCGTCGAGGAAGGCGACGTCGAACTCCGCGTTGTGGATCACGAGCTCGGCACCCTCGACGAAGGCGAGGAACTCGTCCGCCACGTCGGCGAACGCGGGCTGCGACTCGAGGAACTCGTTGGTGATGCCGTGCACGGCGAGGGCCGCGGCGTCCACCACGCGGCCCGGGCGCAAATAGCGGTGCCAGTGCCGGCCCGTCGGCCGCCGGTGCGACAGCTCCACGCAGCCGATCTCGATGATGCGGTGGCCTTCGGCGACTTCGAGGCCCGTCGTCTCGGTATCGAGGATCAACTGCCGCAAGGGCCCCACTCCGTCACGATTCCGGCCTTCAACGGCGCTTCCTGCCGAATACCGATGTCTCCACGCCGAGCCGGGCGCGCACCTGCCGCCACATCATGAGGTTCCACGTGACGAGGCTGGCGGAAGTCGCGACCGCGGCGCCCATCATCCCCATTTGCGGCGTCAACAGCAAATTCAACGCGACGTTCACGGCGGCGCCGGCGGCGAGGCAGCGCACGGTGTCGCGTTCGTGGCCCGTCATGTTGAGCACGGAGCCGACCGAACCCATGCAGGCGTTGACGAGCTGCCCCGCCGACAGGACGACCAGCGGCAGGTAGGCGTCCTCGTAGGCGCTGCCGAAGGCGAGCGCGATGATCGGCTTGCCGAACAGCACGACCGCGCAGAACGTCGGCACCGTGATCGCGAACACGATGCGGGACGTGCGCGTGACGACGCGCTGGAAGGCTTCCATGTCGCCGGTCGCGTGCACGTGCGCGAGGTGCGGCCCCTGGATCGGAGTGACGATCTGCAGCCCGAAGATGATCGAGGTCGCGAGCTGCACCGCCACGCGGTAGACGCCGACGTCCGCGTCGTCGTGAAACAGGCCCAGCGCGAGCAGGTCGGTGCGGCCGTTGACCAGCCGCATCGCCGCGAACATGCCGAACACGATCGCGCTCTGCCACCAGACGCCGTCGGCGGCCACGCGCGCCGCGGTGCGCAGCCCGGCCGGCCGATGACGCGCGAACAGCAGCAGTCCCGCCGCAAAGGACACCGCGGCGGCGACGAGCTGCAGCGCCATCGCGTCCGCCGCCGAGTCGAGGGCGCGCCCGGCGACGAGCAACGCGCTGATGAGCAGCAGGAAGACGGCCGGCCTGATGACGAATTCCGGCAGCTGCCCGAGCACGACTCTCTTCAGGCCCTGCAGCATCGCGCTGCGCAGCGCGCCGAGCGATACGAGCGGCACCAGCAGCAATCCGAGCCACAGGCAGGCGAGGCGCTCCCCGTCGACG